>CAJQGR010000010.1 GCA_905477785.1 uncultured Hellea sp.
TTTTTTACTGTTCTTTGATTTTATTAAGGCAAAGGGGGGTTGGTGTTGGTGTATTTCGTTTATTTGATAAGTTTCACATCTTGGCAATTCATGGCCTAGTAATGCCAATCACTAGATTTATTGGAGTTATAATAGCGGTACATTATGATGCCGGTTTTATTGGATTCTTGATAGCTTGGTATATAGGCTCAATGGCTGCCTATTTCTTTCTTCCTATGATGGCCATATTGGAATTGAAATCCCGTGGTTTATTAATGTTAGTGGTACGTTCAAAGTCGCCTTTGTTTAAAGCTAGAAGTGGTTTGTGGAAATTTATGATTAAGTCCAATATAGATTCTACCCTCTCAGCTTCAACAACACATTTACCAGCACTAATGGTGATGGGTATGTTTGGCTCTACATGGGTGGCTATTTATAGAATTGCTGAAGAAGCTGCCAAATTATTATCCGAAGGTTTTAAGCTCCTTGACCAGGTTATTTATCCCGAGCTTGCTAAAATGATAAGCCTTGGAGAAGCAGAAAAAATATGGGGGTTAGTTAAAAAGACAGCGATATCGTTATTAAGTTTTGGTCTTGTGACCGCATTTATAGTAAAAGTAGGAGGGCCTGATTTATTAAGTATGGTTTTCTCTGTTGACTATGCAATGGCTGCACCACTTGCTTCACTTTTAATTCTTGCTGCTGCCATAACAGGTATAGCGGCTCCATTATACCCAGTGTTATATGCAACGGATAAACCTGAAAGGGCTATATACGCTCGTGGAACCGGAGTTATAGTCTATATAACAGCTTTTATACTTTTGAGTTTTTCAATTGGAAAGATGGCTCCTGGTTGGGCGTCAATTCTTAGTAATATTACATCCGTGGGATTTTTGGTTTATTTAACTCAAGGTACGTTAAAAAGTGTTGTAGAAAACAAGCAGTCAAAATCTAATGATTGCGTTAATAAACAGGTAAATTTTATTGGAGGCTCTAAGGTAAAGTTGTGGGGGATGCCTTTATTGAAATGGCAGCAGCGTGCAATGGACAAGGCTATTTCAGATAATAACCCAGGGGTTATTTATTTGCAGTTAAATTGGATATTATCATCCAGTCTCGCAAAGGCTTTTGCTGCTGACAATAAAATGGCGTTAATTTCTGGAAATAAAATCATTGGTACTAATGGGATAGATAGAGAGTCAGCAGTTGAAATAATTGGAAAGAGTTCAGATATTTTAATAGGAACAGACATCGACGGATATAGGCCAGAAGATTTGGATGATGGCTATAATAAGGCACTTAGAAAAACAGAACATCCCTATGCCCTTGATATCAATAAGACATCACCATCTGAAATCATGCGTCGACAATTTTCTAGCTCGTATAAAGGTGTTACTGATTTTGTGACTAAGTGGTTTTGGCCTATTCCTGCTTTTTATGTCACGCGTTTATTTGCCACTTTAAGGTTCTCACCAAATATGGTTACCACCATAGGGCTTCTATTAATGTTTGCTGCTTTGTATTATTTTTGGCTTGGTGAGTGGATGTTAGGTTTTCTGACTGGTTGGCTCATGACATTTTTAGATACTGTTGATGGCAAGTTAGCCCGCACAACTATGACATATTCATGGTGGGGTAATATTTATGACCATGGTATAGATTTAATTCATCCACCGTTCTGGTATTGGGCATGGTTTGTTGGTTTAGGTGGAGTATTTACATGGCAAAATTTACAATCCGATTATATGAGTTTAACTTTAGTGGCTATTTTAGTTGGATACGTCATCGATAGAATTATTGAAGGTATTTTTATAGCTAAGCATGGATTTCACATTCATGTGTGGAAACCTATCAATTCTTTTATGAGGTATATTACTGCGCGTAGAAATCCAAATATGTTTATATTCATGATAGGTATATGTTTTTTACCATTGTTTCCTTATGCAGGTAGATGGGGTTTCTATGCTGTTGGAATTTGGACTTGGTTATGTATATTATTTAATTTTATTGTTTTATTCTATAGTATGTTTTTGCCAAAGCCAGCACAAAGCTGGATGAGTAAATAATGAAGAATATAGTAATATTTGATCTTGATTACACGCTGACTAAAAAAGGTACATGGGGGAGATTTGTTTTTCATACTGTTAAATATAAACCATGGATATGGTTACCTTTAATTTTATCAGCTGGTTTTGCGCAGTGGCGTTATAAAGCTGGCTATACGCCAAGAATATCCGTTAAGCAAAGTATGATGAAATGGAGTATGGTTGGGTGTTCAAAGATTAAAATGAAAAAATTAGCCATTGAATTTGCTAGGAATGAAGTTCTCCAAGGTTTACGACCAGGAGCTATTGAGATACTAAATTGTCATAAAGCATTAGGGGACACAATAATTATAGCCAGTGCCGCTGTTGATTTACTAGTTAAGCCTATAGCTGAGTTATTAAAAATTGATTATTGGGTTGCGACTAATATGAGTTGGACAAATGGTGTTTTAAGAAAAGAATTTGCATCTAAGAATTGTTATGGACCTGAAAAACTACAAAGAGTAAAATTGTTGCTTCAGGATACCTTAATGTTTAATAGGAGTGAAATTTTAATTAAAATGTATACTGATAGTATCTCAGATATTGATATATTGAGGTTTAGTGACTTTGGTGTTGCAGTAAACCCAGATAGAAAACTTGCTAAAGCTGCTATTGACGAAAACTTTGAAATAGTTAATTGGAACTGAAGTCAAATAAATGGGTTTAATTACATGCATGCTATAATACTTTCTGCAGGGCGCGGTTCAAGGTTGTTACCTTTAACAACTGATTTACCAAAATGTTTGCTTCCAGTTGGGTTGTCATCTGTTCTTGCTCTACAAATTGATACTTTGTTAAAACAAGGGATAGAAAAAATAACGATTGTTACAGGATTTAACTCTCATCTTGTGGAGGCGGAAGTATCGTCAGGTAAATTTGGTAAAGATGTGAACATTCTTTACAATCCTTTCTATCAAGTGGCAGATAACCTAGCATCTTGTTGGATGGCACGACAAGAAATGAATAATGACTTCTTACTTATTAATGGTGACACACTATTTAGCCCAGAATTATTGATTAAAGTATTAGCAGCTCCAGCTAGAGATATATCAGTAACGATTGATCAAAAAGAGCACTATGATGGTGATGATATGAAGGTGTCATTGAATGGTTCGCAACTTACTGCGATAGGTAAAACATTGCTTCCACAAAAAACTCAAGGGGAATCCATAGGTATGTTACGTTTTATGGATAAAGGTCCAGATATATTTAAGAACGAGTTAGAGCGTTTGATGAGAATGGAAGAAGGTACTAAAAGTTGGTTTTTATCGGCTATAAACGGCTTAGCGCAATCAGAGCAAACAATTGATACTACCAACATTAAGGGAGAAACTTGGTCTGAACTTGATACGCCTGAAGATTATGAAATTTGTTTGGATCTATTTGGCGGCAGTGCGATGGCAAGAAAGAGACTAGCAGCTATAAAGTAGTTATTAAAAATAATTACTAAGATTAATATTTCCTGTGTGAAATAATTAAATTAAGTTAGACATTATTAATTATGAAAAAAGTTGTTGAAAAGCCAAAGCATTTGAAGAATCCCAGAAGGGCTTTTGTAAAAAAGAATGGTAAAAAGCTTGTAAGGAAAATTGCAAGCTTCCAAGCTAAGCAGTCTTTAGTTCCAGACACACCCAAAATTGATAATAAATACTTTCCATTTCTAAAGAACTTCACAGATAACTGGCTAGATATTAAAGCGGAAGTATTGGAAGTTTTGAAATACAAAGAAGTAATCCCTGGTTTTCAAGATATTTCACCAGATCAATATCGATTGGCGACAGAAAATAATTGGAAGACTTTTGTTCTATTTGGATTTGGTAAACGGCTGGCTAAAAATGCATCTCTCGCTCCTAAGACATCAAAATTGCTTGAAGGTGTTCCAAACCTTCAGACTGCTATGTTTTCAATTTTGGCACCTGGGTACCATATACCGGCTCACAGTGGAGTAACTAAAGGTATATTAAGGTCTCATATTGGTTTGATAATTCCATCAGATCGTGAGAATTGCCGCATTCGTGTTGATAATACTATAACACCTTGGAAAGAGGGTGAAATCTTTGTATTCGACGATACCTATGAACATGAAGTTTGGAATGATACAGATCAAGAACGAGTTATTCTTTTGTTTGATTTTGATAGACCTATGAAATTTTGGGGTCGCTTATTAAACACTACATTCCTTCAAATAATGAAATTTACTGCCTTTTACCAAGACCCAAAAAAAAACTTAAAGTCTGCTGAAGACAGACTTGAGGCTGCTATCCGTAAAGTCGATGCAAACATAGAGGCAATGAGTGACCCTGCGCCATGAGCAATTAATATATTATTTTGTTTATTGCTAGGGGAAGATCGCGAAAATGTTGTAATAGATAATTGCCCCCTAGTCTTCTTGCAGGAATAGTTGAGTACCCATATTTCATAATTATAGAGGGAATCTTTGCTTTTTGAGCTGATATTACATCGGGTAAACTATCACCTACCATTATTATCTTTTTTTTTGTTCCTTTATGACCAGCAGCTGTCCAAATATGGTCTGGATATGGCTTATTTCTGATTAAATCATCTGAACCAACAATGCGTATGAACAATTTTGAAAGAGATAAATCTTGAATTAACGGTCGTGCAAGATAGCCTGGTTTATTAGTACATATTGATAGCTCAGCTCCCATTTTTTTTAAACTTTTAAGAACGGTTTCTACTCCAGGGTATGGCTTACTCAATAAACACAGATTATTAGCATATAAATTCATAAATATTTTTTGTAGCTTATCTAATCGAGTCTTACTCACTTCGTGTTTTTCTCTTCGTAAAGCCTCAATAATTAATTTTCTTGCACCGTAACCAACACTTTTCTGCGCTTCCTTAAAGTTTGTTTTAGGAAGACCCTCAAGCGCGATAACTTCATTTAAAACTCTAATGAGATCTGGAGCAGTATTTACAAGAGTCCCATCAAGGTCAAAGCATATGGAAATATTTTGAAGATTTTTCATATATTTCCCTTAATAGAATCGCGTTCCGTGTTATCATGGTTTATTGTTATAATAAGTCAACGCCGACGAATCATCTGGGAGAGTGCTTTATGGTCCACAAAAGAGCTGCTATTATTTTAGCTGCGGGCAAGTCTTCACGTATGAAATCCTCGCTTTCAAAAGTCCTTCATTGTGTGGGGGGTCAATCAATGCTTGCATGGTCTGCATCCTTGGCTCGCGCAGCAAATGTTTCAAGAGCAATATGTGTCGCTGGTAGCGATAATGATGATGTTAAAGAAGCTGCAGAAAACCTTGGTCTAGATGTTGCAATTCAAAAAAAACAACTAGGTACAGCAAACGCTGTTATGGCGGCTAAAGATATTTTAGGGGATTTTTCTGGTAGTATCATGGTTTTATATGCCGATACTCCTTTAATCCAAATAGAAACATTAGAAAAAGTCTTTAATAGCCTCGAGGGTGAGGCCTCTGCTGCTGTTTTAGGTTTTGATGCGAGAGAACCTAATAGTTATGGAAGGCTGGTAACCGAAGGGGACAAGCTAATTGAAATTGTTGAGGCTAAAGAAGCAAGTCCAGATCAACTTTCAATAAGCCTTTGTAATAGTGGTATTATAGCATTCTCCTCAGAGGAATTTGATGAAACCCTTAAAAAAATTAATAATGAAAATAGTAAAGGTGAATATTACCTTACTGATTTGATAAAAATTATGTGCAAAGAAGGTAAGGTCTCAACATTTGTTATGGCTCCTGAGCATGAGGTGCTAGGTGTTAACTCTCGGAAAGACCTAGCTCTGGCAGAAAAATCTTTCCAAACCAGAATGAGAAATAATGCTATGGAGTCAGGTGTTACTTTGCGTGATCCATCTTCAGTTTATTTTTCGTATGATACAATCATTGAAAGAGATGCAGATATAGCTTCAAACGTTGTTTTTGGACTTGGTGTTAAAATTTCTAGAGGAGCTATTATTCACCCCTTTTGTGATATTCAAGGGTCATTCATATCTAAGGGTTCCAAAGTAGGCCCCTTTGCAAGACTTCGCCAAGGTTCATTTTTAGGAGAGAATGCTAAAGTAGGAAATTTTGTTGAAACGAAAAACGCTCAAATAAGTAAGGGTACTAAAGTCAATCATCTATCGTATATAGGTGATGCAGAAATTGGAGAAAATTGTAATATAGGAGCCGGAACCATAACCTGTAATTATGATGGCTATAAAAAGCATAAGACCATCATAGGGAAAAATGTTTTCGTTGGCACTAATTCATCTTTAGTTGCGCCCATAAAAATTGGTGACCAAGCATTTTTAGGTAGCGGAGGTGTGATAACCGAAGATGTACCTCCTGGGTCACTTGCTTTGGCAAGGGCAAAGCAAATTAATAAAATAGATTGGGCTTACAGATTTAGGGCTGCACAAATAAAAAGAAAGAAAAGTGAGTAATGCAAGTAACTAAGGAAAATGCAGCACTTGCTGCATTGGATTATGTAGAAGATGGAATGATCTTAGGTTTAGGGTCAGGTTCCACAGCAGAAATATTTATAAAACATTTAGGTATGAGAATAGCTGATGGAATGAAAATTATAGGAGTCCCAACATCCAAGCGAACAGAGGCTGTTGCAATAAAAAATGGCGTACCTTTAATTGAGCCTGATAAAGTAAGTAGTATTCAACTAACAATTGATGGAGCTGATGAGGTTGACCCAGGGTTCTCACTTATTAAGGGGGGGGGTGCATGTTTGCTGCGAGAAAAAATAATAGCTCACGCCTCTGATAAAATGATCGTGATAGCTGACGATAGTAAAATTGTTGATACTCTGGGGAAATATCCATTACCAGTTGAAGTAGACCCATTCGCAATGGCTCTTACTGCAGAAAAAATATATAGTGCATTAGTAAACAGTGGTTGCGAAAGTGCGGTGACTGTTTTGAGGCAAAAAATAAATGGTCAAGGTCCTCTAGTTACTGATGGGGGTCATTTTTTACTTGATTGTAGCTGCAAAAAAATTCCAGATCCTGCCGAAACAGCTTTTCAGTTGTCTAGAATTCCAGGTGTAATGGAGCATGGCTTATTTGTTGGTCTTGCGAGTATAATTATTGTTGGGTTTGAGGATCATGCCAAGGTCATGGAAATAACTGAGGAATAAAATATTAATGTTAGAATTTGATTATGATCTTTTCGTAATAGGTGCAGGATCAGGAGGCGTTCGTGCGGCTAGGCTTGCTGCTCAAATGGGAAAAAAAGTAGCTATTGCAGAAGAAAGTAAACCCGGAGGAACTTGTGTAGTAAGAGGGTGCGTACCAAAAAAATACTTAGTTTACGGAGCAGAATACGGCTCCTCTATTGCAGCTAGTGAAAAGTATGGATGGTCATATGAAAATTTAGATTTTAATTGGGAAAAGTTGAGAGACTCCATTCAAAAAGAGGTGGATCGTTTATCAGGTATCTATTCTAATATTTTAAACAAAAATGGTGCAGTGGTATATAATGAGCGTGCGGAATTTATAGATAAAAACACAGTGATTTTAACTTCAAGTAAGAAAAAAATTTCTGCAGAAAATATACTGATCGCAGTTGGTGGTCGACCTTGGTCTCCAGATATAAATGGTGTCGAACATTCTATAATTTCGGATGATGCTTTCCTTCTTGAGAAATTACCATCTTCTATTCTGATAATAGGTGGAGGTTATATAGCTTCGGAATTTGCTGGGATTTTTTCAGGGCTAGGTGTAAAAACTATCCAAGCATATAGAGGTGAACATTTACTTAAAGGTTTTGATAAAGACATTCGATTACGTGTTGGAACCCATCAAAAAATTAATGGTATTGATGTACGTTATAATATCTCACCTCTAGAGATTAGTATTAACGGTGAAACTTATAATACTCATTTTGATGATGATAGTATAATTAATTCTGACTTAGTATTCATGGCTACAGGACGTCGGCCTTATACTTCTTCCTTAGGCCTAGATAGGGTGGGGGTAAAAACTGATGCCTTAGGAAGCATTATTGTAGATGGATTATCTAAAACTAATATTCAAAATATATATGCAGTTGGCGATGTTACAAACCGATTAAACTTAACACCAGTGGCTATAAGAGAGGCTAAGGCATTCATTGAAACCCTATATGGATCTGAGCAAGTAGAGTATGATCATAGTAATATAGCAAGTGCTGTCTTTACGCGTCCACCCATTGGAGTAGTTGGTTTGAATGAAGCTCAAGCTAGAGAGTTATACGGTGATGATATTGTGGTGTATGAAACATCCTTCCGCCCAATGAAGAATATTCTTAGCGGAAAAGAAGAAAAATGTTTTATGAAGTTAATTACTGAAGGAATGAATGAAAAAATTGTAGGAATTCATATTATTGGAGATGACAGTCCAGAAATAATTCAAATTTTAGGTATTTGTGTGAAAGCAGGATTAACAAAAGCTGACTTTGATAATACTTGTGCTGTTCATCCTACGCTTGCAGAAGAAATTGTAACTTTAAATGCAAGGGCTTGAATTAAGTCTATTTTACTTTAATTCTTGCTAGATTTTAATTTATCTAACCTATAAGTTTAATTTTATGACAAAACGAATAGCACTTTATCCTGGAACCTTTGATCCAATGACACTTGGTCACTTAGACATTTTAAAAAGGGCTAGTACTCTTTGTGATAAGCTAGTGGTCGCTGTTGCTATAAATCGCAATAAAAACCCTTTATTTGCACTAGATGAACGAGTCGAAATGGTTGAAAATGTAGTGTCACCATTTCGCGAGAGAATTGAAGTCGAGGTAAAATCTTTTGAGGGCTTATTAATTCATTATGCTGAACAAGTTGGAGCTAAAATGATAGTACGTGGTTTAAGGGCTGTATCTGACTTTGAATATGAATTTCAAATGGCAGGAATGAATGATCGTTTAAATCCTAATATTGAAACTGTATTTTTAATGGCTGACCCTCAGTATCAAACGATTGCTTCTCGACTGGTGAAAGAAATAGCTAGATTAGGAGGAAATATTTCACAATTTGTGACACCGGAGGTAGAGCTTCGCCTGAAAGATAAGTTTATATGATAAAATATATATATTCTTTATTGTTATTATTAATATCCGTTTATCCTATAGCGCATGCTTCTGATTCAATAACAAAAAATGAAGAACCCGCACTTCTAATAATAAATCAAGAAATTCCTGATGAAGCTTGGAGAACACCGGATCCGGAGAACTTACTATATATAGACCTTGAGTATGGTAGAATTATTTTAGAGATGTATCCTGAAATCGCACCCAAACATGTAGCACGAATTAAAGAGCTAACTCGTCAGAATTTTTATGACTACATTGCTTTTCATAGAGTTGTTGAAGGTTTTATGAATCAAACGGGCGACCCAAGAGGTGATGGTACTGGGGGTTCAGATTTGCCCGACTTAATAGGCGAATTTACGTTTCGTAGGTCAGAGTTAATGCCCGTTTCATTGACAGGTTTAAAGCAAGTTGGTTCAAAAAAAATACCTGTTGGCTTTTACAAGTCTTTACCCGTAGCTACTCAACCTATTGTTCAGGCAATGTTTACTCGCGATGGTATGGTTTCTGCTTATGGATTGCATTGTAAAGGTGTAACATCTATGGCTCGTAGTACTGAGCCTAATACTGCTAATAGCCAGTTCTTTTTAATGCGTGATATCGCAGATCATTTGAATGCAAAATACTCAATTTGGGGCAATACATTAATTGGTCATGAGCATTTAACAAAAATCAAGGTGGGTTCAAAAAATGATAATGTTAGTTTTATTCCAGATATTATGAAGAAGGTCCGTCTGGCTTCTGATGTTCCATATGGTGAAAGAGTAAATTTTCAGATTCTAAAAACTAATAGCATATTTTTTAAAAATTATTTAAGTAAACTCAAAGAATCTGAAGGAACTATTCCAGATATTTGTAATATTAGAATACCAACCCGCATTAAACAGGAAAAATAATGACTGAAAAACTTATATTAAATATTGATGCCAATGATGGAAAAAATGGAGATGTAATTATTTTATTACGAACTGACTTGGCTCCAAAACATGTTGAGCAGATCACAAGATTAGCCAAGGAAGGTTTTTATGACGGCCTTACATTTCACAGAGTAATTAATGGTTTTATGGCTCAAGGTGGCTGTCCTGAAGGAACTGGTATGGGTGGGGCTAAAGATAATATTCCAGCCGAGTTTTCTAAACATCCACATATTGAGGGTGTTTGCTCTATGGCGCGATCGCAAAATCCTAATTCGGCGTCCAGCCAATTTTTTATCTGTTTAGATGATGCAACTTTTCTTGATGGCCAATATACGGTATGGGGAGAAGTTGAAAGCGGAATGGATCTTATTCATGCTCTTCCAAAAGGCGAGCCACCTGCGTACCCGGGAAAAATAATAAAGGCGAGTATCCTTTAAATAATCAATTTCATCTATAGTTTATTATTCACAGAAAAATCAATTTTATGAAAGTCAGTGATTTTGATTTTGATTTACCTGAAAATCGCATAGCGCTTAGGCCAGTCTCACCAAGGGATAGTGCAAAACTACTGCAAGTCTCAAATACAGGTGAATTATTTGATCACAGTGTTAAAGACTTGCCGGATTTACTCGAAAGAGGCGATGTGCTTGTAGTAAATGAAACAAGGGTTCTTAATGCTGCCCTTGATGGGACTAGAAAAGCGCGTGAACACGGTGGCGGGGGAGATGTTAGTCTCAATATTAATCTTCATACCTTAATATCTGATAATGAATGGCGTGCATTTGTTCGCCCGGCTAAGCGTTTGAAAAATGATGACATCATTTTCTTTTCTGATAATTTCTATGCCACCGTTTATGATAAGTTGCAAAACGGTGATGTAGGTCTTAGATTTAACCTTGACGGTATTGCATTAATAAAAGCTATAGATAAATATGGAAAACCCCCTATACCGCCATACATTTCTCGCAAACGACCTGTCGATCTCAGTGATGTAGTCGACTATCAAACTATTTATGCTTCCGAAGATTCTGGTTCTGTTGCTGCTCCGACTGCAGGACTCCATTTTACTAATGAATTATTTGAGGAATTAAATTTCAGAGGAGTCCAAATTGAACGCCTAACCTTGCATGTCAGTGCTGGAACTTTTCTACCCGTAAAAACTGAAGATACTAAAGATCACCATATGCACACTGAGTGGTATGAGATACCTCCTGAAACAGCCAAACGAATAAATTCCGCAAAATACGAGGGCCGGCGTATCATAGCAGTTGGTACCACTTCTTTACGTGCTCTTGAGTCATCCGCAAGGAACAGAAAAGTAACAAAACTCACTAACAAAACGAATATTTTTATAACTCCCGGTTTTAAATTTGAAATAATAGACGGACTTATTACAAATTTCCATTTACCAAGATCTACTTTATTTATGCTTGTTAGTGCTTTGTCCGGATTGAAAAATATGCAATCAGCTTATGCTTATGCAATAAGAAATAAATATCGATTTTATAGTTATGGCGACACAAGCCTTTTATGGAAAATTAAGGATGTTTAAATGACTCAATTTTCATTTGATATTCTATCAAAAGACGGTGATGCGAGGTCAGGGGTATTGCAGACATCTCGTGGAAAAATTATGACTCCTGCTTTTATGCCTGTTGGAACAGCTGGAACAGTTAAGGGTCTATATATGGATCAGGTAGCTGGTGCAGGTTCGGATGTAATACTGGGGAATACTTATCATCTAATGCTTAGACCTGGTGCTGAAAGAGTAAAAAAATTAGGAGGATTGCACAAGTTTTCTGGCTGGAGTGGCCCGATTTTGACTGACTCCGGTGGATTTCAGGTTTGGTCACTCTCAAAACTTCGAAAAATGACAGAAAAAGGGGTTGAATTCCAAAGTCATTTAGATGGTTCTAAGTATTTACTTTCACCTGAGAGATCTATTGAAATTCAGGCTGATTTGTTGGGTGCTGATATATGTATGCAGCTAGATGAATGTACTGATTACCCTGTAACTCATGCGCTAGCTAAGAAATCAATGGAGCTATCCTTGAGGTGGGGTAGGCGATCTCTAGAGAAATTTGGTAGGCGTGAAAGCCAAAATTTGTTTGCAATAATACAAGGTTCAAATTTTGAGGACTTACGTCGTATTAGTGCAGAGGCATGTGTCAAAGAAACTCTCAATGGGGGTTATGGGGGTTTTGCAATTGGTGGTTTGGCTGTGGGTGAGGGGCATGAGAACATGTGTAAAACATTAGACTTTACTATACCAAATCTACCTTTAGACCGCCCTAGATACTTAATGGGAGTTGGCAAGCCGATAGATCTCGTTGAGGCTGTTGCTCGAGGAGTTGATATGTTTGATTGCGTTATTCCAACTAGGTCGGGCCGGCACGGGCAGGTATGGACTGATAATGGTCCATATAACATTAAAAAGGCTAAGTTTTCTGAAGACCAAACACCTCTTGATGAAAAAATTAATTGCTCCGCAAGTAATGACTATACAAAAGCTTATATTCACCATCTTGTGCGTTCTGGAGAATTGTTAGGTTCAATGATCTTAAGCTGGCATAATATTGCTTATTATCAAAATTTAATGTCAAGAATTCGGACGGCTATAAGTGATGGTGAGTTTGATTCTTTTATAACTAATTTTCGTTTAAATTACTCTCAAACCTAGAAGACTTTGAATAATTCTATTTTGCCAAGCATTTTGGGCTTGACGATAGTTAACCGCGCCCGTAGATACCCAATTTCTTATACATTAAGTATGTATTGTGCGCCCGTAGCTCAGTTGGTAGAGCGCCTCACTTTTAATGAGGATGTCCACAGTTCAAGTCTGTGCGGGCGTACCATTACAATTCAATAATATTGATAAAAAACTCAGAAATTAGAATGAATTAGTTGTGATGTATTTTAGCAACTGATCATAAAAAAGCTTTTTAATAAATATAATTTAGTTCTATCCTAGGGTAGCAATTATCTAAAAATTATTGTAATGAACTGATAATTATAGCGTAAATACACATTTATTATCGCTTTTCGCGCATGTTGCGCACAACTATCAAATGGTATTTTACCATTACGGAGGAAATAAAATGAAGTCACGGCTTCTTATTGCAGTAGCAACAACTGCTCTGATGGCATTGCCATCACTTGCAACCGCTCATGATGAGTCAGGTTGGTACCTTAGAGGAAATGCTGGTTATGGTGTTCATACTGATATTGAACTATCTGGTGGACTCGATACAACTGCTGGCGACGCAACTGGACTTAACAGCAAGGGCGATGTGGCTATATCACTTGGCCTTGGTTATAATTTAGGTAACAGCTGGCGTTTGGAGTTAGATGGTGCACTTTTAAATACAGACCTTGGTTCAATCAGTGGAGTTCAAGATACATCTTCTGGTTTCAGAAGCAAATCTATTATGCTCAATGCAATTCATGACTTTGATACCAATAGTCGCTTTCAACCCTATGTAGGTGCGGGTATTGGCTTTGTTCAAGGTAATGCTGAATTTACTGCAAATGATTATGGTAACTTAGCCTCGCCTACAGTGAATCCAGTTTGTGATGGAAGCCGTGGAACAATAGCAGGTGGTCAATCTTGTAGTCTTGATGACACAGACACTGCATTTGGCTATCAGCTTTTAGCCGGTTTGGGTTATGAAATTACAGAAAATATCAAATGGGATACACAGTATCGTTATTTAGATGCTCATGGTATGGATTTTAATGGTATAAGGGTAGCTAACACAAATAATTCAGTTAATTCCTTAGCTGTAGAGGCATCAAATGTGGGTTCGCATACAGTGATGACTGGTTTTAGATACCTCTTTGGTCACAAGCATGAGCCAGAAGCACCACCGCCACCGCCACCGCCAGTTCCTGATTATCAGTGTTGGGATGGCTCAATGGTTTTTAATGCTGGTGAATGTCCAGCTAAACCAATTCCAAAGCAAACATGTTGGGATGGCTCAATAATTCCAGAAACATCTACTTGTCCTGTGCGACCAACATATACTTGTTGGGACGACTCAGTTGTTTATGATGAAGCTAATTGTCCTGATCAAGTTTTTTCTGAAGCAAAAAATAATATGTCTGAATTATGTTCCATAAACAGTCATCAAGAAGTCATTTATTATGATTTTGATGAGCATAAGTCACAAGATACAGTTAAAGCGATAACAAAAATAGCTGATATCGGACAGTATTGTAGTATTGGTAAAGTCAGCGTTGTTGGTCATACAGATACTTCTGGACCATCCGCTTACAATTTGAAGTTATCAAAGCATCGTGCGTCTAACACCAAAGATGAGTTAATTGCTAAAGGTATATCCGAAGATGTTATTACGTCAGAGGGTAAAGGCGAGACAGAATTAGCTGTTGAGACTGAAAATGGTGTTAAAGAAGAAATGAACCGCCGTACGGAGGTTTTGGTTTCATTAAGCTCATTAGGGTTAACTAACTGATTGAGTCAAATCCGCCGGAAACATCGGTAGGAATAAAATAAATCAACCCCGTTTTTTCGGGGTTTTTTTATGCAATAAATCTAATGATTTAGAAACTATTTTCTGTTTATTAACTTATAAAGGTAAAATGAGGTGAGGTTCTAATTTGACAAATATCAGCTTAACAAAGGCAGAGCATAGTATTCTAGAAGAGATTGGTGCTACTCAACATGAAATGTTGAGTACTGTCAAAGATTGGTCGAATATAAATTCAGGTAGTTATAATCATTCAGGGTTAAAAGCCATGAGGGAACGATTATATGATAGTTTTGCATCACTTCCAGGTGAAATAAGTGAAGTCACTCTGGAAGAGGGGCAGAAAATAGATAAAAAAGGAAACATAGAGACTGTAAACTATGAACCTGCATTAAAAATATCAGTGCGCCCAAAAGCCTCAATTCAACTAGTATTAACTGGACACTACGACACTGTATTTCCAGTAAATAGTCATTTTCAAAATTATGAGACATTAGGAGTTGATATTTTAAAGGGGCCGGGCGTTGCAGATATGAAAGGTGGTATAGTTGTGATGAAAACTGCCTTACAATTTTTTGAAAGAATGCCAATTTCAAATAATATTGGCTATAATGTTCTACTCAGTCCTGATGAGGAGATAGGCTCTTTAGGTTCGGCATCTATTCTAGCAGAATTAGGAAGATTGTCTCATGCTGGCCTTACTTATGAACCTTCACTTCCAGATGGATCATTGGCTGGTGCAAGAAAGGGGAGTGGTAATTTCACATTAATTATAAAAGGTCGCGCTGCTCATGCTGGTAGAGAGCATCATTTAGGAAGGAATGCTATTGTTGCCATGGCTGAATTTATAAATGGACTAGAAAAATTAAATGGAAAACGCGAAGGGTTAACAATAAATATAGCTAAAATTGAGGGAGGGGGTCCTTCAAATATCGTTCCGGACCTTTCTATTGGTCATTTTAATATAAGAATGCAGAAAAAAGAAGATATGCAATGGGTAAGTAGTAAAATAAATAATCTTGTTACATGCATAAATGACAAGGAAGGAATTTTCGCTCACCTTCATGGTGGTTTCACAAGACCACCTAAGCCAATGTCAGCAGCAAATGCTAGTATTTTTGAATGGGTAAAAAAGGCTGGAGATCTATTAGGGCAAGAAATCAATTGGTCATCAAGTGGTGGGGTATGTGAGGGTAACAATTTATGGGCATCTGGTTGTCCAAATGTAGATACACTTGGCGTAATTGGGGGTGAAATTCATTCTGATAGAGAGTATATGAAAATTTCTTCTTTAACAGAAAGAGCCAAACTATCGTGCACTATTCTTCTCAAAATTGCTAGTGGTGAATTTGATGCGATAAAAGCTAAAAAACTAGTTAAAAAATGTTAATTGTTCGTCCTATATGTGTAAATGACCTTGATGATATTTGTGAATTATCGCGACTTGCGGGGCCTGGATTTACATCTTTAGCGGTAAATAGAGAAGTACATAAAGCGCGTATACGGCATTCAATAAATAGTTTTTCCGATGTTAAAAATACATTACCCCACCATTTATATACTCTAGTTTTAGAGGATACTTCCATTAATGAAGTCATTGGAATAAGTTCAATTAAAACTAATATAGGCGTAAAGGACCCTTTTTTTAATTTTCGTATTTTACAACTAGCTCAGAAATCTTCTGTTACTGGTTCACGTTTCGATATGGCAGTTCTTGTTCTTGTGAATGAGTATGCAGGTTCTTCTGAGGTCGCTTCATTATTTGTTAAGAGTGAGTATAGAGGAAAAGGAGCAGGTATGCTCATTTCTCAAGCAAGGTTCATGCTTATTGCAGCCAACGAGGAACGCTTTGGAAATAAAATCATTTCCGAATTACGTGGTCAGGTATCTAAAAATGGCGATTCTCCATTTTGGAATGCGATTGGAAAAAAGTTTTTCCGTATGGACTTTCAGAGTGCTGATGAGTTTTCAGCTGGAAAGGATAATCAGTTTATTGTTGAGTTAATGCCGAAACATCCGATATATGTAGCATTGCTTCCTGATAATGCTCAAAATGTTATTGGTAAAACACATCCAAAAGGTATTGGGGCAAAACGCTATCTCGAATCAGAAGGTTTTAGGTATGATAATACAGTTGACATATTTGACGCTGGGCCAACTATGGCGGTTCTAAAGAAAGATATGCGAACTCTAAATGAAAGCTTTTTGACAAGTTTATCAACTGACTCTCCTGATTTGAATTATGATATTCCAGCTTTAGTTAGTAACAACTCTTTAGCTGAATTCCGCTGTGGTTTAATAAATTTATCGAAAGTTGATAATAACTATTTTGCTAAATTTGAGGAGTTGGAATTTCTTAAAATTAATGATTTAAAAACTGCTCGTCTATGGATTAAGAAATGAAAAAACCTTTATTTATAAATGGCCAATGGGTAGAAGGCACTGGCGAGTTTTTTAAATCCATAAATCCATCTGATGGTTCAGAATTATGGCAAGGAAATTCTGCCTCACGTGCAGAAATTAATGCTGCATTTGATGCTGCGAAATCAGCGCACAAAGTATGGAGCTCTTTGCCATTTGTCTCGCGTAAAGCAATTGTTTTAAACTATAAAAATCTTGCATTTGAGGCAAGAAATGAAATGGCTGAAATAATATCAAAAGAAACAGGCAAACAACTTTGGGACTCAACGGGTGAGGCATCTGCTTTACCCAATAAAGTCGATATTTCCTTGTCTTCTTATTTAGATAGAACTGGAAAAGTTAATAGAGAGACCCCATTTGGTCGTGCTGAATTACAGCACAAATCTCATGGAGTATTTGCAGTTCTTGGTCCATATAATTTTCCTGCTCACTTACCTAACGGACAAATACTTCCTGCACTAATTGCCGGAAATACTGTAGTTTTTAAACCCAGCGATCAAACACCGGCAGTTGGTGAAGCACTTATGAAATTATATGACAAGGCGGGTTTTCCAAAAGGTGTTGTAAACATGGTTCAGGGTTCTGGAAAAGTGGGCAAGCTAATGTTAGATCAACCAGATTTATCAGGTGTTTTGTTTACGGGTTCTGCTGAAACGGGAAGAAAAATACATAAAAACTTTGGAGGAAAACCTGAGGTAATTTTAGCATTAGAAATGGGTGGTAATAACCCGATTATTGCTTGGGATATAGAAAATGCTGAACAAGCAACCAGCATAATTATACAATCAGCTTTTATTACTTCCGGCCAACGTTGTACTTGTGCTCGTCGATTAATAGTACCGGATAATAAAAAAGGTGAGGTTATTATACAATCAATCATTAAATCAATGGATAGAATAACTCTAGGTAAATGGGATGTAGAGTCTTCTATAGGTCCTGTAATTAATCAAGATGCTGCTAATAAAATAGTTCAAGATGCTAAGTCTCTCAATGGTAAAGTTTTAAGGGCTTCTACTATTTCTGATTTAGGTAGTGCTTTTGTAACCCCAGGTTTTATAGATATGACTAATGTCAAAAAGAAAGATAAAGAGATATTTGGACCAGTTTTACAGGTTATTCGTGTTCCTGATTGGAATGCAGCAATATATGAAGCAAATGACACAAATTTTGGATTATCAGCTGGGCTTATTTCTAATAATAAAGATTTATGGGAAAGTTTTCAGCAAAACATAAGAGCAGGAATTGTTAACTTTAATAGACCGACAACCGGTGCAGCTAGTTTTTTGCCTTTTGGAGGCCCTGGTTTTTCTGGTAATCATAACCCTGGAGCTTATTATTCGGCAGACTTTTGTGCTTGGCCAATGGCTAGTCAAATATCAGATACACCGTCAATATTAGAATTTAAAGGTTTAAGGTGAAATGGTTACTGTTGCAAACTTTGATGGTCTCATTGGGTCAACACATAATTATGCTGGATTGTCATTTGGAAATTTAGCTTCATTCGCTAATACAGGACTTATTTCAAACCCTCATGCTGCTGCATTGCAAGGTCTAGAAAAAATGAAAAAAATGTCTGATATTGGATTATTTCAAGGAGTTCTACCCCCACACCAGCGGCCATATTTACCAATGATACGTAATTTGGGATTTCAAGGAAATGATAATGAAATTTTCCAATCCGCTTGGAAACATTCTCCAGACTTAATGGTTAACTTTTTTTCTGCAAGTTCAATGTGGGCTGCTAACTCTGCTACAGTAAGCCCATCGTCAGATTGTAACGATAACAGACTTCATTTAACTGTAGCAAATATGTCAGAGATGTTTCATCGGTCTATGGAAAGCAGTCAAACTTACAGGTCTTTAAAGAAGGCTTTTCCTTTTGCTAAAGTTCATGAAGCTCTTTTTAGTCATTCTTTTCTTGCCGACGAAGGCGCAGCAAACCATGTAAGATTATGTGGAGAAAAAAGTAAAAAAGGGGTTGAATTATTTGTATATGGACGTGATGCTTATACTAAATCTAATTCAGTTTATCCCGCAAGGCAAACATACCAAGCTAGTGAAACAATAACACGTAATCATGGATTAGAAATATTACGTACAGTTTATGCAAAACAATCTGAACGAGCTATTAATGCCGGAGCATTTCATAATGATGTAGTTTGTGTGGGTGCAATGAGTACTTTATTCTATCATGAATTAGCTTTTGAAAATACAGATAAGCTCCAATCTGACATTAGAAAATCAGCTGATGGAATTTTTGAACCTATTTTTATTGAAGTTAAGGAATCTGAAATACCGCTTCAAGATGCAATAGAGTCATATTTATTTAACTCCATGCTAGTCAAAATTCCTGGTTGTGAATATTTAACCCTAATAGCACCACTTGAAGTAAAGAAAAATGAAAAGGTGGAAAGTTTTTGTGAAAATTTAGTTGCTAGCAATAATACTATAAAGGATATTTATTATGTAGACGTGCGCCAGTCCATGAGAAATGGAGGTGGGCCCGCTTGTTTAAGATTAGCTGTTCCACTTAATTCAGAAGAGAAAAAATTGGTTAACAAAAAAAATATACTGACAGAAAGTCTATATAGTGATCTAAAAATATGGATAAATAGACATTATAGAAAAGAGATAAGCCCAAATGATTTGCGTGATGTTAATTTAATGAATGAAAGTTTTTCTGCACTCGATGAACTTACTAATATAATGAAACTTGGTAGTGACTTTTATTTTTTTCAAAAGTGAATGTTTATATCTATTGATTAAGATCTCTAACTGTAATCTGTCGCATTTTAGCTTCTTTTTTAAAATCTAAACTTGAATATCCCAGTATATCAATATTTGAAAGTTGATCAATATTTTCAATGGCATCCATTTGTGACTCAAATTTATCTGTCCAATGAATTAGGTCAGCATAAATTGTTAAAGTGCTCAAACCATTTCTTTCAATTATAACTGGAAGCTCTGGGCTTCCTAAATATTTATGGACATCCCTATTAGACGTTAGATAAGCTATATGTTCAATTGTTCTTAATTTACTCATGGCTATTGTGCGGTTATTTTCTTTGGCTGCTGCATTAAACAAATCTAATGCGAATGCTTTATCAGTTATTATATCCAGTGATTTAAAAAGACGTCTGCGATATTTTTTTGTATAAGTTTTATTTTTATAAAAGAAGTTTACTAAATCAGTTTCAGCTCCCCAACTCTTTAAAATTTCTTTTTCAAAATTTCTTTGTCTATGAGCATCTTCATAGCTAACAATAAATTCTGCATTATTATAATAACCAACGCCCATAAAGGCATCACTTAAGTAATCTATACCTGCTTGCCCGGCACCAAGTTTAATGGTCGTTCCTGTGTATGCATTAGCGTAAGCGAGGCGGTCTATCTGTTTTCTATATGATTTGTTATTTGTTTCTGGATCTGTACTGAACTCAGAATGCAACCTACGTGAAGCATTATGTTTTCCAGCCAAAGAGTTAAAGCCTGACCATATATCAGTTCCTGCTTTTTTTACGCAAGTATAACCTGAACACTTTGTGCTGGCTGCACCTCTAGTAATTCTAATAATTGTAACCCCAAATTCACCAAAGCCTTTTGCCAATTGAAAAACGGCATTTGTACTATGTTTTGGTATGAACATTACAAAATCTTCAAAGGTTTTTATCTCGCTTCCGAGTCTACCAATGGTTTTACTTACTCGAATGGGTGTTTCTACTAAGTTTGTTGTACGATTTTTTGCTGATAATAAGATAGCAAATGCAGTTGATCGGTTCTGTAAAGCCTCGGTTGCTTGTATTTCTCTTATATAGATTTTAGTTTGCTTTGTACCTAAAACCTTTACTATTTTATTATTATTTAGAATTTCATATTCAAGCATATAGCCATTGCTAAAAGCTTGGGGCCTAACTTGATGATTAGGGCTGCTCATATAATCTTCACCAAGAAAATTAATTGCGTTTAGATACTTTGATCCTGTTAATAAGTCTTGGGAATATGATGATGGAGAGTTAAATAGATATGTAATAGCAACTAAGTTTACAATGGTTTTATATATGAGTCTTATTACCATGAAATAAATATAGTCAAAATGAAATAAAAAACCAATTAATCATTTTATATTATTGTATCAATTATATTTTTTTATAATTATTTTTTATACTTTATATGATATTAGATACTTGAAGACTTGATCAGCTTGGTCTAGATGGCAATACTACTATTGTGCCGCTTTAGCTCAGTTGGTTAGAGCGCTGGTTTGTGGAACCAGAGGTCCTCAGTTCGAGCCTGAGAAGCGGTACCATTTTAGAGGTTAAAGTTAAATTATTTGATCAAGGATATTGATAATTTAGCTATACTGAAAACTGTTCCCTTAATATTTTTTCACTTAAGCCTTGTTCTTTATCGAATAAGAGAGTTAAGGATGTTTCTTTATCTTGTGAAATTTTTACATGAGTTATATTCCGAATTTCCATATTATCTGCTGAAGCAGCAACAGGTCTTTTTTCAGCATCTAAAACTTCAAATTCTACATCTCTATCGGCATTTAAAAGAGCGCCACGCCATCTTCTTGGTCTGAATGCGCTTATAGGTGTCAGCGCTAAAATATGAGCTGTTTGCGGTACTACGGGTCCATGAGCAGAGAGATTGTAAGCAGTGGAGCCAGTGGGAGTTGCAAGTAAAACTCCATCGGCAATCAAGCATTCTAGCCGTGTTTTTTTATCAACTTTAATTTTTATATGTGCTGCTTGTTGAGTTTGCCTGTATAGTGAAACTTCATTAAAAGCTAGCTCTTCAAATGTTCCGCCCACGCCTTTAGCTACCATTTTTAAGGGTTTAACTGTGGTCGGTTCTGCTGCAGATAATCTAGAAATTAAATTATTTTCGTTGAATTCATTCATTAGGAAGCCAATAGTTCCTTTATTCATTCCATAAACGGGAAGTCCTCTTCGTATTAGAGTCATGTATCTTCTAAGTGTACGCAGCATAAACCCATCTCCTCCTAGAGCGATTATAGCATCAGCGTTAGCTGCATCATGATTACCATACTTCTCTATTAAGGATTCACGAGCAGATTTTGCTTCTTTTCTTTCAGTACTAACAAAAGCTAACTTTTCAAATTTTTTTTCTTTAGTCACTATTACTCCAAATTTTCTTTCGTAGTATTTTATAGTTTTATTCGATACCTGGGGTTGTCATTGCCTTTAAGTAAATTAGTAAAGCAGTTCTGTCTTCTTGTTTTTTAATTCCTATAAAACTCATTCTGGTGCCCTCCATGAATTCATTAGGTTTTTGTATGTAGGCATTTAAGGTTTCATTATCCCAAATTATGTCTGAATTGCGCATAGCTTTGGAGTAATTAAAGTTAGCTTTATTACCTGCTACTGCCCCATAAATATTCCAGAGATTTGGTCCAACTGTATTTTTTCCTTTAATATCTAATGAGTGGCAAGCCCTACACCTTTTATAAATTATTCTTCCTCGCTCAAATGGCGATAGTGTTATTTCTTTTACAGATTTTGCTGTAGATACTTCAGACTGTCTTCCATTTATATCTGTTTTCTTGTCTGTATTATTACAAGAGGTAAACATCAAAACACTAATGAGTAACATAAATATTCGCATGATATTCCTTTAACAGATAAAGTTATATCTTATCATTGTGATTATGCTATTGAAAGGCTCAAATTTTTAAAAATAAAATTCAAAAATATAACGTGGCAAAATGGTACTTTATTTTTAAGTATTTTATGTGTCATATTACTTTTTTAGCAGAGGAAGATATGTCATTCACTCCACCAGTTAAATTGATAAAATTCTTAATCGAGCACAGTATTGATCTTGATAGCATATTGGGTATGCCAATATTCGAAGGGGTTAATATGGATCTGATAGGTGATGTTCTTTCGGCTGCCTCAAATTTTTCACAGAACAAATGGGCACCTCTAAATTGGTCTGGAGATCAAAATCCAGCAAAGTTAATTGATGGGCAGGTAATAAGCTCCCCTGGTTTCAAAGAGGCATACAAAGATTTTGTAGATGCTGAATGGCTCTCAATAGCAACTTCTACTGAAGTTGGCGGAATGGGGTTGCCTCAAGTTATTAAAGTTGGCACAGACGAAATGTTTTATGCTGCAAATATGGCTCTTGGATTATGTCCTATGTTAACTTCTAGTGCAGTAAAGGCAATATTAGCCCATGCCGAAAGCTCTATTAGAAACAAATATTTACCAAAAATGGTTTGTGGTGAATGGACTGGTGCTATGTGCTTAACTGAACCTCAAGCTGGATCTGATTTAGGTCCTGTTCGAACAAAGGCAGTAGATAATGGGGATGGAACATACTCAATTACAGGTCAGAAAATTTATATTACATGGGGTGATCATGATGTGGCTGATAATATAATACATTTAGTATTAGCACGTTTGCCAGATGCTCCATTAGGATCGAAAGGAATATCTCTATTTTTGTGTCCTAAATTTATGGTCGATGAAAAGGGCGAGTTAGGTTCTAAAAATAGTTTTTCTGCAATTGGGCTTGAGCATAAATTAGGCATTCACGGGTCTCCAACATGTGTAATGGAATTCAGTTCTGCTAAGGGTTGGCTGATTGGGGAGGTGAATCAAGGTCTTTCTTGCATGTTCACCATGATGAATGAGGCTCGTTTATTTGTAGGAGTTCAAGGTGTTGCTATTGGTGAGCGAGCTTATCAAGCTGCATTACAATATTCGAATGATAGAGTACAAGGACGAACTATTTCTGGAAAAGATGCAATAATTGGACACCCTGATATTCGAAGAAGTTTAATGGATATGAAGGTTAAGTTATTAGGTGCTCGTGCGGTTTGTCTAGCTGCTGCTGCTGCTGGAGACATAGCAAGCCATTCAACTGATGAAGATATCCGAAAAAATGCACATGTACGTGAAGCTTTGTTAACACCGATAGCTAAGTCATATGGATCTGATATTGGTGTTGAAGTCAGCTCTATAGGCCTTCAGGTCCATGGAGGCATGGGTTTTGTTGAAGAGACGGGTGCTGCACAACATTACAGAGATAGTAGAATTGCTCCGATATATGAAGGAACCAATGGAATTCAAGCAATTGATTTGGTAGGAAGAAAATTAAGACGGGATGGTGGCTCAGGCATGCATGCTTTAATTGTAGATTTAAAGAAAATCTATGATTTAGCAAATGAGTCTTCATATAACTTAACAGATTGTTCATCTGCACTTAAAGAGGGCATTCAAACATTAGAGCGTGCCACTGATATAATTCTTCAAGCAGATGAAATTGATGCATTATCTTCTGCTACGCCTTATCTAAATATTGTTGCAAGTGTAATATCTGGCGCATTTATCATTAAAGCAGTTGTAAATGGAGCAATCGTTGGTGATGAAAATACAGACAACATGTTATCCCTTTGCAGATATCATGCAAAGTCTATCATGCCTATGGCTAAAAACTCTATTGAATTTTTAAGTAGTCCAAATAAGTTAGTTTTTGATTTTCCGATGGAACAGCTTGCTGATTTGTGATTCATACTTCATACGATGGCATAGCTATAGGAGTTCTTATGTCAGCTCAAACAAATCTTAAAAGAATAACCGCCCCGCAAATTACAGAAAGAAAAAATGGCAAACCAATTGTTTGTTTGACGGCCTATGATGCTCCGACAGCAAATATTTTAGACCAATTCTGTGATATATTATTAGTTGGTGATAGCGTAGGTATGGTAGTCCACGGATTGTCAACTACTGTAGGTGTAACTCTTGATATGATGATTTTGCACGGTCAAGCCGTGATGCGTGGATCACAAAAAGCACTCGTGGTAGTGGATTTACCATTTGGTTCCTATGAGGATAGTGTTGAAACAGCGTTTCGTAGTGCCTCTAGAGTTATGATGGAAACAGGTTGCAATGCAATTAAAATCGAAAGCGGTTCATATGCTGCTGAAACAATTAGCTATCTTGTTGAAAGAGGAATACCCGTTATGAGTCATGTGGGGCTTCGCCCACAAAGCATGAATGTATTAGGGGGCTTTCGAGCACGTGGTAGAAGAAAAGTGGTAGAAGATGAGATTATAGCCAATGCAATAGCTGCTGCTGATGCGGGATCTTTTGCTGTAGTTGTGGAGGGTACATCAGCTGAAATAGCAGAAAAAGTTACCAAATCAATCAAAATTCCTACTATTGGTATTGGTGCTTCTGAAAAGTGCGATGGTCAGATTTTAGTTACTCCTGATATGTTGGGGCAATTTGAGCGTGTGCCTAAATTTGTGAAAAAATTTGCAGATATGAAAGGTATGATAGAAGGTGCTGCTAAAGAATATGCCGAACAGGTAAAGAATCGAAGTTTTCCAGCCGAGGTAAATACTTATAAATTTAAAAAATAAAAAAAGTTTATTTGTTAATAAATAGCTTTTTCCTAAATTATTAATTAAAAAAGGGTCTTTAAAAATAAATTACCATTATCACGTTAACTGTTGCGAAAATATTACTTGGAAGATATGTTGACTTTTAGCAGAAATTCATTTTGCAATTTTCAAAAGGTTATTCAGTGGTTGATTTTATCAATGAAGTTGAAGAAGAGCTACGTAAGGATGAGTATAATCGACTTCTAAGACGTTATGGTCCCGTTTTATTATCGATTGTTATTATCGTTGTTATTATTGCTGGTTTTATTGAGTTCCGTAAATATTCAGAGGATAAGGCAGCAAGAGCAACATCAGCTAGTTATGTAGCTGCATCGGACAAGGCTGCTGCTGGAGAAACTTTAACTGCAATATCAGATTTTTTATCATTATCTGAGGAAGCCCCTTCTGGCTATTCAGGCCTTGCCCTAATGCGCGCTGCAGCTCTTCAGTTAGAATCTGGAGATAAGACTGAAGCAGTCCGTATGCTGGATAAAGCATCTATTAAATTTAGTTTACCTAGGCATGCGCAATTAGCAGAACTCAAAGCGGCTTATATACTTGCTAGTGATGGGAAACATTCAGATGTTATAAATAGGCTAGGGCCTCTTGCCCAAAAAGATACTCCCTATGAGTTTTTAGCTCGTGAGCTATTGGGAATATCGGCACTAGCTTTGGATGATAAAAATATGGCTCGAGAACAATTTGGTTATCTGGAATTTATACCAGGTGTTCCAGCAAGTATAAGGTCTAGAGCCAAGCAAAATCTTAGTCTAATGAAGGACAATGTAATTAACAGTAATGGAGCTGAAACTGTAAATGATACCAAATCTGTAAAAACTGAGAAAACTAATGAAAATTAAATTAATGAAATATTATTTTGGTATAATCTCAGCACTAATTTTGACTAGTTGTTCGACTATAAGTGGAATAGGTGACGCCGTAGGCTCAATTAATCCATTTGATAGGTCAGATGAAAAATCTAAGGCAGCTCAAGGTAAAGTCGCTGGAGAAACAGATAGGATATCTATTTTAGAATTAAATGAAACACTAAAAGAATCAGAAAATATAAAACCAGAACAAATTGTTTTGCCACCTGCTTACTCAAATGTTAGCTGGCCCCAAGTTGGGGGTAATGCAGCTCATGCTTTACAGCACACAGATGCAAAAGGAAGTTTTCGTAAACTTTGGTCTAAAAGTACAGGTAAAGGTTCTAATCGAAAAGGAAGAGTTGTTGCTCCCCCTGTCACAGATGGTGGCTATATATATACTATGGATGGAAATAACTTAATTACTGCTATGGACGTTATTTCAGGAAATAAATTATGGAAGTATAAGGTGGCTTTAACAGAACGGCAAAGAACACGTAAAGGAAGAGTGGGTGTTATAGAACGTGTTCGAGACCCTCTTTCACTTTTGGATGGATCAGGAACTGATAAAGAGTCTGTTGGCGGTGGTATCGCTGTAGAAAATGGGAAGTTATTTGTTACATCAGGATTGGGTGTGGTGAGCGGTTTAGATTCTAAGACCGGGGAAGAGATATGGCGTACTGTTACTAGAACCCCGATGCACTCTGCACCCACTTCTGCGGGTGGGCGTGTGTTTGCTGTTTCGGATGATAACGAATTATTTGCTTTCAACGCTGAAACCGGAGAAGTTATTTGGACTTATCAGGGAATAGTTGAAAGTGCTAGGATGCTAACTGCTCCCAGCCCTGCTGTCGTTGGGGATACAGTTATATCTGGTTTTGCTTCAGGTGAGTTAATAGCATTAAGAGTGCAAAATGGAAGTGTCCTTTGGCAAGATGCTCTATCTTCAGCAGGGCAATTAACACCCTTAGCCTCACTGAATGACATTGCTTCAGGACCAGTGGTGGATGATGGATATGTTATTGCATCAGCTCAGTCAGGAGTAACTAGTGCTTTTGATTTACGAACTGGACAGAGAATATGGACGCAGCCTGCTGGTTCGTTAAATTTTCCATTACTAGCTGGAGACTTTGTTTACCTAGCTATGACGGATGGTCGAATTATATGCATGTCTAAAACTGATGGTTCAGTAATTTGGATTAAACAGCTTCGATCTCACAAAAACATCAAGAAAAAGAAGAAACGCATATCTTATTCCGGTCCAATATTTGTGGGTGAAAGACTTATGGTCATGTCATCAAGAGGTAAAGCAATAACATTAAATCCTTATGATGGGACTATAATTGATGAATTTAAAATTGGTGGAAATGTTTTTATTGCTCCGGTAATTGCGAATGAAACAGTATTCGTTATGACTAATTCTGCTAAACTTATCGCTTTCCGGTAGTTATACAAATATGTCCATTGATTCAGGTAATTTCAAGGATAATGAATCCAATTTAGAAACACCCGGAGAGCTTCGACCTGCAAAAATTGCAATCGTTGGAAGACCTAATGTTGGAAAATCAACGATATTTAATCGTTTAGCAGGTAAGAAATTAGCGATTGTTAACGATACTCCTGGTGTAACAAGAGACATTCGTGAGGTAAGGTCAAAGCTTCGAGGCCATAATATGGTGCTGATGGATACTGCTGGTTTCGAGAATGCTAAAGGTCACAAAATTGAAGCTAAAATGCGAGCCCAAACTGAGTCGGCTGTGCTTGATGCTGATATCATTTTGTTTGTATATGATGCACGTGAGGGTGTTACCCCACTTGACCGTACTTTTGCTGAATTTGTAAGACGAAGTAATAAAACGACCTTTCTAGTAGCTAATAAATGTGAAAGTTCTGCTGCAGACGCAGGAATTACTGATGGTTACTCTTTAGGAATGGGAGACCCCATAGAGGTAGCGGCTGAGCATAATATTGGTTTTGGAGAGCTTGATGATATGGTTGAGCTTGCCTTGCGCGATGTTGATTTAAGTCTTCGAAATGATAATATTGATTATGAAGAGGCCCCTGTTCGTATTGCTATAGTGGGTAGGCCAAATGCCGGTAAATCTACATTAATCAATACTTTAATTGGTGAAAATAGACTTCTAGTTGGACCTGAAGCTGGTATTACCCGCGACTCTATAACAATCGACTATATGTGGCAAGATCGCCGTGTTCAATTCCATGATACTGCTGGATTACGTAAAAAATCAAAAGTACATGAAACTCTGGAAGTACTGTCAGTGCAAGACACATTGAGGGCAATTAAATTTGCACAGGTTGTTATCTTATTGATGGACTCAACTAAGCCATTAGATAAGCAGGACCTTCAAATAGCCGCACTATGTGAACGTGAAGGTAGAGCACTTGTTTTGGGAGCTTCAAAGTGGGATTTAGTAAAAAACAAGTCAGAGACTTCAAAATTTCTACGTGATGAAACTAAGAGATTATTACCTCAATTAAAAGGCTTAGAAATAATTATGTTTTCTGGACTAACGGGTAAAAGTGTTGATCGTTTATTACCAGCTATTGAACGCGTGCAGATTAATTGGTCAGCCAAAGTTAAAACATCGGATTTAAATGACTGGTTACGCGAAAAAGTACAGCGGCACCCACCTCCAGCTGTAAATGGTAGACGTATTAAACCAAAATATATCTCTCAGACTAAAACAAGACCTCCTACATTTATATTAAAGTGTTCAAGGGCTACAAAGTTGCCTGAAAGTTACAAAAGATATTTGATTAATGGTCTTAGAGAGGATTTTGATCTACCATCCGTTCCAATCAGATTTTTTGTGAGAGCGGATGAAAACCCTTATGATAATACTGTTCGCAAACAAGGAATAGAGCCTTTGCGGAAAAAGGATAGGCCTTAATTAACCTATTTGCCCTCTGTGTCTAAGCTTATGGTCTGCAAGTACACAAGCTAGCATTGCCTCTGCCACAGGCACACCTCTTATTCCGACGCAAGGGTCATGTCTTCCTTTTGTTTTCAAATCAATTTCTTGTCCATCAGAATTGATGCTTTGAACGGTTTTTAATATTGAGGATGTTGGCTTAATCGCTATGCGAACTATGATATCATCTCCATTAGATATACCTCCTAATATTCCGCCGGAATTATTACTTAGAAAATGTGGTTTACCTTTGTTCATTCTTAATTCATCAGCATTTTGAGTGCCGTTCCATCCAGCTGAATTAAAGCCAGCTCCTATTTCAACACCTTTTGCTGCATTTATACTCATCATACCCATTGCGATATCAGAGTCTAATTTTCCATAAATTGGAGCACCCCATCCGGCAGGAACACCAGAGGCGTTTATTTCAATAACAGCTCCTACTGAATTACCCTCTTTTCTGATGGAGTCTAAATAAGATTCCCAGTTTGAAACTGAATCAGGGTCAGGACACCAGAATGGATTGTTATCTGTTACATCCAAATTAAATTTTGTTCTATTAATTTTTAATTCCCCAATCTGAACAACAGCTCCCCTTATTTTTATATCTTTTCCCAGGACTTTTCTAGCAATTGCCCCAGCTGCAACACGATTAGCAGTTTCACGTGCAGAACTTCTACCCCCACCCCTATAATCACGTATTCCATACTTATTCTGATACGTCATATCCGCATGGCCTGGGCGATAACTTGATTTTATCTCTGAATAATCTTTACTTCGTTGATCTGTATTTTCTATCATTAAACTAATTGGAGTTCCTGTGGTTTTTCCTTCAAATACCCCAGATAAAATTTTAACAAGATCAGCTTCTCTTCTTTGAGTAACGAAACGTGAAGTACCTGGTTTTCTTTTATTTAAGTATTTTTGAATGTCGAATTCAGATAATTCAACAAGTGGGGGGCAGCCGTCTATAACGCAGCCTATAGCTGGTCCGTGACTTTCTCCCCATGTAGTAAATCGAAATAGGTGTCCAAAGGTATTGTGTGACATATTAATATCTTTAGACGTCTAAGATATATAATGCCAGAGGAAGTTGACTAATATTTAACAAATATATCAATTTATATATTATTTAAAAATAAAAAATGGAGGGTTTAACCCTCCATTATATAGTTCGAGACTTACGTTAAATTAAAAATTATAATTAGCACCAAATCTGATTTCATATGCTGAAGCATCGAAACTTGTTGAGAATGGTTGTCCTTCCACCAATGTGCGAGGGAAACCAGGTTGCTCAAGAACGCCCCATTTGTCATTAATTAGATTAGTTAGATTATCAATGACCATGAACACTTGCGCTCTGTCGCCATCACGCATGCCTGGCAATTCCTGAGAAATTTTTAAGTCAACTTTAGTCCAGCTTGGGCCAGTGAACTGATTTCTAGTTGTACCTTGTTGAAGGATGCTTGAGTTACCTAAAAATGGAGTGAAACTATAGATACTATTTTCTACTCCATCTTGGGTGCGGCTGTATGGACGTCCTGAGCTAGATTGGAAGAAAGCAAAGATACGAGTATCATAGTCTTTCCAAAAATCTTTTGTGTAAGATACTGAACCTGAAAAACGATGCTTAATATTATAATTCGAAGGAGCTAATACCTCTTCTTCTGGGTCTAGAAATGCTCTGTTGTTATAGTTTGAAAACGCAACAGAACTTGTCATAGGCGATACATCTTTTGCATTTGAGTAAGCATAACCAAAGGTCGCTGCCCATCCACTATCCCAGTCCTTTGAAATACCGAGAGAGGCTACAAAAGCTTCATTTCCAATTTCACTATTAGTCAAAGTAAAGGCATCCATGTTAGGACTGTCATATGTCGGGTATGTAACGCCATCGACAATGCGTGTTCCATCTTGGATAAGGTCAGCACGTTTAATTATTGCCGTATCTTTACTTTTGGAAATTAATAGGTCGGCTTGGAACAACCATGGACCACCAAATATATCCTCACCAGTATTAAAATCTGGTGTCCATGTAGCACCAAGGGAGTATTTCCAATCGGATGGAATTTTAAAGTCAGGGTCAAGGTAGTTAAGTTCAAAATTACTACCTACTCCAGTAGCCACTGAATCATAGACTACATCTGGTATTGCATAACCAGCAAAGTTAGGAACTCCTTCTTCAGCACCAGAGTATGTTTGAGCAAACAAGTCGATTGGATTTGGCTGCCCACCACGACCAGCACGTGCTAGTGCACCCACTTGATCAATATTATTTGCTGAATAGTTGTTTGAAAGCCAAACATTTGGATTACCACCTGAGTATCTACCAATTCCGCCTCGAAGTTGTAAGTCATCAGCCGCGTCCCATGTAAATGCTAAACGAGGCTGCAATAGGCTTTTGCCATCGAGTGTTTGAGAATTAGAGAATCCATATTCTTGAAGAAAATCAGGATTTTCTGTTGGTGCGTCTGAAGTTGTATACCAATCAAAACGTGCACCAGCTATAACAGACAAGCTGTCATTTAATTGAATTTCGTCTTGAGCGTATACTGTATTGATAGCATAACCCCAATCAGCAGCTGCATCTACAGGGTTTTGCGATGGTGCGTTATTATAGTATATACGATCGACTTGGCCAGCCTCGAATTCATCAATACCACGAAAACGGAGCTCTGTTTCTGTATGTTGCACAAATAAATTAAAGATGTTCAAATTACGGTGTTCTGCACCGAATAGTAATGAATGGTTTCCGGCATCATAGTTTGCCCTAAAAGACAAATCTAACTGATCATAAGCTAATTTGTTTGCTTGACGGCTATCATCGCCACCCAAGTAGACTGTTACGCCACGGTCGGTACGTATTTGGATTTCTCCAAAATCATTTCCACCAATTGAACGCACATCATTTTCAAGATCCAGATAACCTACTCTAACTTCTGTTGAGAAATTGTCTGACCAGTCTGAATAGATGGCTCCAGATATGGACTCAAGCTTAGAGCCTCTGTTGTAAAGGTGATTTGAGAATTCATATTCATTACTATCCCCGTCAGAACGTACTGTGTTGAAGCCATCATTATAATTATATGTGAAGGCAGCTCTGTGCTGGTCATTAATATTCCAGTCGAGCTTAACTAATATTTTTTCATCGGCATTGGCAAAGCTTGAAGGCGTTGTGCCTGGGTTATATTGATAAACGCGATTAGAGATTTCTGAAATTCGGTCAAGTTCCGCTTGGCTGACCTGAAAATTACCCGTTCCAATAGTTTGGTCTAGATTAAATGTATTCGCACCCTCTAGTTTTTCATAAGCTACATTGAAGAAGAGCTTATCTTTGATGATTGGGCCATTTACGTTTATGCCATAACGGATTTCATCATAATCATTGTAATTTGCATCTCTTCCATCAACTTTTTTTCCACGGAGTCCGTTATCAGTGTAATCCATAAATGCGCCGCCGTGAATTTCATTCGTACCCGATTTCGTAACTGAGTTAATGTTACATGCTGTAAATCCACCGTATTTTACATCAAAAGGAGCAATCTCAACGGAAACTTGTTCAATAGCATCAAAAGGAAATGGTTGGCGCTCTGTAGGGTATCCATTTGAATTTAAACCAAAAGCATCATTCATAGAGATACCGTCAAGTGTTATTGAGTTGAATCTTGAACTTTGCCCTACGCACTGTACTGAGTTTATATCTCCTCTGGATTCGTCCACATAAACTCTAGGGTCTAATCTAATAATATCAGCAATATTTCTGTTTATTGCAGGTGCATTTTCTAATGTTACCTGACTGAATGTTGCACTAGGGCCAACTGCTACATCTGCTAAAACTTGCTTTTGAGCCACAACAATGATTTCGTCCACGGAACTGCTTGCATCAAGAGAAAAGTTCATCGAGGTCGAACCACCGAGTGAAAGGCTGATGTTTTCCACGCGCTTACCTTGGAAACCATTTGCTGACACTGTTACTTCATACTGACCTGAAACGGGCAAGTTTCTAACAGCAAAACTACCAGATACATCAGTTTGCGCGCTTCTCGTTAAGCTTGTAGCTGTATTTGTTATAGTTACTTGTGCTCCGGATAAAGGTGCATTGCTAGAAGTTGTAACATAACCCTGTACTTCTGATGTTGTAACTTGCGCTTGTGCTATTGAACCAAGGCTCATAGCAAGGGCTATAGATGATGCGCTCATGATGGCTTTGAAGCCTAATGAAGTAATGTGTGAGTTCATTTAATTCTCTATGGGTTGTGAGATTTATCTCGGGTGAATCATTAAAAAAATTTAATCTTGAGCATTAATACTTATTTTTCGTCCATCATGCCACCTATCAACAACAAAAAACTGTGAATTGAAATTATTTTTTTTATATGTTGTACTCTTACAACACCTCTGACTTCACTTAATAGAAAATATCATTAGCATCTATAAGAATGGTTTGTTAGTTAGGGGCTAATTTAAAAAAGTAATATTTATGTCACATATCATAGTTATTTCAGGTGGTAGCTGTTCCGGAAAAACCACTTTAGCAAGACTCTTACAAGAACGTTTAGGGCCTAATCGCTCCATGATCATTTGTCAGGACGATTATTACCTCGATATACGCGAGAGAGTGACAGATGATAAAATTCCAAACTTTGATATTCCCGATGCTCTTGATTTTAATTTACTATTAGAAAACCTTGAGTGCCTGAAGGAAAATAAGTCAGTCGTTTTACCTAAGTATGACTTTTCAGTGCATCAAAGAATTGATTCTTCCAGCCTCACAGATCCAAAAGATTTCATAATTGTAGAAGGTTTATTGTTGTTAGATAATCCTGGAATTAGAAATTTTTCCGATTTATCTGTATATCTATCTTGTTCTAAAGACATCCGATTTGAGCGAAGACTTACTAGGGATGTTAAAGAAAGAAAAAGAATAAAGGAATTCGTTATTAAACAATTTTCGAATGATGTTGAGCCAGCACATATCAAGTACATTAAACCCTCCTCTGTTCATGCAGATTTAATCATAGATCAAAATGACTTTATAAATTCTGTTGACCAAGTGCTAGAGACTATTATGGATTTACTTCCTAAGGTTGATTCTAAAAAATCAGTTTGTTAAACACTTCCTCTTAGGGGCAATTTATGAATCATCCAGCTTTTGGCTTAATAGGCGTTTTTCTCATTCTTTTAATGGCATGGCTTTTTTCAGAGGATAGGAAAGCAATAAGACTCAGAACAGTCTTTATTTGTTTCGCGTTGCAAGTTTTTATAGCTGTTTTAGTATTATATGTACCTTTTGGTCAAAAAGTTCTCACAGGAATGTCTGATCTCGTAATCACTTTACTTTCCTATGCTGATGTTGGGATAGATTTTGTATTTGGCGGCTTAGCATCTGAGAATATTGGCTTTAGTTTCTTAATTAGAGTCTTGCCAGTTGTTATTTTTTTTGCTGCCTTAATGGAGGTTATGTATCACCTTAAAGTTATGCAATTTATTGTACGTCACGCAGGAAGAGCAATATGTAAATTAACAAATACGAGACCTGTTGAATCTTTAAATGTGGTAGCCAATATCTTTGTTGGGCAGACTGAAGCACCTTTGAGTCTTAAGCCATATTTGCCAAGTATTTCTCGACCTGAACTCTTTACTATCATGGTTTCTGGTATGGCTTCAATTGCAGGAACTGTTTTAGCTGGTTATATTCAATTAGGTATCAAGCCTGAATATCTAATTGCAGCTTGCTTTATGTCGGCCCCTGCAGGGCTATTAATGGCAAAGATAATAATGCCATCCAGTGATGAAGATTTTGATAAACCAGTGGATGAAGTGTTTGATCTCGCTGATGACCGTGAACATGCAAATGTTATTTTAGCCGCCGCTGTAGGCGCGCAGAATGGTATGAAGCTTGCTGTTAATATAGGAGCAATGTTGTTAGCTTTCGTATCTTTGATTGCTTTATGTAATGGACTTCTTGGTTGGGCTGGAGGTTTTTTTGGCGTTGATAGCTTATCCATGCAAACAATTCTTGGTTTTATATTTGCTCCTGTAATGCTGGTATTAAATGTTCCATGGGCGGAGGCACAACAAGCTGGAGCTATTTTTGGAGAAAAAATTGTACTTAATGAATTCATAGCATACATAAGTCTTGTAGATGTGCAGGGACAGCTATCCGAACGTACAGTTGTTGTTTTGACTTTCGCACTTTGTGGGTTTGCTAATTTTAGCTCAATTGCTATTTTGCTAGGGGGCCTTGGGGCCCTTATTCCTGACCGTATGTCTGAAATGGCAAAGATGGGAATCAAAGCGGTATTTGCTGCTTCTCTTGCAAACTTAATGAACGCTGCTTTGGCAGGGATACTAATCAGTGGTTTTTAAGTCCAATTTCAATTAAACGTTGAGTTAGGAAGTCTTGCGCTGTAATTGCTGGCTCGGCTTCACGGTCCTCACTCAAGCAGCTTTTCAGTGGCTCAATTATTGTGTCATTGTTAAGATGTAAAAAGAAAGGTTTTGAATATCTTGAAAACATTGCTCTACTTGGCTTTGGATTTATAACGCGATGGGTTGTTGAAGGCAAAAGACCAGATGTTATTCTTTGAAGCATATCGCCAACATTGACAACAACCGCTCCTTTTTTAGTATTAATATCTATCCAGTTTCCAGACCTGTGTTTGACTTGAAGTCCTGACTCTGATGCTCCGAGTAATAGTGTTATAAGGTTAATGTCTTCATGCTCGCCTGCACGTACTGAGCCATTTGGGGGAGTTACTTTTTGAGCAGGATAATGTAGGAGCCTTAATATGGAGTTACCAAAATTCACTTTATTTTGAAACCAATCTTCATTTAAATTTAAATAAATAGCTATTGCTTTTAGTAACTCATTTCCAAATTTATCAAATTCTTCATATAATTTAAATATGTTTTGGTCGAAATTCTTTATTTCAAGAACGGGTGGGGTGCATTTCATTGTTTTGTTATACTTTGACGATGGAGGAAGCTTTCTTCCTGTATGCCAAAATTCTTTTAAATCTGCTTCTTTTTTGTTCTTTGCATTTTCTGTACCGATAGGTGAATAACCACGTTGAAAGCCATCTTCTGGATCAGAATATTTTTGTTTAATATTTTGCGGCAATGAAAAAAAAGCTTCAGATGATATATCGGCATCATGAATTACTTTTTCAGGTATTCTATGATTTTCAATTACAGCAAATCCAGTTTCTTTAAATGATTGACCGAGTAATTTAGAAAAAGCAAACTTATTTATGCTCCAAAGTTGATAATCAATTGGATCTAATTTGATCATATGATGCTTTCAGTTAACATTTTATACTATAATATATATTGTAATTTATATAGCAAACTAATCTAAATCAATTTAGACTTTTTTCTGAGGATAATATGACAAGCTTAAAAATATGCTCTTTAGGTTCTATAAATTTAGACTTTATTGTTCAAACCCATTGTTTGCCCACAGCTGGTAAAACTATAGGAGGAGGAACTTTTGAAACACACCCAGGAGGTAAAGGTGCTAATGTTGCACTAGCAGCAAAAAAAATGGGTGCATATACTACTTTATTAGGTGCTGTTGGTAATGATGAATTTGCTGTGAAGGCTCTTGATTTATTAAAAAAATCAGATGTGGACCTTAAAAGCATAGTAGTTCTTGATGATGTCTCTACTGGTGTTGCATTTATTAATGTTGATGAAGATGGTGAGAATCAGATTGCTGTTGCCTCAGGTGCTAATAAAAAATTCTCTCCTGAGCATATTGGAATTATAGATTATGATGGCATTATTACTCAATTTGAGATTCCGTTAGAAACAATATTTGAAGCTATCAAGAATTACAAAGGATTTGTGGCAATAAATCCATCACCAGTTTTAGATGGATTGGATAAGTTATTACCTTACGCATCAGTTATAATTGTTAATGAAGGTGAATATCAGGCTTATAAGGAAACTCTAAGATCCTATACCGGATTATTAGCAGTTACTCACGGTGCTCAAGGGGCGGTACTAATTAAAAATAATATTGTATTAGCCTCCGTTAAGCCTCCCCATATGAATGCAATAGATACCACCGGGGCAGGCGATTGTTTTGCAGCGGCGCTTTCTATATCTTTGATGGAGGGAAGGTCTTACGAAGATGCATTAGCATTTGCATGTGCTGCAGGTGCATTAGTTACTCAAAAAATAGGCACGCAACCTGCTATACCGTTTCGCCATGAAGTAGAAAAATTATCTAGTATCTTTTAATATTCTAAAAAAACGTTCAGGCACTGGTTTTTTTTCCATTATTTCTTTAAGGGTGCAGCCTACCATTTCATGTGGGAAAACAGTCCATGATTTAGTTTTGTGAACAAAGTAATCTGGTTTTCTTTTGGTTTTATTTTTTTTTGGTTTGTAAAAAACCGTAGCGACTTTAATTTCACAGGGCTCGCTTAATTTGCAGTTGGTTTTTATTGCTTCAATTGTTGCTTCAACCGATCGACCTGTATCAAAGATATCATCAACTAATAAAACTTTACTATCGGATGAAATATTTTCAATAATTTGAGTGATTCCGAAAATCTTTACTTCATTTGATTGCTTGTTTATTCCTTTATATGAAGAAGTTCTAATGGCAAAGTGTTCTGCATGTGCGCCAAGTAAATCTAATATTTCATGAACGGCGATGCCAATCGGTGCCCCACCTCGCCAAATTCCAATAATGTGTGTTGGGTTAAACTCACTTTCAAATATCTTGAGCCCCAATTCAAATGAACTTTTAAGTAGTTCTTCAGCTGTAATAAATAGTTTTTCCATGTAATAAAGTTAATATAAAGCTTTTCTGTAATCAACTGTTCTAATCCTGTAAAAATACGTTATAGTAATTTATGAAACGGAAACTTATAATTGATTGCGACCCAGGACAAGATGATTGCATAAATCTGTTTCTGGCCTTACCTCCTACAAATCTGTATGAGGTATTAGGGATAACTGTTGTAGCTGGTAATGTAAGTTTAGATAAAGTTTCAAGAAATGCCCGTCTGATCTGCGAGTTGTCTAATCGTTTTGATATTCCTGTTTATGAAGGCTGTGATGCTCCTCTAGAGATTTCTTTGGTAACAGCAGAGGAAGTGCATAGTGATGAAGGTTTAGAAGGAATAGAGATTTTTGAACCAAAAATTAAAGCTCAAGATAAACATGCTGTGGACTTTATAATTGATGAATTAATGGCTGCTGAAAACGGAGAAATCACTTTAGTTCCCACAGGCCCTCTTACTAATATTGCATCAGCTATTAAGAAAGAGCCATTAATTGTTGATAAAATAGCTGAGATTGTTTTGATGGGTGGCGCTATGAGAGAAGGAGGAAATATTACTCCTTCTGCAGAATTTAATATTTTTGTTGATCCTAAAGCTGCCCAAATAGTATTTTCTAGTGAATGTAAAATAACTGTTTTTGGGCTTGATGTAACTCATCAAGTTTTATCTTCCTTTGAAGTCCTCGAGAGAATTAAGGCAATTAAAAATAATGTTGCTCAGTCGGCTTACAATCTATTAACTTGCTATGGTCGATTTGATGCTGAAAAATATGGTAATGATGGAGCGCCATTGCATGATCCATGTACAATGGCCTATATCCTTAAGCCCGATTTATTTGAGTTTAAACAATGCAATGTGAGAGTAGAAGTTCAATCTGAATTAACGAGGGGTCATACCTCTGTAGATTTTTGGAATTCCACTAGTTTGCCCCAAAATAGCTTTTGGGCACATAAGGTTGATACTGAGGGCTTTTTTGATTTGTTGGTTCATCAACTTAAAAAATATTAAAGACTTTATTTGCAGGTTTTTTTCTCTAGCCAATGTCTTCTGCATAGGCTTATGTACTTTTCATTTCCTCCTACTTCAACTTGTTCACCATCTGTTATAGCTTTGCCTTTGGTGTCAAAGCGCAAAGTCATCGTAGCTTTTCTTCCACACCAACAAAGTGTTCTTATTTCTCTCACGTCATCTGCGATTGCTAACATTGTAGCGCTTCCGGGAAATAGATTTCCTTTGAAATCTGTTCTAAGACCATAGCACATAACTGGTATGCCAAAATCATCAGATATACTCGCAAGTTGCCAAACCTGATCTGAGGTTAGAAATTGAGACTCGTCAAGAAGAATACAATCGACTTTTATTTTATTATAATATTGTTTTATAAATTCTTCTAAATTTGTATCCGTAGTAAAAATTTCTGCCTCAGCTTTGATTCCAATTCTTGAAACAATGTGATTTGATAATGGATCACGTGTGTCTACCTCAGGCTTTAGTAGCAGTGTTTTCATACCTCTCTCATGATAATTATATGCTGACTGGAGTAATATAGCAGATTTTCCAGCATTCATTGCCGAATAACTAAAATATAATTTTGCCATTAATTAAGCCTTTTTGAACGAATCTATTCTTCATTCAATACACGAATTATTTATTTGCCCAAACTAGTAGATGAATCTAAAAACTACGACTCCTAGCCTGAACTCTAAAAGCTTTTGGCACAGGCGGTATTAAAGTTTGGTATGCCTCTTGGGCCAAAAAAAACCCGCGCTCGTCCGCATAGGGACTATCAGGATGAAAAAACTTTGCTTTTTTACGCCAAGCAGTCCTAATGTCGGCTTCTCTTGCTGACATATTGAGACCTAAGGTAAGTAAGGCTTGTTGACGTGTCATTATTATAGCCCTAAATTCTAAGAGGAAACCATTATTCGATATCAGCGTATCTGATAATAGTAACGACATAGTTAACAATAAGGTTAATTATAGGGTTAATTAATAAATTTTTAGCTGTGGAAATACAATGAATAAATCGATAATTCCAATTACTCCAAGTGAAACAGAATATGCTTCCAGCAAGTCGAGAGATGTAAGCTGGATAAAAAGTTTAAACCCTATTGAATTATTTTCAGAATGGCTGTCTGATGCAATTACATCAGAAGTAAATGATGCTAATGCGATGTCTGTTGCCACAGTAGATAAAAATGGAATGCCAGATGTCCGTATTGTTTTACTAAAAAATTTAGATGAGCGCGGTTTTGTATTTTATTCAAACTCAGAAAGCTCTAAAGGCCAGCAGTTAAATTTTAGCAATAAAGTAGCCTTAGGCTTTCACTGGAAAAGTAAAAAAAGACAGGTACGTGTGCGGGGGAATGCCGAGGTTGTAACTTCAATTGAAGCGGACAATTATTTTGCATCTAGAGCCCGTGGATCAAGACTAAGCGCTTGGGCTTCAAATCAATCACGTCCAGTTAAAGATAGAGAAACAATGATGCACAAATTAAATAAAATCGAAGCAAAATTTGAAGGAAGTTCTGTTCCACGGCCAAGTCATTGGCAGGGTTGGCGAGTAAAACCAGAAACTATAGAGTTTTGGCAAGATGGCGCTTACAGATTCCATGATCGCATAGTTTTTTCTTCGAATGGCGATAGCTGGATCAAGAGTAGGCTTTATCCATAGCATAGCTAATTAGAAGTTATTGTATATCTGCACTGCAGACTATTATCTGTACCCGCCGTCACTATGCCTTTTTCTCGAAGATGTATTAAATGTGCTAGTACACTATGGGCCGCAGCTGGGTATAGTCTTTTATCAAGATTTGAGTACAATTTCTTCACAATATCTAAAATTTCATTGGAACCTGTTTTGAGTGCATCAATAATTTGCTGTTCTCGATTATATCTATGATTTATGTAAGCATCAATAAAGTTATTGACCTCTTTAATATAAGTTCCGTGAGTTGGAAATAGTAATGAAAAATCTCTGTCTTTTATTTTTTTTAAGCTGTTTAAGTAATCGCCCATGTGACCTTCATAAGGAGATACCACACTCGTAGACCAGCCCATTATATGATCACCTGAAAATAGTAAATTCTCTTCCTTAAGAGCGTAACAAACGTGATTAGATGTATGTCCTGGTGTGTGGATAGCTTCAATAGTCCATCCTTCACCTTTAAATAAATCTCCGCATTTAATATCCACATCAGGTTTAAAAGTGTTGTCATCACCCTCTTCAAGGGATGGAATTTTTATTTTATTTTTTTTATCAGTGCTAAGTCCATATATATTGCAACCGTGTTCAAGTGCTAGGGGTTTGGCTAGAGGTGAGTGATCAAGGTGATGGTGTGTCAAAAAGATATGGGTAACTTTTTTTTCTGTAAGTGCTTTTTTGAGCGCTTTCTTGTGTTCAGATGTATTTGGTCCAGGATCTATAACGGCTACGTTTTTATTTCCAACAATATAGACACCTGTTCCTGTAAAAGTAAAAGGACCTGGATTATTGGCAATAACTCTTTTAACGAGAGGGCTCATGACAGAACATTCGCCGTATTTAAAATCAAAGTCTTTTATAAATGGAATGCTCATTATTTGAATATCATATGAAATTCTAGTTTAAACATTTTTATCTTACACGTCTTACACGTATAGCAACCCCACGTGAGTTAATTCTCAGGAAGAAACTGCCTAAAGCCCCCTTGGATATTAATGCAGTATTTTTTTCCTGGTTTTTTGTTTTTGGTAATTTAAAGCGTGTAGTATCGATTTGTTCCCAAACCTGTCCGTTTGTCATAAAGAACCTAGTTTTTTTATAGCCAAACTCTGTCGTTTTTTTGATATTTAAAACAACTTCATCAATATTTTTTACTTTAATATTTTGCTTTTTATCTTTTTTCTTATCTGATTTTTTTACAGGTGATATCAGATCATTTGTTTCTGTAACATTCTCTGCGCTGGCTACACCTTCAGGCTTTTCTTTTAATCCAAATATGCGATTGATAGATAAAGAAGGAATATTAAAACCAAAGGCTTCGCGTTCAACATTTTCAATTTTTGATTTACTTACGGTCACTAATTCCCCGTCATTATTGGCCTTTTCAAAGCGTTCTACGGCGTTATCATAGCATTCAAGCCTTGTTTTTGGATTTTTTAGAGACTTACATTTATATATAGCTAACAATTCATCTGGGGTATCTCTGTCTTGTGCGAAAGATATATTTATCGCGAATATGCCAATCACAGCTGATATTATCAGAAAGTTTGCTTTAATCATTTGCTGCTCATTTGTATTAAAAAATTAATTTATTAACTAAATTCTTACCCGTCTATCCTTGAGTTATATATAGAAATTCAAAAAGAACAATATTGAGATTAAGGTGGGTGGCAAATTTGCAACTATGCGATAAAAATATTTTTTTTATTAAATTTTAGTAATTTTTTTCTTGTGACTCATCCTTTTATAGGATTTAAGCATAGATTACACACGGAATGAATCCGTCAAAATTAATATGAAACCAGTTCGAAGGGGTTCCTTTATGAATATTTTAGACAAAACACGTTTGCTTCAAACTTCTATTTTATCAAGTTTGATGATGGGACTGGGAGGAGTTGCTTACGCACAAGTTGATACAACCCCAGCTGAGGTAGAACAAGTTGAAGCAGAAGCAGAAGAAGATGATTTTGCAGAGGAGAAAGGTGAAATAGTTGTTACTGGTTCACGTCTTCGTAGGAATGAATTTACATCCGCTTCGCCATTACAGGTTATCGATGGGGAGCTTGCTCGAGACCTAGGTTTAGTTGATGCTTCAGATTTACTAGGACAAACAACTGTTGTTCAAGGTCAGCAAATTACTACTGGTTTATCAACATCAGCTGGTAATTTATCAGCTAACGGGCCTGGTTCTGCTACTGCATCTCTTCGTGGTTTGAATCCTGGACGTACATTAGTTTTAGTTAATGGTCGACGCTTAGCTCCTGCTGGTGTTCGTGGCGCTCCAAGTGCGCCGGACCTTAACCTTATCCCAGGCTCGCTTGTACAGCGCGTTGACGTACTTCTTGATGGTGCTTCATCGGTTTATGGTTCAGATGCTGTTGCGGGTGTTGTTAACTATCAGTTACAAAGAGAGTTCGAAGGTATTGAAATTGATGCATACGCTACAATACCTGAGCTACCGGGTAATGCTGGTCACAGAGAAGTCTTTTCTCTTAAGACAGGTGTATCTAACGATAAAGGTTTCTTAACGTTCGCAGCTGAGCACAGCCGTGTGGCAGGATATCCTGAAAGTGCGTTGTCTGATTTTTATTCTCCATATAGCAATGGGTGCTTAAGTTATGTTACTCAGGGTGCTAGTGGTGAAATTTATGACCCAGACCGATGTGCTGGTTCTTTCGGTGCTGGCTCTGCTATTACTGGCATCGGGTATCTAGGTTATCAAGAAGGTAACGTAGGCGAGGTTTATCGAGGCTTTGCTTTACCAGATAACTTCACTGGAATTGGAATCACTGGAAACCTGATTCAGCCTGACGATCCAGATGGACAAAGATTGTTAATATTCCCTGAAGAACTGGATGCAGCTTTTGCGCCAGACTTTAACCGTACATCAATGTTCACGTTTGGTGAGTATGACACGGGTCTCTATGGTAATATGACAGCTTATTTTGAAGCTTCGTATGCTACCCGTGAGACAAAAACTAACACAGCTGGTCAGGGCGCCATTAATTTATCTGGTGACTATCCTCTTAATCAGTTCGATTTTGCTGGTACTAGCTCAACGCTTTTTTTCCAATCAACTTTTATTAACGACACAAATGTTGCGCAAACACGCTTCATCTCTGGTCTGAAGGGTGACCTTCCTTTTCTTGAGGAAGCTGGTTTAAATAATTGGGCTTATGATGTTAATGTGAGTTATTCTCGTTCAAGTGGTCAAGATGCCGTAAAGGGTATCCCATACTTTCCGCGCCTAGCCCAAACACTTAACAATACAGTGGTTGATGCTACAACAGGTGAAATATCTTGTACGCCTGTAACTGTAGCAGGGGCGGATCAAGACGTGCCTTGTCGTCCTTTAAACTTCTTTGAGCCAACTTTCTTGTTTGGCGGAGAATTTGAAGACCCAGAAGATACTGAATACCTTTTCCCGAATCGTTTAACTGATACCATTGTTAAGCAAAACATGATTCAGGGTTATGTTTCTGGTGATCTTTTTGATATTCCCACAGGTGGTACAGTGATTGCTGGATTTGGTGGTGAATATCGTGAAGATATTATTGAAACACGCACCTCCTTAGCGGGTGATTTTGAAGGTTTCTTCAATGATCCAGGCTCAAATGGTAGAAGAACTTTACATGAAGTCTTCGGTGAGATTGAAGTGCCATTGGTTAAAGATCAGTATGGTATTCATGAGTTGAGTGTTAACCTCGCTGGACGTTATACCGATGAAAGTAACTTTGGTTCAGCTGAAACTTATAGTGTTAAGGGCGTGTTTGCTCCAACTGATTGGTTGAGCTTACGTGCCACATATGGCACATCATTCCGTGCTCCTAATTTAGGAGAGCAGTTTGGTGGACGCGTAACAGGATTTGCTAACCCAAGCGACCCATGTCGTGTTCCAGGTGTGGCTGTTCCGTTCCAAGATACTGATGGTGACGGAGAAGATGATAGACGTATCTATGATGCAAACTTAGACCCACGTGATGCTGACATTATTGCAAACTGCCAAAATGGCGGTGGCCCATTTGGTCTTGCTGCTACGGACCCATTCAATTTAGGAGCCAATGGTATAGGTACAAGTCCAACCCCATTCTTCTATGGGTCACCAACAAGAGTGGCAACTGGTTCAAATCCTGATCTCAAGCCAGAAACTTCAACTGCGATCTCAGTAGGGGGGTCATTCGATCAGCCTTGGTTTGAAGATTTTGACTTACGTTTTGCAGTTAACTATTTTGAGATAGAGATCAATGATGAGGTTAACCAGTTAACAGCTGGTACAATTGTTAATCGTTGCTATAACTCAACAGGGTTAACGGATCCAACATGTGAGTTTATAACACGTGCTCCGCGTACAACTGATCCTACATCTGGTGAAGTGACATTTGTGTCAGCTTTAAATCAGAACTTAGGTGCCCAGTACGTTGAAGGTATCGACTACAACGCTGAATTTGGTTTTGATTTCAAAGCACCTTTCTCAGATGACCAATTTGATTACAATTTAATCTTCCGTGCTACGCAGTCGCTCAGACAGGATATAGAGGAAGCTATTGTTACTGGTGTTAGAGTTAATGACAATTTGGGTGAATATGGTAATCCAAAGTGGCGCTTGAACTTTACACAGCAGCTAACTTGGAAAGATTTTGGTTTCTTATTCCAGTCACGTTATCTTGATAGTATGGTTGAAAGTGTGATTGAATCAGAAAGAAATGATCCTGTTACTACTTTCTTCTCACGTTGTGTTCAAGCTGAGGGCGCTGGTACTCCAGAAAACCGTAATTGTCGTCAATATGATGATTTGGCTAGTTATTGGTTACATAGCGCATCAATATCATATTCGAAAGATACATATGTACTACGTGCAGGTGTAAACAACGTATTTGATACTGCTCCTCCTTTGACTGATAATAACAATTTAGGTAGCCTTGCGGGTATCGGCTATGATATTGGCGGACGTACTTTCTTTGTAAACGCGACTAAAAAGTTTTAAATTACTCAGTAATTTGAATTTAATTAATCCCGCTTAATGCGGGATTTTTTTTGTTGTAAACATATGTCATCCAGATTGTTAGGTAATTTTATTGTATTCTATAAGATAGAAATCATAGGTTGTAAGTTTTTTAAAAATCAGAACGATTTGAGTTAAAAACGAATTGCAATTATAAATTTGAGCAGATAGAAGCCGCATTTATAAAGTTGACTCTGTAGTGTTTTTGGGGCGTAGCCAAGCGGTAAGGCATCGGGTTTTGATCCCGTGATCGTTGGTTCGAATCCAGCCGCCCCAACCACAGTCTTTGCAAATAATAACTTAAATACTATAAATGGTTAATTTTAACTGCCAAATTTAAAATTGGACTGATATTTTATTAGAAACATTAATTTTCAGCATTAATCCCAAAAAAAATCCACAGATATGCATCCTAGCGATTGATTTAATATTTTTGGACGTGTAAGCGAATTCATATAATGATATAAAACTCTGTTCAATGAGCCTAAATTATTTTGGAGGGAAGTCTTGGTGAATTTACGTATCGCCACTAAATCAATATTATTAGGGGTTGCAGCCTTAGTTGTTTCCGCGGGTAACAATGCTTATGCGCAGAGTTCATCCTTGGAAACCTACAAGAGTATACTACAGCAAATATCTGACCTAAAATTATCTACAGCTCAGAAGGAAGTTTTTGTTCAAACTCAAAATGATAAAATTTCTAACCTTCAAGGACAGATTGAAGGAATTCCGGCCACAACAGTAACTGTTGGTCCATTGCTTCAAAAAATGGCAGCAGCTATCGAAAGTGAAATATATTCTGATTATCCTTTTAAAATTGAAGAGCGTTTAATTCGTCTTGATAAGTTTAAAGAAACGCTAGATGATCCTGAGGCATCACCGGGTCAAAAAATGAGACAGGCATTAAATATATACGATATAGAGGTGGGTTATGGTAATTCAGTTTCTTCATATACTGGTAATAACCCTATAAACCCTGGTGTTAGATATGCTGCTTGTCAAGAAGATCAGGATAGTCGCGCTTGTGGTTTAACGGATGACCATAAAAAGAAAATGGCTTATAATAATGGTAAGCCAACAGGAAATGGGGCTTCAATTGAGGATCTAAAACCTGAGCTTATGGACGGCGCATATCTTCATTATGGTCGACTTTCTTTTGTATATCTAGAATTTGATAGCTCAGAAGCTTGGCGATATGATTTAGACACTAAGAGTTGGGTTGAGTTATCGGGCTCTGATGTATTGGATGTTAGGAGAGCAGTTAGAATTGCACGTGGACAATCAGCACCAGGTGTTTTATCTGCTCCTGTACATTTGAATTAATAAAAATGGGTACAGAAATGCTTTAGGGTATTTCTGAAGTAAATAAACAACGAAAGCAAACTTGGAAGGAAACCATGTTAAAATCTTCAATTGCAAAGCGCTTTTTGATGCTAGGGGCTGCCGGGCTTATGATGTCTGGCCCTGCTTACGCTCAGCTTGAGAGTGCGTTAAATACGGCTAAAGCATCATCATCGGCAAGCGCAGCATCTCAACAACGAATAGAGGGCCTTGATGACGAGGCTGATCAAGCGGTTCGAGAATTTCGTGCCGTTCTTCAGCAGAAAGATAATATAGCTCTCTTTATAGCTCAGCAGGACGTATTTTTGCAGTCGCAAAAGTCTGAAATAGCTAGTTTGGGGCGGCAATTGGGAACTGTTGAGCAGATTAAGCAAGGCATGTCACCCATGATGCTTAAAATGGCTGCAGAGATTGAAGATACCATTAAGGCTGATATTCCTTTTAACTTAACTGAGAGACTTTCTAGAGTTGAAAGAATGAAAAATGTTTTGGCTGATCCCGATGTATCGCCTGCAGAGCAATACAGACAGGTGTTAAATGCTTTTAAAATAGAAGTATCATATGGTCAGGGTATAGATAGTTATGAGGGTATGCACCCGACTCGACCAGGAAACGTCGTTAACTTCTTACGTTTTGGACGAGTATCTCTTGTTTATATGACAAAAGATGAGTCAGAGGTTGGTAGATATAATCTAGAAAATCGCTCATGGGATATACTTAAAGGTGCTGATGCTTTGGCTTTACGTAAAGCAATACGTATTTCCAAGGGTGAAGCAGCCCCAGATGTGGTCTTCGCGCCAGTCACAGTTAGCAATTAGGTTTGAGGGAAAAAAAGTGAGTAACAAAATGAAATTCTTTACTAAGACAACGGCCACTATAATGAGTGCCGCATTAATGCTTTCAGCTACTGCTGCGAGTGCTCAGATAAACTCTATAAGTGATCTTTTGAATCAGGTGCGTTCAGATTCTGCTAAAACTGCTGCAGAGAACCGTGATCGTGAAGCCAAATTTAGACAGAAACGTAATCAGCAATCTGCTCTTTTAAGGCAAGCTCGCGGCGAACTCGGGGCACTAGAGCGTAAAGCGCAAAGCGTTCAATCAACTTTTGATGCTAACGGAAGAAGAATAGCTCGTCTTGAGGGCGAACTTAGGGCAGCCCAGGGTGATTTTGGCGAAGTTTTTGGACTTGCAAGATCTAAAGCGGGTGAGTTTAAAGCTATACTGGATAGTTCACTCATAACTGCTCAGTATCCCACCCGAACTGAGGTTCTAGGTACTGTATCAGAGTCTAAGGCTCTTCCAGACTCTGATCAGTTAAATGCAATCTGGCAGTCAATGCTTCAGGAGATTAAAGCGCAAAGACAGGTAGCTACTTTCTCAGCTCCTGTTGCTAATGTTGATGATGGGGCAATGCAGTCAGTGACTCGTGTTGGACCATTTTCGATATTTACAGCTGAAAATGCTGACTTTTTACAATATACACCTCCTTCTGGAAGTGAAGAGAATACACTTCTTGCAAAATTACCTCGTCAGCCAGGCGGAGCAATCTCTTCTGCTGCTTCTGATGTAACTAAAACAAACTCGGGTATTGTTTATGCTCCGATTGACCCAACACGTGGAGAGCTATTAAAGTCTTTCGAACGTGTTCCGGACACTGGGGAGCGAATTGCACAAGGTGGAACTATCGGTAAGATCATACTCTTATTATTAGCTATAGGTGTTCTATTTGGTATCCTTAACATAGTACGTCTTTCATTGGCTAAGATGGCTGTAGGTGGACAGAAGCGTAATGCCCAGCCTGATGAAAAGAATGCTTTGGGTCGTATTATGATGGCTTATGAAGGTTCAAAAAATAAGGATGCAGATACAGTCGAGCTCAAGCTTGATGAAGCTATTCTTCGCGAGTCGCCCAAATTTGAATTTGGGTTGAACTTTTTAAAACTTGCGGCTGGTATAGCCCCTCTATTGGGATTATTGGGTACTGTTACAGGTATGATTAAGACCTTCCAAGCTATGATGATTTACGGTACTGGTGATCCTCAGTTAATGGCTGGCGGTATTTCTGAGGCATTGGTAACTACGATGCTTGGTCTCATAGCTGCAATTCCTCTTCTAATATTGCATAGTTTCTGTTCTTCTATAGCGCGTTCTATTCAAGGAACGCTTGAGGAGCAGTCAGCTGGTATAGTTGCGCGTCATGTTGAAAGCCGTGGTGCGTAAAATTCCAGTTATAAAGCTGTGGAAAGGTTAATCAGATGAATCCCATCAATGTTTATAACGGCCTCCAAGAGTTTTTGGGAGTTGGCGGAGTTGTACTTTTTGTGATAATGTTAGTAACTTTCGCTCTTTGGACATTTATTCTTGAAAGGTTTGCGTATTATTTCTTTGCACACAAACCTGCCATGTCTGAGTTGAAATTAGAGTGGAATGCTCGGAGCGACAAAACATCTTGGCGGGCCCATGCTGTTCGAGATGAAATGGTTTCGCAGATTAAGGAAAAAACTGATACTAATGTTGGCATTATCAAAACATTAGTTGCGTTACTTCCCTTGCTCGGTTTACTTGGTACTGTTACGGGTATGATCGAAGTTTTTGATGTGATGGCACTTTCAGGCTCATCTAATGCACGACTTATGGCTGGTGGAGTCTTTAAGGCAACAATCCCAACAATGGCGGGTATGACAGCAGCATTATCAGGTTTATATTTTTCAACTGTATTGCCGCGTTGGAGTGCACGTGAAACTGCTCGTTTCTCTGATGAATTACAGGTAGGATAATATTATGCGAAGAGGACGCCGTAAATCAGGTGGTGATGAAGCCGAAGTAGATATGACGCCAATGCTTGACATTGTGTTTATCATGCTCATTTTCTTTATTGTGACTGCAACATTTCTGGATGAAAAGGGTGTAGACCTTACTCAGCCTCCACCGCCTCCAGACAATGATATACCAACAAAATCTACTCCTGCAATTACTGTGTATGTGGATGGTAGGGATCAGTGTTCTGTAGATGGGCAGGGTACAACTTGCGATAGAGTTTCTCTGCGTGTTGAACGATTGCTAGCTGATAAGCCAGGCGCGAGTGTTATTCTCAGATTAGACGAGGGTGCCAGGCATGAGCTTATGGTTGGCTTGAAAGATGAATTGGATACAAAAGGTTTGGCTTCGAAAATAGAAATTCTTCGAACAACTGGTTCTTAAAAAGAATTTTTTGACGTATGCCTTCTGTGTAAATGAAATAAGGTAGTAAAATGGCAAGACGAAGTCGCATTCAAATGGATGATGAGGATACAGAACTAAACATGACACCAATGCTGGATGTTGTGTTTATTTTATTAATATTTTTCATTGTTACTTCAGTTTTTGTAAAAACGCCAGGGATTGAACCTTCAAAACCTGAGGCAGTAACATCTAAAGAGTGGAAGCCTTCTATCTTGATCGCTGTAAACTCTGCTAATGAAGTGTGGATTGATAAGCGCCCATACGATGTTGATGAAATTAGACCTGTAATTATGTCAATGCAGGCTGAAAACCCAAAAGCAGAAGCTATTATTAATGCGGATAAAGATTCTGAGGTTGGTGTTGTTATGTCTGTTCAAGAAATGATGCAAGATTTAGGAATTGTCACACGTGTTGGAACAAGTCAGTAGGAACTAAAGATGAAGAATGTAATTAGATGGATACTTGGATTTCCTGTAGCTGCTTTAGTTACTATAGGATTGTTTATATTGATGATGACTCTAATTGCGGAAGAGTTTAAACCGCAAGAGAAGTTAGCCACTGCTTCATTTGATATTAATCCAACAGTTGAAGACATAAAAGTTATAAAAAGAGATACTAAAGTTAAGCAAGTAAAAAAAGTTGTTACACCTCCACCCCCCCCAACTATTGAGAGGCAACAGGCTGCTAAACCACAAGAACGTATTGCCTCTTTGGAAGGAGCAATTCCGGATTTTGAAGCCCCTAAGATTGATAGAAAGAACTTCAAAATTGCTGTATCAGACCGTGATGCTCAGCCACTAGTAAGAATACCTCCTATTATGCCACCACGTGCAGAAAAATCTGGGCATTGCAGGGTCAAGTTTGATGTAAGTCCTGAAGGAGCTCCATTTAATGTGACAACGACTTTTTGTACTCAAAGACTTTTTGAGCGTGCGACAATTAAGTCTGTTCAAAGGTGGAAGTATAATCCTAAGATAGTTGATGGGCGCGCTGTTGCTCGAAATGGAGTTGAGAATAAAGTAACTTATCGTCTTACTGACGAGCGTGGTCGCATTATTCCTGAATAAATAATAGTTTAACTCTTCTTCTGAAGAGTAATTTGAAAATTGGAGAAATTGATGATGGCTCTTTATCGGAAAAAGTCTTCACTTAAAAAACTTATAGCGGCAACGGCTATAGCGCTCGTTTCAGCCACAACACTTCCTGTTTTGAGCGTATCTGGGTTTGCCTATGCGCAAGAAGTTACAGAGGGAAGGCAATTTTCTGCCAAAGCAGGCGAAGCTGTAAATGCAGCTCTTCAACTGATTAATAATGACCAGCACAAAGAGGCTTTAGTCGCTTTGAATGCTGTATTAGTTTTTCCAACACTTAACCCATATGAGCGATCAACTATTTATCAAATGCAAGGCGCCAGCAATTATGAGTTAAATGACTATCCTGCTACAATTACCTCCTTTAGAAATGCTATTAAAGCAGGCGGTTTGTTACCCAACGAAATAAATAGTCTGCAAGTAAATATAGCTCAATTAATGATAGCTAATGGACAATATGCTGAAGGAGCTCAAGCTCTTGAGCGTTTTATTAATAGAACTGGGCAAGTTAAGCCTGCTTATATTGAAATGTTAACCCAAGCATGGGTGCAATCAGAAAACTATAAGAAAGCATTACCTTGGGCTGAGAAATGGTTCAAAGCCGCTCGCCCTAAAGAACGTAAGCATTTTGACTTAATGAACTTCTTATACAACAACTTAGGAATGCAAGCTCGCCAAGCTGATATCGTAAAGCAGATGATTAGTAGGTGGCCAGAAGACAAAAACCTTTGGGACGCTTGGGCTTCTATGCTGGCGAACGGAGGCCGAGAACAAGAAGCTTTTGAGGTTACTAAGATGTTGTATCTAGGTGGAGCACTAAATTCTGAGCAAGACTTAATGAAAGTTGTACAGTATTACTCTTTTTACGATATGCCATTTCAGGCGGCTGAGATTCTTGAAAAAGAAATGAATGCAAACCGAATATCAAGATCATCAGAAAAAATGGTTCAATTATCTTCTTTATTTCGTCAAGCACGTGAATACAAACGAGCGATACCTATTTTAGAGAGCGCAGCTGCAAGTTCTGGTAAAGCTAAATTATATGCTGATTTGGGGGAAGCGCTTTATAATGAAGGGCAGTGTTTAAAAGCTGAAACAGCCTTTAAAAGTGCTATTAATAAAGGTTATGATGCTGGTAAATCTTGGATGTTAATTGCCACATGCCGTTATGAGGATACACAAAAACAAGCAAGAATTAATTGTAAAATGTCTGAAGAAGAAAAGCGTTCAGCACCAATTACTAAATCACGTGAAAGCGCTATACAGGCATTTGAGCAAGTTCCAAGTTCATCACGCGAGGGAAGAAACGCTAAAAAATGGATTTCGTTCATAAAAGCAGAACGCCAAGCTGTTGAAAATCGATGTATTTTTGAAGCTAACGTGGTTAAAGAGCTTTGCTTTGCAATTATTAAAGGTGCTTATGATAATGAGGTTTTTGTTGGAAGATTTGATCTCGATGATCCAAAGTGTGAGGCCTTTAAGGAAGAGTACGATTCCAAGTATCGTGTAAAAATAGTTGAAAGATAGTAATTAGGTATTATTTTTGTTGTTTTTTTGGTTCTATAAAATAGAAATTATAAAGGCATATTCTAGCGAAACTTCTTTGAGCGAATCATATCTTCCTGATTGGCCTTGATGCCCTGAATCCATATTTATTTTTAGTAGGATGGGGGAATTACCTTGCTGATTTTCACGCAGTATAGCTGCCCACTTTGCGGGCTCCCAATAAGTAACCCTGGGATCGGTTAGTCCGCCAGTAATTAGTATGGGAGGATAATCATTTTTAACTACATTTTCGTAGGGCGAATAAGCTGCAATGCAATCATAGTCTTCGGAATTAACCAATGGATTACCCCATTCAGGCCATTCTGGCGGTGTTAATGGAAGTTCACTATCTGACATTGTATTGAGTACGTCTACAAAAGGTACGGCTGCTACAGCTCCGGCAAACAACTCAGGAGCTTGGTTAATGGCTGCTCCTACAAGCAGACCACCAGCAGAGCCTCCATATGCGCAAATTATACCGGGTGAGGTATATTTTTTCTCACAAAGCCCTTTTCCGACATCTATATAGTCATTAAAGGTATTCTTTTTTTTCTGAAGCTTTCCATCTAGGTACCATTGATAACCCTTAGACATCCCTCCTCTAATGTGAGCAATTGCATATGTAATACCACGATCAACTAGGGGTAGTATTGAAGTTCTAAAGCTAGCTGGTATTGTAATACCGTATGAACCATACCCGTACAGTAAAAGTGGTGAATTACCATCTTGAATAAAGCTCGAATTGTAGAGAAGAGTAACTGGAATATTAGAACCATCTCTCGCTTTTATGTCAATTCTTTCACATTTATAATCAGTCGTTGTGTGCCCACTTGGAACTTTCTGAGTTTTCAGTAGAGCTCTTTTATGAGTCTGCATATTATAATCATATATTTGGTTGGGTGTAGTGGGTGAAGAATATGAATACCGAAGATATTGAGTTCTATATTCATACCCCGGTAAAAGACTTATACTATAAGCCTGTTCATCGAAATTGATTACTTTTTCTGAGCTATCTTCTAGGTTTCTAATTATGATTTTTGGGAGAGCATTTTCTCTGACTAGTCTAACCAAGTAATTTGAAAAAGTTATTAATTCTAAAATCAATGTTCCAGGCTGATGAGGTATAACTATATTCCAATTTTTGCAATCTAGTTCGTTGATGCTTGTTTGCATAACTGCAAAATCTGTAGAGTTATTATAATTTGTTAGTATATATAAACTTTCATTATGATCGTGAATGCTATATTCATGACCTAGGGATCGTTTATTAATACAAACTGGCTTATCGTAAGGTTTATTTGAAGGGATTACCCATACTTCATTAGTAGTGTGGTTGTGAATATTAATTTTAATATAATTGCCACTATCTGTCTCTCCTACGGATACAAAAAAACTAGGGTCTTTTTCAAGATAAACTAACTTTGGTTTATCTGATAAATCATGGATATTTTTGGCATAGACAGCGCAAGGTCTTTGGTTGTTATCACGCTCAACCCAAAATAGAATATTATTATCTTTAGCCCATTGAATTTCCCCGTTACTATTTATTATTTTTGTAGTGTGAGCCTCACCAAGCATAGGCTTAATAAATATTTCATAGTTTTCCGCCCCTGATCCATCAACTGCATAAGCTAACCATTCATGATTTTTACTATGGGCTATGTCGCCAATGTCAAAATAAGATGGGTAAGATTTTGAAAGTTTTTCTGCATCAAGTATTATTTGTGGTTGATTTAATACTTCTCTAGTTGCTTGATTAATTGGAAAGCGCTGGTAGATGCCATGTTCATGATTAACTTCGTATTTGTGATTATATGCATATTTGTAATCTGGAGATGGTACCGTTGCGGTGTTTGGCTCTAAACGACCTTTCATTTCTTGAAGTAGTTTTTCCCTAAGAGGTTTTAAGTCTTCCAGTACCTGTTCAGTATAAAGGTTTTCTTTCAATAAGTGTTTATTTATTTCAGGGTTTAATTTAGACGTATTTGTCATTACGTCTTGCCAGTTATCGTCTTTAAGCCAGCTATAATTATCATATCTAGTTTTATTTAACTGTTTTATAGTTTTTCGGACTTTTTTTGTAATTGGTGGCGAAACATTCGTTCTTAAATTTTTTAACATTATAATGATTTAAACTGATGCAGAAAAACAGGCAAGGATTGCTTTCAAATAAGGTTTAAAAATGTGTTAAGATAATCAATTGAACTATAATCAAGTATATGCACAAATTTTTTGGATAATTTATTTTTTTTTGTTCTATTTTACTTCCACTTGAGAGATGACATGTTTATGTAGTAAAAGTATTATTCATTTGAACGGAGCATTTTTAATGCGTCATGCATCTCTTTTGACACTGGCTATGGCGGCGACTTGGCTTATGCTCTCAGGTTATTTCATTGGCATGATTTTAACTTTTGGCTTTATCTCAATAATCTTGGTGGTGTGGATGACTAAAAGATTATCTATTCTCGATAATGAAAGTGTTCCATATTTAAATATATTAAAGACATGTAAATATTACATATGGTTATTTATAGAAATAGTTAAGGCCAATATTCAAGTAGTAAAAGCTGTGATAGGTCCTAATGCGGAAATTAGCCCTTCATTAATAAAAATACCTATGCATACTGATATTGATATAGCTCAAACAATGTTTGCAAACTCTATTACACTTACGCCGGGAACGGTAAGCGTAGATGTTCAAAAAGACCATATTTTGGTTCATGCTTTATTGAAGGAAATGAGTAAACCAGAAGATTTTTATGAAATGCATTGTCGTTCAGCAAAAGCTGTAAGCATTGACTTGAAAGACAACTAAATGGTCACATTTTTAGAATACTTTAACCTAGGTGCTGCATTTTTTATTATCATATGTATGGTATTAATGTTAGGCCGTTTATTGGGTGGACCAACATTATATGATAGGTTATTGGCGGTAAACTCTTTTGGCACTAAGACTATAATATTTCTCTGTATTTTTTGTTTTATCATCAATAGGCCAGATGGCTTAGATATCGCTTTATTATATGCCCTGATGAATTTCATAGCAACAATTGCTGTTTTGAAGTTTTTTAATTATCGTTGTCTTGGTGTTCCTTTAATAAAAGAGCAGATAGAGGCGGAGGAATGATAATTGCTTTTCTTTCAGCAGTTGTTCTAGATAGTAATTTAGTTTGGACCGAAATACTTCAAATTTGTCTTTCCTGCCTGGCTATAGCTTCAGGACTATTTTTTGTATTGGCTGGATCAATAGGTGTTCTTAGGTTTCCAGATTTTTATACTCGATTGCATGCTGCTGGAATGACAGATACTTTAGGAGCTGAATTAATATTAATTGGATTAATTCTTCAATCAGGGTTTACTCAAACGAGTTTAAAGCTTTTGATGATAGGTTTCTTTCTATTATTAACAAGTCCCACTGCTACTCATGCGATAGCACATTCAGCTCATACAGCTAATCTTAAGCCCAAGCTAGGAAAGCATAGTTTTTCTAAAGTCCAGAGGGATAGATCGTGATGCTGTTATCTTATGTTGTATCTCCAACCATAATTCTTGATGTAGCCTTAATGGCAATTTTGATAATAGTTGCTTTTTCAATAGTTAGAATGCGTAGTTTATTTGCTATAGTTATGCTTCAGGGCGTTTACTCTTTAGTTTCAGCTGCTTGGTTTGTATCTTTGGATGCAGTTGATGTTGCATTCACTGAAGCTGCAGTAGGCGCTGGGGTTTCTACTGTATTAATGTTGGCCGCAATGTTGTTGGCGAATAGAAAGTCAGACCCCGTCCCTATTTCTAAACAAATTGCCCCTTTATTGGTCGTTCTAATTGCTGGTTTAGCGATGTTTTATGCAATTGGAGATATGCCGGCTTATGGTGATGTAAATTCACCTGCTAACACAGGTGTTGGGATGGACTATATTGAGCGAACTACCAAAGAAATTCACATTCCTAATGTTGTTACCGCTGTTTTAGCAAGTTATCGAGGTTATGATACATTTGGAGAGGCAGTAGTTATTTTTTCTGCAGGATTAGGTGTCCTTTTATTACTTGGTCTTAACGGAAACGCAGGCCGGTGGACAGCAAGACCTACTGGTAGGCAGATATACCCGCCAATAGCTCCGTCTGCTAATTCACGATTGATCGCTTCACGTGATAATATTAAATTATCAAAAGGTTCTATAATTGAAAAACCTTCTTCTGTTAACTTGAGAAAGAGTAAAAATAATCGTCTTAAAGATAAAGGTAATAATTGATGCACGATCCGCATGTAATTTTGAAAGTTATAAGTAAGTTTTTAGTGCCATTTATTGCATTGTTTGCTTTTTATGTTCAGTTCCATGGTGATTTCGGTCCAGGAGGAGGCTTTCAAGCTGGAGTTATACTTGCTGCTGCTGTAATATTATATGCATTAATATTTGGTCTTGATGCAGCAAAGAAAGCATTCCCGCCTAGTTGGATAAGGATAGGTATGTCATTGGGTGTTTTGCTTTATGGCGGCACTGGAGTTCTTACTTGGATTTTAGGGGGTGACTTTTTATCTTATGGAGTACTAGCCCATGATCCAACACATGGACAGCATTATGGAATAATAGCAGTAGAGCTTGGTGTTTTATGCTCTGTGACTACTGTGATGATAGCAATTTTTTATGCATTTGGTTCGAGGCAACCTGAAGTAAATGAGGATAATTGGTAATGCTTTCTACTGTACTTGATCAATATAATTATGCAGTTGTCATAATTCTGATGATGACTGGTCTTTATGTAGTTTTTGCGAGCAGAAATTTAATAAAAAAACTTGTTGGGTTGTCTATTTTCCAAACCTCTGTTTTTTTACTTTACATAACGATTGGAAAAGTATCAGGAGGACAACCTCCTATTGTGGAAAGTCATGGCTCTGATCATGGTAATTTAGAAATTCCACTTGTTGCTTCAATCAGCGAGATTGATTCTGTAATTCAATCAAGTTCTGAAGTATTATACTCTAATCCGTTACCACATGTTTTAATTCTAACGGCAATCGTTGTAGGTGTTGCCACATTGGCAATAGGTTTGTCACTAGTAGTTCGTATACGAGAAGTTTATGGTACTATTGAAGAAGATAAAATAGAGGAATTTGATCGAATTTATTATAAAGAAATATTGGAAGGGCAATGAACTTAATGTCCATATTTTCACAATGGATTATTGAACAAGGTCCTGCTTTTTTAATTGTCCTTCCACTATTAATGGGTGCAGTCACGGCGGTAATACCAAATAAAGGTATGGCATGGTGGATAACATTTTTCGTAACAATAATTTGTACATATACTGCTTTTAGTCTTTTTCAGCATGTTTATTTTGACAGCTTTTTGCTTTATACCATGGGTGGGTGGAATCCTCCTCACGGAATATCACTAATTGTTGATGGCTTAAGTGCTCCAATTTTACTTCTGATCTCTGTGATGGCAGTATTAACTGTTATTTATGCTTTACCTGCCTCAATTTCAGAAATTGAGCCAAAAAAGAGAGCCCCTTTTTACGCAGCTTTCTTGATATGCTTTGCAGGTTTAATGGGAATGGTAATCACTGGTGATGCTTTTAATGTTTTCGTTTTTCTTGAAGTAAGTTCTATTAGCACTTATGCTCTTGTAGCGATGGGTGCCGCGCGTGACAGGCGTTCTTTAGCAGCAGCTTATAATTACCTTATAATGGGTTCTATTGGTGCTACATTCTTTGTTATTGGGCTGGGTTTTCTGTTTATGGAAACAGGAACCTTAAATATGGCCGAGATGTCAGATATTTTATCTGAGCTTGATGGTGGCTCTCGTGTATCTAAAGTTGGCTATGGATTTATAATAGTAGGCTTGGGGCTTAAGATTGCAATGTTCCCGCTTCATACTTGGTTACCACGTGCTTATGCATATGCTCCAACAAAAATTACAATTTTCCTGGCTTCGACAGCTACTAAAGCGGCTATTTATTTGTTACTCAGATTTACATTTACAGTATTTGATCCAAGTTTTGATTACATTGCTATTATGCTTAAGTACTTAATTATGGGTGTTGCTATTGTGGGAATGGCCTTCGCATCGTTTCAAGCTATTTTTCAAAGTGATGTACGCAGAGTATTAGCTTATTCATCAGTTGCACAAGTGGGTTATATTTTGCTTGGTATTGGTATTGCCACATCCTCTGGCTTAGCAGCGGGCTATTTACACTTGCTTAACCACGCAGTTATCAAGGGCTGCTTATTTATATCAGTTGGTGCTTTTTGGTATCGTTTTGGCATTACTCGTGTAAATGATTTTTCTGGTTTATTTAAGACAATGCCTTTAACTATGGGAGCATTTACTCTGGGTGGTTTGTCATTAATAGGCGTTCCATTTACAGCTGGTTTTGTGTCAAAAGTTAAATTAATTCTAGCTGCTGCCGAACAAGATATGTGGTGGGCTGTATTGGTTATCGTATTTAGTTCAGTTTTAGCTATTGTTTATATAGGTAGAATAATTTTATTTGCTTATTTTGGAACCCCACCAAAAATTAATGGTAGTATTTTAGTAAAAAATGAGGCGCCCTTAATGATGCTCTTTCCAATGTGGACGCTAGGATTAATGTCGATTGCTATCGGTGTAAATGCATTTGGAATAGGAGATAGTTTCGTTTCTGCCTCAGAGATTGCTGCATCTGTATTGCTTGGAGAAAGAGGTTAGCATGGAGTTTACTAATGAATTGGCATTGCTTCTACTTTTGTTAATTCCACTCATTGCTGGTGTATTAATACCTTTCTTTTCTGATCGTCCTAATTTCAGAGAGGCGATTACATTTTTAGCAGGCATACTGCTACTATTTGATGTAATATATTTATTAAGTGTTATTAGCTCAGGGGTAAAACCAGAATTGCATTTGTTCACATTTGCTGGCAACTTTGATATTAGGCTAGAGCTAGAACCATTAGGAGCAATCTTTGCAGCAATTGCAAGTTCATTATGGATTATAAACTCTGTATTTACTTTAGGTTATATGCGGGGAAATAAAGAAAAAAACCAAACACGATTTTTTGCATTAGTCGCAATTGCTATTTTTGGTACTATGGGGATAGCAGCTTCTGCTAACTTAATAACATTATTTATATTTTATGAAGCTTTAACAATCTCAACATTTCCTTTGGTTACTCACAAGGGTGATGCGAAAGCAAAGCGTGGAGGTACAATATATGCTTTAGCTTTAATGGGATCATCATTAATGTTTTTACTTCCTGCAATACTTGGTACACATATAGTGGCGGGGCATTCGGACTTTACTATTGGTGGAATTTTTCCGACAGGTACAAGTATCTTCACTACATCTATTTTACTTTTATTATTTGTTTTTGGTATTGGTAAGGCAGCCTTAATGCCCATGCATTTTTGGTTACCTAACGCAATGGTAGCTCCTACCCCAGTTTCAGCACTTTTACACGCTGTAGCAGTTGTAAAGGCAGGTGTTTTTTCTGTCTTAAAAGTAATCATATTTATCTTCGGCGAGTCTGTAATGGCTGATATGAATATGAGCACTTGCCTATCTTGGGTGGCAGCCATAACAATTGTGCTTGCTTCAATTATTGCCTTAAGAAAAGATAATTTAAAAGCGAGGTTGGCTTATTCAACAGTTTCACAACTCGCATATATTACATTTGGAGCGATGCTAGCCACGCCAGCTGCATTTATAGGTGGTGCGTTACAAATTATAATGCATGCTTGGGGTAAAATTACCCTATTTATGTGTGCTGGTGCAATTTATACTATCTCACATAGAACAGAAATATCTAAACTGGATGGTCTAGGTAGAACCATGCCTTGGGTCTTCGGGGCTTTTCTAGTAGGCTCTATCTCAATTATAGGAATACCACCTATGGGCGGATCTTGGCCAAAATACTTTTTGATTGTAGGAGCCATTGAGAGTGGTAAGGGTATTTTGACTGCTGCACTTGTATTGTCATCTATTCTAAATATTGTTTATCTAATCCCGATTTCTATCAGAGCTTTTATGAAGCCACCTAAAGATATTTCAATAGATAATAGCTTAATAGAAGTACGAAAGAAAAATATTTGGGTAATAGTTCCGCCAGTGATCTCAGCTTCTGGAGCTTTCATTTTATTCTTTTATGTTGGAAGTATTGTTGACTTCTTGCAGCCTGTAATTTCAGTAGGTGAATAGTTATGAGTTTAATTAAAAAATCAAGTCAGCAAGTCAAGCCTTTTGACAAAGAACGAGATATTCACCCTTTTGCTATTCCTTTTCTTTGGTTGGGAAATAAGAAGGTAATAAAAAACTTTATATGGATACCGTTTTCCGGCTTAATATTAATGATTTTAATCGGTCTTTTATATCCACAAAAACACCCTGCCCCTTGGGATGTAATACCAGGTTCTTGGGCTTTAATAGGATTTTTTTCTTATTGTTTAATAGTTTTATGTGCGAAACCCCTTACCTCGCTTTTGGCTCAGCCGGAGGATTATTATGGCGAAGGAGGGCTATTGGACCCTGAATTTTCTGTAGAAAATATGGTAGATGAAAATGATTGATTTTTTACAAATTAATCCAGGGATTTGGCTTATACTATCAGGTCTTATCTGTACAATAATTCCTCACACCCCTTTCACTCAACTATACCGTAAGTGCTTAGTTGTTTGTGCACCTATATTTACCGCCTTTATGATAACCCAAATTTTTACTTCCGACATTGCCATAGGGGGTTTGATATCGATTGCGGGTATTGAATTGACAACCTTACGAATTGATAATTTATCAATGGTATGGGGTTATCTGTTTTGTTTAATTGGTATACTTAATGGCATATATGGATTACATGAAAAATGTAAAATTACTGATAGTGCTGCTTTAATTTATTCAGGCGCTGCAGTTGCAGGAGTTCTCTCAGGCGACCTTTTAACTTTATTTCTTTTTTGGGAGTTAACTGCTATTTCATCCGTTTTTTTGGTATGGCGTGGCGGAGAGCATGCATATGCAGCTGGAGTAAGGTATCTAGCTTTACATGTATTATCTGGTGTTATTTTATTAATAGGTGCAGTTATTCATGCGAAGTTTAATGGTGGGAGTTATGCCTTTAACCACATTGGCTTACAAAACCTTGGCGGTTGGCTTATATTACTCGCCATTGGTATTAAATGCGGTTTTCCTTTTCTACACATGTGGATGCAAGATGCATACCCTAAGGCTTCAATTACGGGCACAGTAATTTTATCTGCATTTACCACTAAAATGGCAATCTACACATTAGCTCGAGGGTATGTTGGAACCGATATTTTAATATACATTGGGGCAGTGATGACTTGTTTCCCTGTGTTTTTTGCATTGGTTGAAAATGATCTAAGAAGAGTATTATCTTTCTCGTTAAATAATCAATTGGGCTTTATGGTTTGTGGTATTGGTATAGGTACTGAATTGGCAATTAATGGGGTTGTGGGGCAAGTTTTTGTTCATGTAATATTTAAAAGTTTGTTATTTATGTCTATCGGTGCGGTTATCTATCGCGTTGGAACTGCGAAAGCCTCCGAATTAGGAGGTTTGTTTCGTTCAATGCCTATAACTGCATTGTTTTGTTTAATTGGTGCTGGTTCAATAGCCGCCTTCCCGTTGTTGGCAGCTTTTGTCACAAAGGCTATGATTATAAGTTCTGTTATTTATGAGGCACATCATAATTCAGTTTTATATCTGATAGCAGCAATGTTACTTTTTGCATCAGCTGGTGTTATGGAGCATTCGGGAATAAAAGTTCCTTATTTTACATTTTTTAGCCATGATAGTGGACGCCGTGTTAAAGAAGCTCCATGGAATATGTTAGTAGCTATGGGACTCGCAGCTTCATTATGTATATTTTTAGCTTTTCCTTGGGGGGGTTACCAAATGTTATATAACCTACTTCCTTATGAGGCTAACTACAAGCCATATACCGTAGATCATGTAGTCTTCCAACTACAATTATTATTTGCAGCAATCACAGCATTTTGTCTTCTGAAGAAATCAGGCCTATATCCAGCAGAAAAACGATCAGAAATTTTAGACTTTGACTGGTTCTATAGAAAATGTGGATTTGATCTGCTTAAGTCGATAAACTTAGGGTGGAATACTCTTGATGCGAAAATATCAAATATCACCCGAAGTGCATATGGCTCGGTGAATAAGTGTTTGTATGGAGTATTTAGTCCTATTGGTAGTTTTAGCAAAGCAGCCCCAAGCGGATTGGCTTCTGTTATGACTGCAGCTATGCTCATATTGGTGCTTATTATTGTATATTTTGTAAGATAAATATTTTTACTTATTCTATTCTTTAAATTGAATCGGTTCCGTAATAAAAAATAAGGTTAATTCCTTATTAACCTTTAAATCAATCAAACAATAGCTTGCCACACTAATATCCCTGATTCACTTATAGTTAAAGTTATTAAACTTTTATTTTAAATGTTTATAGGGGTTGAAAGTGCTTTCTGATAATAATGTTCTTCAGCAAATGGTTTTGCCAGAGCAGCAAAGCTTTTATAATTATTGGTTGAGTAAATGTGATGGAGAATTTTTTCCTTCAAGGCAAGATATTTTCCCGAGTGATATCTCTAAGCAGCTTCCAATGACTAGTATTATCAATGTGGAGAACAGAGAAGTTAGAAGATTCAAGTATAGACTTGCTGGAACCGGTTTTTGGAAACTATATAAAAGTGAGATACAAGGAAAATTTATAGATGAGCTACCTATTGGTGATCGTTCAGATTATTGGAATCGAGTGCTTGGACAAGTGGTTGATAAACGTAAACCTTATGCTGGTGTAACTCAACCTGGAACAAAGAATTCATCTAACTATGCTTTATTTTGGGTAAGATTACCTATTTCTGACAACAAAAAAGATGTTAATCTCATATTGGGTTACGATCATTTAGTAAAAATTTCTGAAGTAGAGCAAGATCAATCAAAATCAGGTTTAATGTCAGCTTAAAAACAATGCTTGTTTTCAAATAGTGACAAAAGATAATTTAGTTGCCTCTTGTTATGCATATTTTTATTCTTAAATTATATTAATGGCTAAAGACCCTTATAAATTATTGAATGTACCAAAGACAGCTAATGATACAGAGATTCAAAAAGCTTACAGGTTATTAGCTAAAAAATATCACCCTGATGTAAATAAAGATAAGCCACAAATGGCTGAGAAATTCAAAGAAATTTCTGCTGCTTATTCTTTATTATCCGATAAAGAGATGAGAAGGAATTACGATAAAGGCCAAATTGATGGCTCTGGACAACAAAAAAGTCCCTTTGGGCACGGAAGAAGTGGATATAGTTCTGGGTTCTCTAGTATGGGAGGGCAGGATGATATGGCAAATATGTTCTCATCTTTATTTGGAATGAATATGAGTAACATGCGTGGTGGTATGCAACAAAGATACCAGCCACCTCAAAAAGGAGCAGATCTAAGATATAAAATTAATATTTCTTTCATTGATGCTTTAAAGGGTGGATCTAAAAAACTATCATCCGGCTTAATCGTTAAAATACCTAAGGGTGTTGAAAACGGTCAGGTGTTGAGAGTAAAAAATAAGGGAAAACCAGGGGTTAACGGAGGTCCCAGTGGGGATGTCAAAGTTGAGATTTCTGTAGCTTCACATAAAAACTTAAAAAGAAACGGTAAGAAATTACTTCTCAATCTACCTATCTCTCTTGAAGAGGCTCTCTTCGGTTGTAAAATTTCCTTATCTTTGCCAAGTGGTGAAGTTGAGTTTAAAATACCTGAAGGTTCAAATACTGGGCAAAAAATGCGATTAAATGGTAAGGGTGTAAATGGAGGTGATTTAATAATTACTCTCAAGATAACTTTGTCTGATGAAGAGATTAATGATTTAAAGAAATGGTCAGGTCTAAAAAATAATTTAGATTATAAATACCGCAAGGGACTTATCTAGGAATATTTTTTATTTGAAGCGTTATTGAAGTTATTATTTAAATTTTTTAGGTAAAATATGAATAGCGAAAATATTATTCATACTGAAGTGAGAAAGATCAAGGCAGCTAAATTAATTTCTCCTTCCGTTGAAAGAAATAAGATACCTATTGGTAATGCTTTAAATCTTTTTTTTCAAAAGAGAGCCAATATTTTTGAGGTAGCATCAGGAACTGGCGAGCATGCTGTACATTTGTGTGGTTTAAGGCCTGATATCTATTGGCAGCCTTCTGATCCTGACAGTGAAAGTAGAAAAAGCCAGGATGAATGGTCTCATAACTACAGAAATCAAATTAGTTTATCTTTAAATATAAGCACATTAGAGGTAAATTGGGCTGACCGTTTGAATGTATATGATATCGTGTTCTGTGCGAATATGATTCATATTGCTCCATGGACCGCAACAACCGGACTCATAAAGGGGAGTTATAAAATTTTGCCACGATTTGGTATGCTTATTTTGTATGGCCCATTTTTAGATGGAAAAAATTCGGCAATTTCAAACATTGAGTTTGATAGGAGGTTAAAAAACCAGAACTCTTGTTGGGGTGTTAGGGAGGTAAATGATATAAGTAATATTTGTAATGTTTCCGGTTTTAAACTTTTTAAAAATATAAATATGCCAAATAATAATAAAATACTAATTTTTAAAAAGTTATAATCACAATAAATATTACATTTTTGTAATATTTTCGTCATAACTTGGTTATAATCATATTATCATACTGGCTTTAGTTAAGGAGGTTTTTTTTGAATTTCATAAAAAAAATATTAATTCAAACAATCCTGATGATTACCATATTTCCTCAGTTCTTAAGCGCTCAAGATGAAGTAACTAGCACCAGTTTTTCTGATATGAGCATAGTAAATAAAAAAATTTCATCAAATATTTCTATTGCTGACTTGGTTGAAAAAGTAAGCCCATCTGTTGTTAATATAACTGTGTCTTACGGTTCAAATTCACCACAATTATTTGGATATGGTTCGGGTTTTATTATTTCAGCTAGAAAAGAGGTTATTACCAATTTTCACCTTATTGATAACGTTGATAAAATTGAAATTGAGCTTAGTGATGGAAAAATATACCCAGCTTCAATAATAGGTGCTGATGCGGAGACTGATTTAGCACTACTTCGTTTGGAAACCAATATATCTATTCCATATTTGAGCTTAGCTGAAAATAAAAGAAATAGAGTTGGTGATTGGGTTTTTGCAATAGGAAATCCATACGGAATGGGCCAATCGGTTAGTTTAGGTATAATTTCCGCAATTGGTAGGGCAAGAAAGGATGGTGGCTCGTATATTGATTATATTCAGACTGATACAAGCATTAATAAAGGTAACTCGGGTGGCCCATTATTCAATTTGAGGGGCGAGGTTATTGGAGTGAATTCTGCTATATATTCACCAACCGGGGCAAATATTGGGATTGCATTTGTAATACCACTAAAAGTTGTAATGAATGTAATTACAGGACTTCGTAATGACGGCCGAATGAAACGAGGCTATATAGGAGTAATTCTTAAAACTGAAGAATTTCAGGTGGAGGATGAGAACCCTATTTATTCTTTGAATTCCGTTTATGGAGCTACAATTAAAAAAATTGTACCTAATAGTCCTTCACATTTCTATGGTTTAATGGAGAAGGATATCATACTTGATATAAATGGAAGCACTATTCGAAACTCCACTCAAGCTACTCGCGCCATAGGTGCTCTGAAACCTGGTGAATTTGCGAATTTAATTATAAGGCGAAAAAACAAAACTTATAAATTTGAGATAATGATTGGAGAACGCCCAAATAAAGGTGAACTAGAAGTTATTAACAAAGAATTTAATGATTAGAAATTTGTATACATTCAAATGATAAGTTGATTTTAGGAGGTCTAAATGAGAATATTAGTTATTGAGGATGACAAAGTTGCTGCTGAATATGTCCGAAAGGGCTTAATGGAGGCAGGACATGTAATTGACATAGCCAATGATGGGGATCTGGGTTTAGAAATGGCACAGGCCACAGATTATGATGTATTGGTTATCGATCGAATGCTACCAAAGATGAATGGTTTAGATGTATTAAAAGGCTTGCGGGCTAGTAAAGATACAACCCCAGTTTTAATTCTTTCCGCACTTGGCGAAGTGGATCATAGAGTTGAAGGATTGAGAGCTGGAGGTGATGATTATCTTGTTAAGCCATATTCATTTACGGAGCTTTTGGCGCGCATTGAAGCTATAGGTCGTAGAAATGACCCCTCTGGAGTAGTTGCAAATCTTAAAATAGGCGAACTTGAAATGAATCTTTTATCAAGAACTGTCAAAAGAAATGGAAAAAAAATATTACTTCAGCCTAGAGAGTTTCGTTTATTGGAATGTTTAATGAGAAATTCTGGGAGGGTTGTAACAAGAACAATGTTATTGGAAAAAGTTTGGGATTATCATTTTGACCCACAGACTAATGTTATAGACGTCCACATCTCCAGACTAAGAGCTAAAATTGATAAGGATTTTGCTGTACCATTGTTACATACCGTGAGAGGAGCTGGTTATTGCTTGCAGGAATAATAGATTGCTAATAACTATCCTTTCTTATGATTACAAACTTTAGTAAAATATATAAAAATACACTTTTCAGATATTCTTTGTTAGGTGCTTTATTGTTTGTTTTATCCTTAATGATAGTGGCTGTTTCTGTATACTATGCAACCGTTACATCTGAGTTAAATCGAGTAGATAAACTTGTAGAAACGGAACATTCTGAAATTCAGAAAATATATGATGAAAATGGTTTTCAAGCAGTAGAGCGTGAAGTTACTTTACGTACTGCTTCTAGCGAGGGTCTTTATGGTTTAGTTAACAAACGTGTTGCTATAGGTAATTTATTTTTTCAGGAGGTTACTAAAGAAGACGGTGAATTACCTTTGTTAACTGGCCTTGAACCTAATGAGTTTAATAAAGTAGCTTTTTTATATAGTAATCCACATAGTGAAGAAAATGATTTTAAGGATAGACGCGCTAGGGCATTGGTGGGGCCAATAAGAACTGAAAATGGTATAGCTGCAATTTTGGTTGTTGGTCGCGATGTTGAAGGTACTATGAGAACAGGGCTTAAGGTAAGAAATGCTATTTTTATCTCCTCACATATAGCATTGATTTTAGGTTTGATATCGAGTTGGTTTCTTTCAAAACGATTTACGCGCCGGGTTGATGCTTTTAATAAATTAGCTGATGATGTACGATTAGGAAATTTAGAAAGACGTGCGCCAAGAAATTACTCACATGACGAAATGGATATGTTGGCTGAACATTTAAACGGTATGCTTGACCATATTGAACGTTTAATGAAGTCAATGAAATATGCTGGTGATAGTGTAGCGCATGATCTTAGAACTCCATTAACTCGATTAAGAACAAGATTGGAAAGTGCTGCTATTAAAAGGGAAAATACCGAAGACGCAGAGGTATTTTTTTCTGCCGCTGAAGATGCCAATGGCTTATTAAAAACATTTGATAGTATTTTACGAATATCTAGACTTGAAACCGGTGAGAAAAGAGAACTGTTAATTAATATTGACCCTAAAACTCTCCTTGATGATCTTGCTGATTTATATGAACCTTCGTGTGAAAGTGCTGGTTTGGAATTTATTGCAATCACCCCTAAAGGGCATATTATTAAAGCTGATAGAGGACTAATGTCACAAGCTGTCTCAAATTTAATTGAAAATGCGATAAAATATACACCAAAAGGTGGGAAAGTGAAACTTGAGTTGTTAAAAACAAGCAAAGGATTAGTTGAGATATCTATATGTGATAATGGACCAGGTATTCCGCTTGCAGACAGAGAACGTGTTAAAAGTCGTTTTGTAAGGTTAGATAAAAGTCGTACTCAGCCGGGTAATGGACTAGGCTTATCGCTAGTTGATGCTGTTGCTCATTTCCATAATGCTGATTTTATTTTGAGCAGCATCGATAATCATAATACTAAAAGACCTGGCCTGAGAGCGGCAATTATTTTCCCGAAAAAGAATATTAAATAAGTGGTTCAGTTCAATCGTTAAAAATTATATTAAAGTACTAATTTTAACCTAGTATTTTTAAAGTTATTTCTAGAATATTATTAGAGGGATTAGCATTTATTACAGTTTTAAGTAAAGATTTAATTGTATTCTGACGGTCATTATCTAATTTTTCTACGACTTCAAAAACACCTAAAAGTCTAGATGCTATTGATGGATTTACTTTATCTAATCTTAAAATCTGATTGATAAAAAATTCATACCCACTCCCGTCTTTACTGTGAAAAATAAAAGTATTTTCGACAGAAAAACTTCCTAGCACAGCTCTTACGCGATTGGGGTTTGTTATTTGAAATAACTCATGCTGAATTAAATTTTTGATCGCATTCAATCCGCTTCTGTGGTTTCTGCTTGCTTGTAATGAAAACCATTTATCAATTACTAAGGGGTTGTTTTTCCATTTATTATAAAACAAATTGATTGGTTCGTTTGCTAATTCTTCATCTAGGTTATTTAAGGAGATTAATGAAGAAAGTTCATCAGTCATATTATTTGCCTCATGAAATTGTTTGATTGCAAAGTCTTTAGTGACTGGGTCACGCCTTGATGCTAGTAAATACAAACAAGTATTTTTAAGTGCACGATCACTGATAGAAGAAATACCATTTTTAGTTAGATTATTCTTATTAAGCCTTTGATAGGTAGATACTAATTCTTCGCGTGATGAGTCTGCTATTTCTTTGTTTAGCCAATTACTTGCTAATTGCACAGCAATTGGATCTAATTTCGTATTTGCATTTAAAATCTCATTTTGATTAGGTATAGTTAGTGAAAGGGATTTAAATGCATTATCTAGATTATTGTTACTCAGAATATTTTTGAGAGTAGAGGTATAACTGCCTAAAGATTTACTTTGATAAGGTCTACGGTTATCTAAGATTAGTTTTGATGCATTACCAATAAGTATTCGTGATATAATTTGTCCAGATTCCCAACGATTAAATTCATTTTCATCGCTCTTCATAAGACGAAGAGTATCATTGATATTTTGTTTAAAATATAAATTTACTGGAGCAGAAAAATCTTGAAGAATAGATATACTAAACTCTTTATTCGGATAATCTACTACGACTGTTTTAGATAAGCTATCAAGTATAGTTATTTTTTGTTTTAAAATTGGCCCTTCATTTCCAATAATTTGCCATTTGATAGGAATGACTTGTGGTTTTTTGTCTTTTTCGGTGTGATTAGATAGTAAAATTTGATTAAAGGTTAATTCAAGTTTATCTTTATTCTTTAAGTATGAAACATGAATTTGCGGCGTTCCAGATTGGCTATACCATAATAGGAATTGCTCAAGATTTGTATTTGAAGCTTCTTCAAAGCATTCAATAAATTCTTCAATAGTTGCAGCTCGGCCATCGAGTTTTTTAAAGTAAAGGTTGCAACCCTCGCGGAAATTATCTGGTCCTAATAATGTTTTAAGCATACGAATAATTTCAGCCCCTTTTTCATAGACCGTAGATGTATAAAAGTTATCAATTTTTATATAACTTTCTGGTCTTACAGCATGAGCTAATGGTCCAGAATCTTCAGAAAATTGAAATTTACGTAATCTTTTAACATCTTTGATCCGTTGAACGGATGCGCCTCTCATATCTGCAGAGAACTCTTGATCACGAAAAACGGTAAAGCCCTCTTTAAGGCAAAGTTGGAACCAATCACGACAAGTTATTCTGTTTCCAGTCCAATTGTGAAAGTACTCGTGAGCAACTATTGATTCTATCCTTTCATAATTTAAATCAGTAGTAGTTTTTGCATCGGCTAATAGTAGAGATGAATTAAAGATATTTAATCCTTTGTTTTCCATTGCTCCAAAATTAAAATCTCTAATGGCAACAATCATAAACCTATCTAAATCATATTCACGTCCAAAATTATCTTCATCCCATTTCATCGCCTTTATAAGACTTTTCATTGCGAATTCAGCTTGATGTGATAACCCAGTATCTACATATATACTCAACAGTATTTTACGATTATTCATTGTTGTAAAAGAGTTTTCTAAAACATCGAAGTTCCCAGCTATTAGTGCAAATAAATATGCAGGCTTTGGAAATGGATCTTCCCATATTGCAAAGTGTTGACCTTTAGGCAGCTCACCACTTTCAACCATATTTCCATTTGCAAGAAGATAGGGGTAATTATTTTTATTGGCAGTTATTTTAACTTTGAAAGTGGATAATATATCTGGGCGATCGAGATAGTATGTAATTCTACGAAATCCCTCTGCTTCGCACTGAGTACAGAATTTATTGTCGGATAGATATAGTCCCATTAAACCACTATTAATTGAAGGGTTAATTGTATTAATTAATTCGAGAGAAAATTCATCTGGTATATTATTAATTGTAAGTTGAGAGCTCTCTATTTTATAGAACTCTTTCTTGAGGGGTTTATTATTTACTTTTATTGATATGAGTTCAATGTCTTCACCGTCAAGAACAAGGGGACCTTTAGACACACGTGAAATTTTCATTGTATTTTTTACGATTGTGCATGTTTGATCTAGCTGAAAGTCTAGATAAACTTTATCAACTCTAAAATTGGGGGGGGTATAATCGACTAAATTAGTTCTTTTAGGTGATAAGTTCATTTGTATTTTAAATCCTTATTGAGTCTCTTTATTTGCTGAACTGAAATGTAAATACAAGAAAGATTTTATTCTTGCCTTTTGCTGACTATTCGCTACTGCCACGCGCATAGGATTAAGGTTTATAAATTATGACAGATAGTATTCAAACACTACGAAATGTTGCGATTGTTGCTCATGTTGATCATGGTAAAACTACTTTGGTTGATAAGATGCTTAGACAATCAGGTACACTTGATGAACGTGGAGAACGTGAAGAAAGAGTTATGGACAGCAATGATATTGAAAAAGAACGTGGAATTACAATACTTGCAAAAAATACAGCAATACGATGGCATAATAAAAAAGATAAAACCGATTGGCGCATTAATATTGTGGATACTCCTGGGCATGCTGATTTTGGTGGGGAAGTAGAACGAGTGCTTTCAATGGTTGATTCGGTTGTATTATTGGTTGATGCTGTTGAGGGCCCTATGCCACAAACGACCTTTGTTACAAAAAAAGCACTTGCGCAGGGCCTGAAGCCAATTGTCGTCGTTAATAAGATTGATAGGAATGGCGCTCGGCCCGATTGGGCAGTAGATCAAACATTTGATTTGTTTGACAGGTTAGGCGCTTCTGATGATCAACTAGACTTTCCAGTTGTTTATGCTTCTGCTTTAAATGGTTGGGCTTCGTATACTGCTGAAAATATTGACGGGGATATGACTGCTTTATTTGAGGCTATTATAAATCATGCACCGGTACCAGATGTTGATCCAGATGGTGACCTACAACTTCAGGTATCTGCCCTCGATTACAATAGTTATACTGGTGTTATAGGAATTGGTAGAGTAGTTCGCGGTACATTGAAAAAAAATCAAACTGTTGTTGTCTCTAAACCTGACTCTTCAGTACGAAAGGCTAGGGTTGCATCTCTCTTTGGTTTTATGGGACTTGAAAGAGTAGAAACTGATTTTGTCTCTGCAGGTGATATTTGTTGCTTTACCGGTATAGATAAGCTTGAGATTTCAGATATGATTTGTGATCCAGAGAATATTGAAAATCTACCTCCATTGAGTGTTGATGAGCCAACAATATCTATGACTTTTCAAGTTAATGACTCTCCATTTGCAGGGCGGGATGGTAAATACGTTACTTCAAGAAATATAAACGATCGTCTGAAAAAAGAGTTAATTCATAATGTTGCATTACGAGTTACTCAATTAGAGGAAGCTGATAAATTCCGTGTTTCAGGTAGAGGTGAACTTCATTTATCCATTCTTATTGAAAACATGCGTAGAGAAGGATATGAGTTGGCTATCTCTAGACCCCAAGTTATAAATAAAGAGATTGATGGTATTTTATGTGAGCCATGGGAAATACTTACTATTGATGTTGAGTTAGATCACCAAGGCTCAATTATGGAAAAGCTCGGTGAGCGTAAGGGAATGCTTAAAGATATGATTTCTGATGGTAAAGGAAGGGTGCGTTTAGATTATGAGATTCCAACGAGAGGTTTGATAGGTTTTAGATCTGAATTTTTAACATTAACGTCAGGTACAGGTCTACTCTATCATAATTTTGATACTTATAAACCTAGAACGAATGCTGGCATAGGGCGAAGACAAAAGGGAGTTTTAGTTTCTAAGGATTCTGGGAAAGCTGCTGGCTTTGCTTTATGGAATCTACAAGAGCGCGGTAAAATGTTTATAAGCCATGCTGAAGAGGTTTATGAGGGAATGATTGTTGGGATAAATTCTCGTGATAACGATTTAGTTGTCAATCCTCTAAAAGGAAAGCAACTCACCAATGTAAGAGCTTCAGGTACAGATGAGGCAGTGGTGTTAACGACGCCGATTAATGTTACATTAGAATATGCCTTGGAGTTTATTAATGATGATGAATTGGTTGAGGTAACTCCTAACAATATAAGAATACGAAAGCGTTATTTGTTAGAGCATGAACGTAAAAAAGAGTCCCGTAGAATAGAAGGTATGTCTGAAGGTTAATTTTTTAGATTTTTCTATATAAATGCAAACTAAGTTTGTCTAAAATCCGTATTATGATGTGAATTATTATTTAATTGCGGATTATGCATGACTTTTGGAAATGAAACTGTAACTATCGGCAGTATGTCAGATAGTGAATCAAAAACATATTCAGATTCAAGACGCGCTTCTCCCAAGAGCATGAGCGCCGCTAAAAGAGATGCCCACTGGTTATATTCAATAGCAAATAAACAAGATGCAAGAGCGCTTTCTGAATTATTTGAAATTTATGGACCAAAATTGAAAGGCTGGCTTATGGCCAGAGGAGTCGGTAACGGCACTGCCGAAGATATAGTTCAAGATGTGATGATCAAAGTTTGGACTAAAGCAGGTAGTTTTGATCCTACAAAAGCGAGTTTCGCTACTTGGGTCTATCGCATGACAAGAAACCGTTGGATTGACCACAAAAGAAAGCATGGAAGAATGGATGTTAGGGATCCTGACCTAATGAAAATCATTGCCGATGATGAAGTTCAATCTGCCGAAGTCAACTTTATGGCTCAACAGAACTCCGATATTTTAAAAGAACAGATCTCTCGTTTAACCAAGGCGCAACAGATGGCAATTCGAATGGCCTTCATGGAATATAAAACACATAAAGAGATTTCTGAGGAGACAGGTTTGCCCTTAGGGACAGTTAAAACACGTATCAGAAGTGCTATTCAAGCTTTAAAGGCGAATATGGCAAAACATATAGGTCAAATACAATGACATTCTCAGTTGATAAAAAAATAAAGATTTCAGAAGATATAATTACTGAATACGCAGCAGGTAATCTTAGCCCAGCTAAGCACACTGTTGTGGCATGTCAGAGCGAGATATGTGAAGAAGTTTCAAGCCGTATAATGTTTCAAGAGCAAATTGCAGCGTCTATGATTGAAGAGGTCCAAACTAAAATCCTTTCTCCCCTTTTCATGGGAAACGTTTTGGCAAATTTGCCTCCTCAAGACAAATTTTCATCTAATAATACTAATATCGAAAATAACTCTCCACGAACACTTAGCCATCTTTTAGGGTGTGGGTTAAATGAAATGAAGTGGAAATCACTAATACCTGGTGTGGCTGTTCATGATATATTAGGTAATAGACATACTAAAGATGGTGATAGGCTATACCTTTTGAAGGCTAAAGGTGGAATGCAAATGCCTAATCATGGCCATAATGGGGAAGAGTGGACACTTATTCTAAAAGGCAGTTACAATGTTGGTGATAAAACTTTTGTCCGAGGCGATCTACACATTGAAGATGAAGATGAGATACATAGCCCCCATATTAACGAAGGTGAGGACTGTATTTGCTTGGTTATGACTCAAGGACCACTAAAAATGAAAGGTTGGCTTCCTCGGTTAGTTCAACCTTTAATAGGTATTTAGCTCAGCCATAAGCGTCATAGTGATGTGTTATGGCCACAGTTATTTGTCTTACGAGATTACCAGCTCTTTCTAGTGGTTTGATTATTGACTCAGTTATATGAGGAAAGCCACCTGGCGGAGCTACTGGTTCGTTAGTCTTCTCCTGTAGTTGCTCTGTCCATTCCAATGCAGACCTTGTTTCCGGGTACCGATCTTTCAAATCCTTTATTATACTATCTATTTGAAATGTTTGTAGCTTTTGTAAAACATTTATTTGGGAGCTGCTTTCTTCACCAGCAGCAGGTAATTCTGTAGCTATTATCATCATTTTCATAATAATTGATAACCTAAGTGCATGTAAGATCTCTAAATCCTCAATATTATAATCATTAGATACATTCATTTGAGTCTCAAAAAACTTTATAGAATTATAAGTATCAATTCGTAATTGATTGGAAAGATCCATTATTTGTGATCGCCAAGAGAGTGATTTTAAAGTTGCGGCAACTTCTAAGCTCTTGCTTTCTAACCGAGGTTCATTGCTTGATATACCTCTACTAACCCAAAAACCAGGGTCAAATAGACGGCTGTAAGCACTCAATATTGACATATTTGTGCGTTCAAGTGAACTAATTACTAATGAGAAAATTGAATTTGCTCTTGGCGAATTTTTATAATGGTTTGAAAATTTTTCAATATCGATAGAAACAGCCTTACCAATACCGTAAAAAATATTTGCCGGTATTCCAAACTGTTGTAAAATTGCATTATGCGGTATGGCACGTAGTTGCCTTGGATCAAACATACCAGATTCTGCTTTTGACCTTTTGGATGCTCTTGAGCCCGTTGGTATAAGAAGATTTTGTCCAAACCCTGAAAGCAATTTTATATAATTTGGATCATTATATAGATTTTCTTGTTGAGAGCTTATTGTTCTAAATACATCCCAAGAGAAATCAGTATCTTTGTAAAATATATCAATATCAGCTTCCTCTTTATTAGCATAACGTGCTTTTAGAAGAGAACTGATAGTGGCATTTGTTAAATCTTCAGTCTGGAACCACATAAAACCATCACCCCCTTGAAAGCTTGTTTCGTGGCAGATGGGTAATAAGCGTTTTTCGAATTGTCTCATTGCCCAAGGACTCATGACATAATTTATTCTATCTATTATAGACCCAGAATGCCCACCTCTTCCTAAACTTTCACCATGAGTATTGAATATAACTGCAGTTACATTCTTTAGGTTAAACTTCTCCATTTGCGATGCAAAATGCGAATGCAGGCGTTCTATTGCTAAGGTTGCTGGTATTTGCCCCATAAATCTACCAGCATCAGAAAACCCTGTTTGAATTGCAAATACACCCCTATCCTTGATATACTCTCTGTATACTTCATTTTTCAACATTTTACCAATTATACGACCTCCATTATTCAAAGCATCTGCTGTTTCAAATAATGGGGAAATATCTAAATATTTTTCAATTCCATATCTTTTAGCTAAATAGAGCATGCCCATAGGAGTTAAGCTATCTTCACATTCAGCAATTAAGAGTCTTATGGGCGTTTCATCGTCAATATATTTGTGAATTTGTGCAGTTAGTATCATTTTTTCATGTGCTGTAGACTTTTCTAACGCCAATGAACCAAAATTTACTGGTTGTACTTTCACATTTTTTGTAAGTTTAGATGCTCTTAATAATAAAGTTCGTTTATCTGACGTATGATCGGCTATTCCAAAAGTTGATTTTAATGCAGAAACAACATGCTGATTGTTTAAGCGAAAATGAATTCGAGCTGTACCAAGGCCAAAAGCGACCATTTTTGACCGCAAACAAATTAAATCTCTATTAAGTTCAAATATTTCATTGTGCTCAAGTATCTTGTTTATGAGTTTAATTGGACTTTTAAGGTTTAGGAAGCGTCGGGTTGATGTTCTTGTAAGGTTATTTGCAGCTGCAACAAGATTTTCTGGATTTGTTATATCTTTTTCAAACAGAGTTAAATCTCTCTCGGCACTTTCATGTGCGTCCGATAGTTTTTTTAAAAGTTCATCTAAATGATTATTTTCTTGTAAACTTTTTTCATATTTATCGCTTATATTTGAAACTGATTTTTTGTATCTATAGAGTTGATCTCTTTTTTCTTGAAGTCTTAGTCTTAAAGCATCCCCCCAACTTATGTCTGTTCTACCATCAATATCATACCCTACCCAACTGTATGCATTTATTAAGTGGGGCGTTATAGACTTCCAATCATCAGGAAATAACTTTCTACCTATACTGATGATGCTGCTGTTTATATTATCCAGCTCAATTTGAATTCTTTCGAGCGTTTCTTGTGTATCTTCATGTTCCTCTTTCAGTGTGGGTGCCCTTTTAGGTAAATAAGGGAAGCCTTTTAACTCTTCAACTGAACTATTGTATTTAGTCTCCTGACTACTTGCAATTACTCCTAAACATTTACGTATATCTCGCGATAAAGAAAATGTTGGATGGGCTGTGAGAACTATACCAATACCAGGGCTTTCAGCCCAAATTTTAAAAGCTTTAAACCCCTCATTAGCTTTTTGAAATGCTATTTTTTCTAGTGATTTCTTTGTATCACTATTACTGTAAATACCAGCTCTTTTTCTTAATCTTCGGCTTCTTTGGATTGCTGCTTTGTCAGATATAGATTTAACTAAACTTTCTATATCTTTGAAAGCTACAGCACGGTCTTCAACATCTTTTGAAATATCGTAAGCTAATAATTTTATTGCATTAGACTGAGGATCAGAATTTTTATGGGTTCTATATTTAATTAATTTAGTTTTTAATTGATCGTTTAGTTCTATAGATGTTTTTTTACGAGTAATTGTTTTACTCCTTAAAGAAACTTTGACATTTCAGAAGCTGTGTCTAGCATGCGGTTTGAAAACCCCCATTCATTATCATACCAGCTTAAAACTCTAACCAAAGTGCCATCTATTACTATTGTTTCACCGGAGATAAGGTTTGATGAGTGAGGGTCATGATTAAAATCAATAGAAACTGTTTTATCATCAATTACTTGTAAAATATTTTTTAATGTTCCTTTTTCAGCATCTCTAAAGCTGTTTAAAACATCATCTATTTTTACACTTTTTTGAAGGTTTACAGTTAAATCAACAGCAGAGACATTAGGTGTAGGTACCCGTATTGCTTTGCCATCAAGTTTTCCTTTTAACTCAGGAATTACCAACCCTATTGCGCTAGCAACACCGGTTGATGTTGGAATCATTGACATGGCTGCTGCTCTTCCACGATTGAAATCTTTATTATGTATTGTATCAAGTGTAGGCTGATCGCCCGTGTAAGCATGTATAGTTGTCATAAAACCATTTTTTATGCCAAATGAATCATTAAGAACTTTCGCTACTGGTGCTAACGCATTCGTTGTACATGAACCGTTGGAAACAATTTTGTCAGACGCGTCTAAATTTTTATGGTTAACACCATATACAATGGTTTTATCGGCTTCAGCACCGGGTGCTGAAATTAAGACACGTTTTGCGCCTGCCTTTATATGACTAAGAGCTTTATCCCTATGGGTAAATATTCCTGTACACTCCATAACGATATCGATGCCATCATCAGACCAATTCAAATCCTCAAGATTACGAATTGAGGTAACATTTATTTTCTTTCCATTTACTTTTAAAATATCACCTTGGCTTTGTATTTCTCCATTGAATCGACCATGTACAGAGTCATACTTAAATAGATGTGCTAAATTATCTGTTTTTGACAGGTCATTAACCCTAACTATCTCAATGTCTTTTTTATGGTTTTCTTCTAAGGCTCGCAAAATATTACGCCCTATACGTCCAAAACCATTTATAGCAATTCGGATGGTCACTAATATATCCTTATAAAATTGACAGCGCTGTCATTATAATAAAACTTGGTTATTAAGCAAGTTAAAATAGGTACATTCAGTTTTTTTTTCTTTTTTTATAAATTTTGAAAGATAGTTTTATTGTTGTACCTTATTGCTCAATACTCTCTCTTTACTTATGTTTTAATCCCTTTAGAGCTAAATTATGAATCAAAATATAGCTATTATTGGAGCTGGCATTTCAGGTCTTTCTGTTGCCAGAAATCTTGTTGAAGGAAATAATATCATATTATTTGATAAGTCACGTGGTGTTGGTGGTCGAATGTCTACTAGATACTCTGAGGCCTATGAATTTGATCATGGAGCCCAATATTTCACAGCAAAAGATAAACGTTTCAAAGCATTTCTGTCCTCTAAAATTTCTGAAGATGTAATTAAACCATGGGAGTCGAGAGCTTTCTATAAAAAAGATAATAAGCTAATTCCTGATACTGGAGAGTTCAGGTACGTAAGCCAGCCCAGAATGAATAGTTTTGCGAAAAAACTTTCGAAAGATTTGAATATTCGTCTCAATTCTAAGGTTTCTTCTATATATAGAGACTTAAAAAAATGGGTTGTTGAAACTTCGGATGGCAAAGCTTATAAAAATTTTGACATTGTTATTTTAGCCCTACCCAATCAACAAGCACTATCTTTAATGCCTCCTGAAACTAGTTATTTTGATGAGGTTCAAAAAACTCAAATGGATCCCTGTTTTGCCCTTATGGTTGGTTTCAAAAAAAAATATGATTTTGGTTGGGATAGTTTACGATTAAATAATAATATTAATTCTTGGTTGGCAGTAAATAGTTCTAAACCAGGGCGTTCTGATGACCTGACCACTTTAGTAATTCATAGTGAGGTTGAATGGTCGAAAAAGAACAAAAGCTCGGATAAAAGTTGGATACAAAACCAAATGGCATCAGCAGCTAGTAAAACTTGTGGAATTGATATTTCTAGAGCGCATCACAAGGTTATTCACCGTTGGATGTTCGCTTCAGTCAGTAAATCATCTAGTAAGGGGTGCTTTTACGACCATTCACTAAACATTGCTACATGTGGGGATTGGTGTAATGGAGGGAGAGTAGAGGGAGCATATATTTCAGGATTAATGGCTGCCAATATTATTAAGGAAAAATTTTAAAGTAATATTAGTTTTTTCTGATAACTACTTTCTTGACTTAATCACGACACACGATAAAGCCCTTTCCATAAATAATTCGTGTTAAACCTGCATTGGACAGTTTATCCAATTTGCGGAAATGATGGAGAAGCTCATGCACGCTTACAGAACTCATACTTGCGGTGAGATATGTTTAAAAGATGTAAATAAAATAGTACGTCTTTCTGGATGGATTCATAGGAAAAGAGAACATGCTAATGCTTTATTTATTGATCTAAGGGATCATTATGGCATTAGTCAGATAGTAGTATATCCTACGACTGAGTTTTATGAAGACCTAAAACGTTGCACTAGTGAATCTGTTGTTACTATCACTGGTAAATTGCTCAGACGTGACCAAGATGCGATTAATTCAGAAATTCCAACAGGTGAAGTTGAGTTGAGGGCAGATGAAGCTGTTATTGAGAGTGCTGCAGCTCCATTACCATTGCCAGTTTTTGGAGAACAAGACTATCCTGAAGAAATTAGATTAAAGCATCGTTATTTAGATCTTAGACGCGAAACCCTCCATAAAAATATTATAATGAGAGGAGAAGTTATTAATTCGTTGCGTAGCCGTATGATTAAACAAGGGTTTACTGAGTTTCAAACCCCAATTCTAACAGCAAGCTCTCCCGAAGGCGCTAGAGATTTTTTAGTGCCATCAAGGTTAAACCCAGGCAAGTTTTATGCTCTACCACAAGCGCCGCAGCAGTTTAAGCAGTTGCTAATGGTAGCAGGTTTTGACAAATACTTTCAAATAGCACCTTGTTTTCGTGATGAAGATGCCCGTGCGGATAGATCGCCGGGAGAGTTTTATCAACTTGATATAGAAATGAGTTTTGTAACTCAAGAAGATGTTTTTCAGGCTATTGAGCCAGTTATGGCCGGTGTATTTGAGGAATTTGCTGATGGCCGAAAAGTTGAAACCCCATTTCCTAGAATACCATATAAGGAGTCTATAGAAAAGTATGGGTCCGATAAGCCTGATTTGCGTATACCATTTGAAATCAAAGACGTTTCAAGTTTTTTTATTGATGAAGGAAAAACAGGTTTTGGTATATTTTCTAAAATAACCAATGACGGTGGTAAAGTAATTGCTATACCAGCTCCTTTAGCGGCTGAAACTAAGTCACGTAAATTTTTTGATAACATGGATAAGTGGGCTAAAAAAGAAATGCAAATGCCAGGTCTTGGATACGCGCGTTTAAAAAAGAACAATGAAGGCTTAATTGATAGCCAAGATCCAGTTTTAAAAAATTTCGTAAAAGAACATTTGGAAACACTTTTAGATGAAATTGGTCTCAAAGATGGTGACGGTGTTTTTTTTGCTGCAGGTAAAAAAAATGAAGCTTATAAGTTAGCCGGAGCAGCAAGAAATAAAATTGCATGTGATCTAGGCTTAATACCCGAAGGTGTTTTTAAGTTTGCTTGGATAGTTGATTATCCCATGTACGAGTGGGATGAGGATAATAAGAAAATTGATTTTTCTCATAATCCTTTTTCAATGCCGCAAGGAGGCATGTCAGTATTGAATGAAGCCAAGACTAACAAAGATATTTTAAATATTCTTGCTTATCAATATGACATTGTTTGCAATGGTGTGGAATTGTCTTCAGGAGCAATCAGAAACCACAAGGCCGATGTAATGTATAAGGCTTTTGAAATAGCTGGATATGGTCCTGAAGTTGTAGAAGAGAAATTTTCAGGAATGATCAATGCTTTTAAATTTGGCGCTCCTCCTCATGGTGGTATTGCCCCAGGAGTAGATAGGATTGTAATGCTTCTTGCGGGCACTGATACAATTCGTGATGTAATTCTTTTTCCCATGAATGGGCAAGCACAGGACTTGATGATGAATGCTCCTGCTGAGGTTGACATAAAACAGTTAAAAGAACTTTCATTAAAATTAATTCCAAAAAGTGATTAACGCTGCAAAGTTCTTTTGGAGTTTAATAAGGCTTGACGAATACGGCTTAGTCTTTTGTAAAGAGCGCTATTATTAGATCTATTTGCTTTTAATAATATTTCAACATCATTAATTGCTTGATCTAGACTGTTTGAAGAATTTTGAGTTGTTACGATAGATTCTTTGCCGTTGCAGAGAGGTAATATAAGTCCGAATGGAAGCTGAGTGTTTGAATTGCCACAAGCTTTATCAAGTTGTTCTTGTTTAAGTCCAAAAGCCATAGATAGGTCAGCATTAGGAAAAACTGCATTAATCATTGATGCTTTAGATAAATTTGCATTTCCAAAGCTCACACCCGAAAAGTTAGCATTGTTTAAATTAGCATTCGACAGAATAATATTATTTAGTTTTGCTTTTGTAAAATTTGAGTTTTCAAAGTTTGTATTTGTGGCATCAACACGCCCTAAGAATGCCATTTGGAAGTTGCCATTTATAAATTCGCCTCGTGTAAGGTCTGCCGAACGAAAATTTGTTCCTATGAAATGAGAGTTATTAATTTTACCTTCAATAATAGTGGCATTCGTTAGATTGGCATTATTCATATTTACATTTTTGCCCTCAACCCGATAAAGTAATGCTTTACGAAATTGTGATCCAGTTAGTACCGAACCGTCAAAATTTCCGCCCGATAAATTTGAATTATTAAATATTGAACCTGAGAAATTCGCATTATTAAGTTTTAATCCATTCAGTCTTACGTTTGATAAATCACACTGGTCACAAGACCCTGAAGTTATTTGTATTCTTCTATCAACGCGTATTTGTGATTGAGCGGGAGCATTTAAGGCTATTATTAAGCCCAAAAAAGTTATAATTTTTATATATCTCATCATTATAGAAAACGGATATATACCATTAATATAGCCCTGGCGATTAAATTTATTGTAATGTTTCAGAAAAATGAATGAATTTTTATGAGCACCCTGTTGTATAGCCACAGCTATCACATTTTTGGCAAGTACCATTCCTAATTAAAGTAAAATGCCCACATTCGTCACATGGATCACCAGTATATCCACGAAAACGAGAAATTTTTTCATTCGAGGTATTGTGTAAATTGTTAAGAGGACTCTTCATTTTCTGATTATCGGATAGTTCAATATCCACATCGAGAATTTCTTCTTCTTTTTGCGTATCAGTAAGATCCATATTATTTGCTTTAATGAATGTAAATGGAACTATATTGTCATCATCATCATCATTTATACCCTCGCGATTGAAACCTTTAGAGTAAACGGGAAGTGCTAATTGATTTTCTATGTTTTCCTCATTTGCATGTCGTTCATCGGCACCAAGACCAAGTTGGTCACCTGCTCCACTATTTGGATCTACATGTGCTAAATCTTCCCATCCTAAATAGGAAATACCTAGTTCTCGAAAAATATAATCAAGAATGGAATTGGCAAATTTAATTCTATCATTACCTTGAACAGGTCCGTTTGGCTCAAAACGCGTAAAAGTATATGCTTCTACAAATTCTTCTAATGGAACGCCGTATTGAAGACCTATCGATATTGCAATAGCAAAATTATTCATTAAACTTCTGAAAGCTGCTCCTTCTTTGTGCATGTCAATAAAAATTTCACCTAAGCTTCCATCCTCAAATTCTCCAGTATGGAGATAAACTTTATGTCCACCTACCGTGGCCTTTTGTATATATCCCGTCCGTCGATCAGGAAGGCGCTCACGTTTTATAGGTTTTTCAATAATTCTTTCTACTATTTTTTCTACAATCCTCTTTGAAGCCATAAAAGCTTGTTCATGATTTGGTTTATTTAATGTTTCATCCAATTCTTCCATTTCATCTTGGCTAAATATTGCTGAGTTCAGTGGTTGCGATAGTTTGGATCCATCTCTATATATAGCGATAGCTTTTATTCCCAGGCCATGAGCTTGCTGATAAACTTTTGAGCATTCATCAATTGTCGAATCCGCAGGCATGTTAACTGTTTTAGAAATTGCGCCAGAGATAAAAGGCTGTGCAGCTGCCATCATTAAGATATGACTTTCATATTGAAGTGATCTAGTCCCTATAATTCCACAAGGGGTTGCACAATCAAATATTGGAAGATGTTCTGCGAGTAGGTGAGGTGCGCCTTCAAGCGTCATTGCTCCTGAACAATAAATATTTGCTGCTGTAATATCATCCATATTGAAACCTAATGCAGGTAATAGGTCTGAGCCACTTTCTCTTAATACTTCATCTGTAAGACCCAGGACATCACGACAAAAATCATCTCCTAATGTCCAGCGACTGAATGCGTAACGTATGTCAAAAGCTTCCGGTAATAGATTTTCTATTTGATTTAACTCGTAAGCGCTAAATCCTTTCTTTTTAAGAGTATCATGATTAACTCCACTAGCCCCTTTTAATGTTCCATGCCCAAGAGCATAAGATACAATTTCCTTTATGTTCTTTTTTGAGTAACCTAAAGAAGTTAATGCTCTTGGAACTGAATTATTAATTATTTTAAAATGACCACCGCCAGCTAATTTTTTGAACTTTACCAATGCAAAATCGGGCTCAATACCAGTGGTGTCGCAATCCATTAAAAGGCCTATTGTACCTGTGGGTGCTATAACTGAAACTTGTGCATTTCTAAATCCATATAAGGAGCCAAGTTTTTCAGCTTTTGTCCAAATTTTCACTGCTCTTTGACATAAGCCGTCAAATGGACACTCTGACCTGTTAAGTGGCATTGGTTGATATGATAATCCATCATAAGCAATGCGTCCCTCAGCAGCCCGTCGATGGTTTTGTATAACTCTAATCATCACTTCGGAGTTATGTTTAAACCTTGGAAATGGGCCCATACTTTCTGCCATTTCCGCAGAGGTTAGATAGGCTGAACCCGTGAGTATGGCTGCAATCGCTGCTGCAGCTGATCTTCCTTCATTGCTGCCGTAGGCGATTCCGCATGACATTAAGAGCCCACCTAAATTCGCGTAGCCTAACCCTAATGTTCTATATTGATAAGACCGATTGGCAATTTCTTTTGATGGATATTGAGCCATCATTACTGATATTTCTAAAACAATAGTCCATAAACGTGATGCATACTCTAATGATATAGTATCAAATTTATTATTTTGATTGCAAAATTTAATTAAGTTTAATGATGCTAGATTACAAGCTGTATCATTCAGAAACATATACTCAGAACATGGATTTGAGGCAACGATTTCTCCATCATTAGAACATGTATTCCATGCATTTATTGTGTCTTTATATTGAATTCCTGGATCTGCTGATGACCATGCTGCCTTAGATATCTCTTGCCATAAGGAACGAGCAGAGACACTCTTTGCAATCGCTCCATCAGTTCTTCTTATTAAGTCCCAAGTTTCATTATTTTCTAATGCTTTAAAAAAAACATCTGGTATACGAATTGAATTATTTGCATTTTGACCTGTTACAGTCCTATATGCTTCACTATCCCAGTCTGCATCAAGATCTTGTATTTCAATTACATCAATACCTTGTCTAGCAAGGTGTAATACTCTTTGTATAGCACCGTCGGGAACTCCATTACTTCGGGCATTTTTTATTTCTCTTTTTAATGAAGCATTTTCTAATACATCAAAACATTCTTCTTCAGAGCCCGAGCAATTAATACATGAGTTTAAAATGGCATTTAAATTAGTTTTTAAAACTTTTGAGCCAGCCACCAAGGCAGCTACTTTCATTTCTTCTTCAGTTTTCCAGTTAATGAATTCTTCTATGTCTGGGTGATCAATATCAACAATGACCATTTTTGCCGCTCGACGCGTAGTACCGCCTGATTTAATTGCTCCGGCTGATACATCACCGACTTTTAAAAAACTCATAAGACCAGATGACTGGCCCCCTCCTGAAAGGGTTTCACCTTTTGCTCTTATATTAGAAAAATTAGATCCAGTCCCTGACCCATATTTAAATAATCGAGCTTCCTTGGTCCATAAATCCATTATACCATCTTTGCCAAGTAAATCGTCATTTACGGATTGTATGAAACATGCGTGTGGCTGTGGATGCTCATAAGCATCTTTTGATGTTTCTACTTGCCCTGTTTTATAATTTATAAAACTATGCCCTTGAGGAGTTCCTTTAATTCCATATGCCCAATGAAGACCTGTATTAAACCATTGAGGTGAATTTGGAGCTGCTATTTGTGAGGCGAGCATGTACCTAATTTCATCATAAAATACTTGAGCGTCTTGTTCTTTAGTAAAGTATCCACCTTTCCATCCCCAATATGTCCAACAACCAGCCATTCTATCAAAAACTTTTCTAGAATCAGTTTCGCCCGTTACTATATTTTTTCTTTTTTTTAAGTTATTATTATCAGGTTCGTGTCTATATAACCAACTTGGTATTCCATCTTCTTTAATTGCTTTTAAATTTGATGATATGCTAGCTTTACGTAAGTATTTTTGTGCGAGAATATCGCATGCTACCTGAGACCAATTTTCTGGAGCTAAAAATTCTATATCATTGGAAGATTTAATACCGCTTAAACTTCGTAGTTCACTTGTAACTTTTTTAAAGCCTATGGAACTGTAAGGACATTCACCCTGTTTTGTATAATGACGTTTAATTTTCATATTTTTTCATGAATCACTTTTGATTTATACAAACTTACTTAATTGCATAAGATTTTAAAAGCGATTAAAAAACAAAAAAGCCGCCTATTGGCGGCTTTAATCAAGTTATATTTATATATGTTAGCACTTATAATAAAGATCGAATTCTACTGGATTCGGGTGCATAGCCACACGATGGACTTCTTCCATTTTTAAATTTATGTAGGCATCTATTTGGTCGTCATCAAAAACATTCCCTGCCTTTAGGAAGTCACGATCTGAGTCTAGTGATTCTAACGCTTCTCGTAATGAACCACATACTTGAGGAATATCTTTAGCTTCTTCAGGTGATAATTCATAAAGATCGATATCCATTGCTTCACCTGGATCGATTTTATTCTTTATTCCATCTAGACCAGCCATAAGAAGAGCTGTGTAAGTTAAGTATGGGTTTCCGGCTGGGTCAGGATATCTTACTTCAAGCCGCTTGCCGTTTCGGGATGCAGTCCATGGTATTCTGATTGAGGCTGACCGGTTTCGACTTGAATAAGCAAGCATTACAGGAGCTTCAAACCCTGGAACAAGTCTTTTATAAGAATTAGTTGATGCGTTTGAAAATGCATTAATTGCTTTTGAGTGCTTAATAATACCACCAATATAGTGTAAGCATGACTTTGATAGCCCTGCATATTCATCACCCGCGAAAGTTGGTTTACCATCTTTCCATATCGACATATGGACATGCATACCTGTTCCGTTGTCATTCCACATGGGCTTTGGCATAAAAGTTGCTGTTTTACCGTAAGCATGAGCCACATTGTGAACAATGTATTTATACAATTGCATATTGTCACCCATTTTAAGGAGAGTATCAAATTTCATTCCTAATTCATGTTGAGCAGGCGCAACCTCATGATGATGTTTCTCTGGACGAAGGTTTAGTTCTTCCATCACGGAAAGCATTTCGGAGCGCATATCTTGTAGGCTATCCACAGGTGGAACAGGAAAGTACCCGCCCTTAGGTCCAGGTCTGTGCCCCATATTTCCACCTTGATATGATCTACCTGTATTTGCTGGTAGTTCAGTTGAATCTATTTCGTAACCCGTTTTATTTGCGTTAGTATCCCAGCGGACATCGTCAAAAACAAAAAACTCAGCTTCAGGTCCAAAGAAAACATCGTCTCCCACTTTAGCTGAACGCATGTATGCTTCTGCTGCTTTCGCAGTTCCTCTTGGATCTCTGTTGTATGACTCACCAGTATCTGGTTCTAATATATCACAAAATACAGCAAGTGTGTCTTGTTGGTAGAATGGATCCATTTGAGCTGTTTCAGCATCAGGTAATAGTACCATGTCTGATTCATTAATATCTTTCCAGCCACCAATCGATGATCCGTCGAACATGGTTCCATCTTTGAACAAATCCTCATCAACTAAATCGCTGTGAAAAGTAACATGCTGCATTTTCCCTTTGGGATCAGTAAAACGTAAATCAACAAATTTGATATCTTCGTCTTTAATCTTTTTAAGTAGTTTATCTGACATTTTATGTCCTTTCCCTTTTTTTATTGTTATACTTTAAAGAGCTTTCTTTATTGTCTGTTTTTTTTAAAGAGCAGAATCACCTGATTCGCCAGTTCTGATTCTGATGGCTTGTGATACGTCTGATACAAATATTTTACCATCTCCAATTTTGCCTGTTTTTGCTGCAGTTTGAATGGCTTCTAAAGCTGCTTCTACTTGATCATCCGATACGACTAACTCCAACTTAAGCTTTGGTAAAAAATCAACCACATATTCAGCACCACGATATAATTCTGTATGACCCTTTTGACGTCCAAACCCTTTGGCTTCAACCACAGTCATACCTTGTAATCCTACTCCTTGTAGCGCTTCTTTAACTTCATCTAGTTTGAAAGGTTTTATTACTGCTTCTATTTTTTTCATTTTAGTCTCCTAAGCTTATTAAGTGGTTAGCACGTGGTTTTATTTACATTGTTCAATCTCTCACACAGAGTCGAGTCCGGTGTTTTCTATTTTTATATTTCTGTAATGAAAGGATATATTTGCACCTTTTTTATGCTTCATGATTTGACTGCGATTAAATTTTGAGCACATTTAATACTAATAAATTTGGTTTCGCATGTCATTAAGCCTATGAACCTTTGATTTTTATGGTTAAAGAAGTCAAATAAAAATAGGAGTGCACCGTGGCTAAGCTTGAAGTTCGTCCACCAAATAAAACGTATATAACTGACCAGCAGGCATTAGATTTTCATTCTCTTCCTGTTCCAGGAAAGTTATCCTTGCTTCCTACTAAGCCAATGGCAACTCAAAGAGATTTATCTCTTGCATACTCCCCCGGTGTGGCAGTCCCAGTTGAAGAAATCGCTAGGGACCCAGACTTAGTATATGACTATACTTCTAAGGGAAATATGGTTGCTGTTATTTCAAATGGTACAGCAATACTAGGATTAGGTAATTTGGGTGCTATGGCATCAAAGCCCGTTATGGAAGGTAAGTCAGTTTTATTTAAAAGATTTGCCGATATTGATAGTTTCGATATCGAAATTGAAGAAGAAGATGCAGAGAAATTTATTGAATGCGTTCAAAGATTTGGAAATACTTTTGGGGGTATTAACCTTGAAGATATAGGGTCCCCAGAATGCTTTATTATTGAACAGGAGTTACGTGAAAGACTTGATATTCCAGTCTTTCATGATGATCAACATGGAACTGCTATTATCGCAACCGCAGGACTCATAAATGCAGCGCATCTGACTGGTAGAAAATTTGAAGATATGAAGGTTGTACTCTCTGGGGCTGGTGCAGCAGGTTTATCTGTATTAGGTTTAATTAAACGCCTTGGGGTAAAGAATGAAAATGCTATCGTACTTGATAGCAAGGGGGTAATTTATCAGGGCCGTCAAGATGCTATGGACCAGTGGAAAGCTCCCCATGCAGTAGATACTAGTCTTCGCACACTAGAGGAAGCCATGTCGGGAGCTGATGTTTTTCTTGGCCTTTCTATTGCAGGCATCGTAACTCAAGATATGATTCGGTCAATGAATGACCAGCCTATTATTTTTGCAATGGCAAACCCTGACCCTGAAATTACTCCAGAACAAATAAAAGAAGTACGAAGTGATGCAATTATTGCCACAGGAAGGTCTGATTACCCAAATCAGGTAAACAATGTTCTTGGCTTTCCATATATTTTTAGAGGCGCTCTTGATGTAAGAGCCCGTAATGTAAATGAAGAAATGAAGCTTGCTTGTGCACATGCACTTGCTGACCTTGCCAGACAGGATGTTCCTGAAGAAGTTGCTGCGGCTTATCATGGACAAAGACCTAAATATGGGCCTGAATATATTATTCCTGCGCCCTTTGACCCGCGTTTGATATCTGAGATACCTCCTTATGTTGCTCAAGCTGCTATGGATACTGGTGTTGCACGTAGACAAATTGATAACATGGATGTTTATAAAAAGTCTTTAGCACAACGACAAGATCCAACAGCGGCTATACTTCAAGGAATTACGGGTTCTGTTGTGCAAAACCCAAAAACAATAGTTTTTGCGGAAGGTGAAGAACCAGCTGTTATTAGGGCAGCTCAATCTTTCCAACAACGTGGTTTAGGAAAGGCAATTTTGATCGGCCGCGAAAAGCCTATCTATGATAATATGAAGCTACTGGGTATTGAAAAGCCAGAAAACTATACCATACTGAACGCAAGGCTTTTTGATAGAAATGCAGAATTTACAGAGTATCTCTATAGCCGTCTACAGCGAAAGGGTTTCCTGCGCCGTGATGCTCAGAGATTAGTAAATAATGATAGAAATGTTTTTTCTGCTTTAATGCTTCATCACGGTTTGGCAGATGGTATGGTAACAGGTGTCACCAGAAGCTATGATATTGCTTTAAGGGATGTTAGATTAGTACTAAATCATGTCGAAAATGAGCGTACAATGGGAGTTTCTATAGTTGTAAATAAAAGCAGAACATTGTTTATTGCAGACACTAATATAACTGAATTTCCCTCTGCAGAAGACTTAGCAGATATCGCTGAAACAACAGCTAGTTTTGCTCTTCAATTTGGGTTCGAACCCAGAGTAGCATTTTTATCTTACTCAACCTTTGGAAACCCAGTAGGTGAGCGCATGCTAAGAGTACGAAAGGCTGTGGAAATACTTGATGATCGTAATACTAATTTTGAATATGAAGGTGATCTTGCGGCTGATGTTGCTTTAGACCCTTTGCACACCCTTACTTACCCTTTCTCAAGGTTAACAGGTTCAGCAAATATATTAATAATGCCTGCCATTCATTCTGCCTCTATTTCTACCAAATTACTGGATACAGTAGGGGGTGCTACTGTTTTGGGTCCATTTTTGACGGGTCTTGAAAAGCCTGTTCAAATTTGCCCTTTAGGAGCGACTGCCTCTGAGGTAGTACAGATGGCAACTTTGGCTGCTTTTGCCCCTTCGCATCGTGATGATTAGTGGCTTCTGGCGCCATAGTTAATCTAACAGAAGGTAGTGTATCCAAACATGTTTTACGCATGCTTGGGCCATTTTCTATTGCTGTAATAGCGCTTATTTCAACTGGTATTGTCGATACCATATATTTAGGAAATTTAATTGATGTGGAAAGACCTAATTTGGGCCGTTTTGCGTTAGCTGCTCTAGGTGTTGCATTTCCAATTACTTTTGTAGGTAATTCTGTAAATATAGGTTTGGGGGCAGGGACAATGTCCGCTATTTCACGTGCTCTCGGTCAAGGTGATTATCAAAAAGCTAAGCGTCATGGAGCTGCAGCAATAATGTTTGGATTACTAATAATGACCTGCTTAATAAGTTTTTTATACTTATTAATGCCACTACTCCTTGGTCTTACAAATGAAAGTAGTGAAGTACTAAAAATGGCAAGGGACTACCTGGTAATATCTCTTCCTGGTTTGGCTATAGTATCAGTTGCTATGATGAGTAATAATATACTACGTGCGGGAGGAGAAGCTCTTTTACCAAGCTCTATAATGATAACCGGCGCTGTTATAAATATTATACTTGACCCATTTCTAATATTTGGCTGGGGTCCTTTTCCTCGGTTGGAGGTTCAAGGCGCTGCATTAGCCACGGTAGTAGGAAATGTGATAGCGGCACTGTTTGGTTTATATGTTATTCTATACCATAGAAAGGCTATAACCTTTGCTAATATGACAAAGGGGTCGGTTGCAAGAGCTTGGAGTATAATTGGACGCGTTGCCATACCTGCAGCTGGTACAAATGCTATTGTACCCGTTTCAGCATGGATAGCTGTTCTAATAATAAGCAATACATTAACTACAGCAGACTTAGCAGCCTTTACAGTAGCAAGCCGTGCTGAGTTAATATCCGTTGGTTTATTGTATGCTTTGTCTGCATGCGTTGGGGCCATAACTGGCCAAAATGGTGGTGCAGGATATACAAAACGAGTTCGCTCAGCTTTTGTTTTTTGTTATTGGATTTGTATTTTTTGGAGTACCTTTATGGCAGTTATTCTAGCCTTATTTGCAGTAGATATTGCAAATATATTCTCTAATGATCCAGAAGTAGTATCGAAAACTATTTCTTATTTTTATATCGTTCCAATAACTATATTTGCCTACGGATTTGTTTTTATAAGTGCTGCAGGGTTTAATGCCTTGGGTCGACCAATTTATGGACTAGTTTATACAATTATCAGATCTTTAATTCTTTATGTTCTATTTATATATATTGGTGTTCATTTAGATGGTTTAAGGGGTGCATTTTTTGGCATGGCAATGGCAAATATAATTTCTGGTCTTTTTGCTGCTTCATGGTCGCTATTAAAAGCCCCAATGACAGCAAAAAAGAGCTAATAATCGGCTTGATTTTTATTTAAAATCAAAGCATACGCCTCTGGAAATTGTTACTCCTGTGCGGGTGTGGCGAAATTGGTAGACGCGCCAGATTTAGGTTCTGGTATCGAGAGATGTGAAGGTTCAAGTCCTTTCACCCGCACCACTTTCTTTTTAACTCGAAATATGAATTTACAATACATTAGTATTGCGCCAATCAGTATTATGTTGGAGTACTATAGATGCACGAAATTTGATAAAATATGAAATTTGTAATTGGTTATGCATCATTATTATCAGAAATCAGTATAGGTAGGCTTTTTCCAAATGTGAGAAAAATTACTCAAGTTAAACTCTTTGGTTATGCACGATGCTTTAATTCATACGGGACACTGTCAGTTGATAAAGGCTTAGTAAATGCAAAGGATAAGTGCGTATCACATGCCTCTGCTATAATTCACCCAGATACAACTATGTATGCTTTAGCATTCCAGCTTGATGAAAAGGATTTCAATACTTTTGAAAAACATGAATTTAGATATGTATTCCACGAAGTGCAGGCTTATGTGAGGGACTCAGAAGAAGTTCTAAGCGCTATTATGTGTTTTGAGGGCTTGGATAGTAAAATAAAGCTACCGCATATGGATTATTTAGATATTCAGTCTTTAATGGGTCATTATGGTGTCAAAACATTTTGGAATAGAAATGATTTGCCAGCTGAGGTGTACCTAAAGCACTGTATTGCTGCAGCAAAAAGCATTAGCAAAGAGTATTTGAATAATTTTTTAGACACATCTTATCTCAATGATCGAAAGGTTACGTTGAGGGAGTACTTGGCATCTACAAAAGAGTGTGCCGATTCTTACATCAAAGAATCATGTATTTCAGAGATATTCTGAGTATTAGGAATAAAGTAAACGTATTTTTACTTAGGTCTTTTGGCGCCATATTTAGAACGTTTTGTTTTACGGTCTTTTACTGGTTGAGCGTCAAGGCTACCACGGACTATTGTATATCTAACACCTGGTAAGTCGCGTGGTCCTCCGCCTCTTACGAGAACTACACTGTGTTCTTGTAAATTATGACCTTCACCTGGAATATAACTTGCAACTGTATATCCGTTGGTAAGCCGTACACGAGCAACTTTTCTTAGGGCGGAGTTAGGTTTACGAGGAGTTGTTGTATAAACTCTTGTGCAAACGCCACGCTTTTGAGGATTAGCCTGAAGAGCAGGATTTTTTGTTCCGCGTTTTTTTGGCTGACGTGGTTTACGTATTAACTGTTGAATAGTTGGCATAGTTGGTCTTCTAGATGTAACTTAATTATTATATTAATTTGCGCTCATTTATGGATTTAAGCACTCGAAGTCAATCAATTATTTCGTTAATAACTGTATATATTTTTTTACTTTTTTGCAGGCGTGTAAAAGTTACAATTATAATAAGTTATTGAGTATCCTTATTCGCGTATTCCCCACATATCATATTCATCAGTATATTTTATCTTGACGGAAACTATATCACCTACTTTTACTTCAGTATCTCCATTGAGAAATACACAGCCATCTATTTCTGGTGCATCCGCCATTGTACGCCCAAAAGCTCCGTCCTCATCAACTTCATCAATAATTACATCATGAGTTTCCCCGATTTTTGCATTCATAAGTTCATAACTAATTTTTTGTTGGGTTTCCATTAGCCTTTCATATCTATCATCAATTATATTCTGAGGTATTTGATTTTTAAATTCAAAAGCTTGAGCCCCATCTACATTTTCATATTTAAAAGCACCTACGCGACCTAACCTAGCTTCTTTTAAAAAATTAATAAGTATTTCAAAGTCTTCTTCTGTTTCTCCCGGAAAGCCAACTATAAATGAAGAACGAATCGTTATGTTTGGACATATTTTCCTCCATGACTTTATGCGTTCCATAAGTTTATGCTGGTTTGCAGGACGTTTCATTCTTTTAAGCACCGATGGGCTTGCATGTTGAAAGGGAACATCAATGTACGGAAGAATGCCTCCATCAGCCATATTTTGAATGATTTTATCTACGTGGGGATAAGGATAAACATACTGCATCCTTACCCAAATGCCTAATTTACTGAGTGCTTGAGTTAGGTCGAACAAATTTGATTTATATGTTTCGTTTCGCCAAGTGCCTTCCTTATAATTTATATCTAGGCCATAAGCCGAGGTATCCTGGCTAATAATTATTAGTTCTTTTACCCCTGAATTAACCAATTTCTCTGCATCTTTCATAACGTTTGTAATATCTATGCTATCAAGACTTCCTCTTAGATCTGGTATAATGCAGAATGTGCATTTGTTATTGCATCCCTCGGAAATTTTTAAATATGCGTAGTGCTTAGGGGTTATTCGTGAGCGTTCATATGGAATTAAATCCCTAAATTTATTTCCTGTAATGGGTGCTGCTTTCCTTACCGCTCGAACTACATCATCGTATTGTTGAGGTCCTGTTACAGATAGAACTTTAGGAAATTGTTCTTTAATAATGGGGTCGTTGCCCATACACCCAGTTACAATTACACGTCCATTTTCATATAGTGCTTCATCAATTGCAGAGAGACTATCTGCTTTTGCCGAATTTAAGAAACCACATGTATTAACAATGATTGCATCAGAATCATTGTATGTGCTACCTATTTTGTAGCCGTCTGCCCTTAAAAGGGTGATAATTCTTTCTGAGTCAACCATTGCTTTGGGGCAGCCTAGAGATACAAAACCTATGCTTGGGCTATCAAGTTCACTGTTATCGTTATTCTTCAATTCTGAATTTTCTAGTGAAACCATTATGCTAAGCCTTTTTATCAAGAATTCAATGTTCACATAAAAGGAATTAAGGGTATGTCCAGTATTTATTCTTGGTTATTTAATCGTATTTTATAAAAAAAAATGACTTTTTTACTTAATTATGGTAATTTTAATAAATAACAATTATCATTATTAAAATGAAAAACCTATTTATTAATACATACATTATTTCTTTTTTTCTGTTTTCATTTGGTGTTTCGTCTCAAGAGTTGCTGTATGTTGCTCCTGGTGTAGATAAAATAGTTCCTAGTTCAAGTCTGCAAGTTGAACTGTCATATTCTCCTGTAGTAAAGTTAACTTCTCCTGCGGTTGTTAATGTTTTTACATCAAGGACAGTATCGCGCCAAGGATCGTCGTTTTTTGATCAAATGTTTGGGATGCGAAGAGCGCCACAAGAACGCACTGAAAGCTCTTTAGGTTCAGGTGTTATAGTTCGTGGCACGGGAGTTATAGTCACTAACGCTCATGTGGTTAAGGGAGCTGAGGAATTAAAGATTGTCCTCAATGATAGACGCGAATTTCAAGCTGTTGTTTTAGCTCAAGACGAAGATATTGATCTAGCAGTTTTAAAAATAAATGTTGGTGAAGAGATTTTACCTAGCTTAGTTGTTCAAAAGGATAATAGCTTGGAAATTGGAGATATTGTACTAGCAATTGGAAACCCTTTTGGTGTAGGCCAAACTGTTACTAGTGGTATAATATCTGCTTTGGGCCGCACAAATGTAACAGATACATCTTCATTTATTCAGACTGATGCTGCTGTAAATCCAGGAAATTCTGGAGGTGCACTGGTAAATTTAGCAGGTGAATTAATTGGAGTAAATACTGCAATATTCTCACGATCAGGCGGATCTAATGGTATTGGATTTGCAATACCTGCAGAACTTGTTTCACGCGCCGTCGATAGTGCTATATCAGAGGGTAGAATTGTTCGCCCTTGGATAGGTGCAAGAACTAATGCTGTAGACTCCATTATGGCTTCAGCTTTGGGGTTAGATAGGTCCAGAGGTACTGTGATAAATGATATATACCCATCCGGACCTGCAGATTATGCTGGTTTGGAGCGAGGAGATGTAATATTATCGATCGCTGATACCAAAATTAATGATGATAGTGGTCTTCGGTTTAAGCTTGCTACATTAAAACCCGGTCAAAAGGTTAACGTAAAATTATGGCGTGATGGTACTGAAAAATCACTCAATGTTTTAGTTGATACACCAAAAGAGCTACCTAAGAGAGATCAGAAAAATCTCAAGGGTTATCATGCTCTTGATGGAGCAATAATAGTTAATATGTCACCAGCTTTGGGTGAAGAACTTGGTTTTGATCCATTTATAAGAGGAGTTATGGTGCTGAGCGTTGAAAGAGGTTCGGTGGCGGCTTATAACAGATTTCGTACTGGAGATTTTATTGTTAGCCTAGGTAAAGAAACTGTCACATCTACTCAACAAGTTTTATCTTTGTTAAATTCTAATAAAAAACCTGGAAATTTAGAAATAATGATAGACAGGAATGGTAGAATAGGATCTTTACCAGTTAGGTATCTTCCAAGGTAGATTTAAAGCCTACTAAATTTCCAAGGTATATTGTTGCCACTGTGAAAAGGTACTATCGTTTTATTCATTATATCAATTTCCGCAGGTACAGCTGTATTCGTGCGTTCCAGCATTACTTTTTCTTCATTTAGAGGCAAACCATAAAATTGCGGGCCAAATTCTGAACTAAAAGCTTCAAGTTTGTCTAAGGAGTTTTCTTCGTCAAATATTTTAGCATAAGCCTCCATTGCAAAAGGAGCGTTAAATAGACCAGCACAACCACAAGCACTTTCCTTTGCATCTTTTGAGTGGGGTGCTGAGTCAGTACCAAGAAAAAACTTAGAAGACCCAGAAACAGCTGCTTTTCTGAGTGCAACACGATGCTTTTCACGTTTAACTATTGGTAAGCAATAATTGTGAGGGCGTATACCGCCTTCGAAAATTGCATTACGGTTTAGTTCAAGGTGGTGAGGAGTAATTGTAGCCGCTATATTATTGTTTGATTCAAAAACAAAATCTGCCGCCTCAGAGGTAGATATGTGTTCAAAAACTATTTTTAGTGACGGAAAGTCTTTTATAAGAGATTTAAGAACTTCATCAATGAAAATAGCCTCACGGTCAAATATATCAACATGCTTTTGGGTTACTTCGCCGTGCAATAATAATGGCATTCCAATTTTTTGCATCAACTCCAGGGTAGGGTATATATTTCTAACATCCGTTACGCCCATAGAGGAATTTGTTGTTGCGTTCGCTGGATACAGTTTCGCAGCTGTAAAAATACCCTCATTATAGCCGATTCTTACTTCATCTTTATCAATATCATCTGTTAAATAGCATACCATCAATGGAGTGAAACCCAAACTTGGATCAACGGACTTAAGTATACTTTCTCTATATTTCATTCCTTTTTCAGCAGTTATTACTGGAGGAGTTAGGTTCGGCATTATTATAGCTCGTTTGAATTGCTTTGCTGTAAAATTTACGATCTGAGATAACATTGGGCCATCCCTCAAATGTACGTGCCAATCATCGGGACGCCTTATAATAATTTTATCTGTCATCAATATAAACTTAGCTTTCTAATTTGATTGTGGCAACTGTTTGTCATTGTGTCCTGCATTAATAGTTTCCTGAGTTTTTTTCCAGAGTTTATATTTTTTAAGTTTATTAAGTTTTATAAATTTTGCATCCAATGCATCACTTCCGGGGATTGGTTTTCCTGAAACCCATACAGCTTTGTAGTTATGGAGAATGTAGTTAAAGCCTTCAAAATTCACTTCTACTTGATTTATTTTTTTCTCTATAGACGCTTTAATTCCAGTTTCTTCACTAAGTTCTCTTAACGCGGCATCTATTTCTGACTCGCCAAATTCTATTTTTCCACCTGGAATGGACCATTCACCTTTGCGGGGTGGATTGCCTCTTTTTATAAGGAGTACTTCGTCATCTTTGAAACAAACAATACCAGTGCAGTTAATGAATTCTTTTGACAACTCTGTCTCCGAGTTAATGCTATAATTAGCTTACTATTTCTCTAATTTAGTTAGCAAAACTTAATATTTAAGTTAATCCTGCATAAAAAAACCGCACATAGTAAAATGTGCGGTTAATTATTTGTTATCGTTAGGGCTTACTTAGGGTTTTTACCACCTACATAAGTAGACGTGTATATACGAGGCATATCACAGGTCATAACTGAGCCGTAAGTAGCATTAAGACTTGCACCGCCATCATGTAATACCATATCATGAGCTTTACCGCGTTCTGCTAAGCTATTAGTTATATAAATGTTATAAACATCCATATCGCCATCTCTTGCACCACCCGCTTCTGGGATCCAACGGAAAATACCGCCTGGCATATCTGCCTCATCCATTTTTTTGTTCCATGCTGCATCGGCCATCATTAAATCGCTTAGCCCTTTATCGTCATTGAACTTGCATCCATTGATTTGTACAATCGCCTTGGTTGTTTCTGCATTAAATGGACGTGCAATAATACCTGACATCAGCTGGTGGGATCCACAGGTCTCAATTTCATCCCATTTTTTTGATAAATCAGATCCTTTACTCATCCATTCATCTTGAGCTGTTCCCATTTCTTCATGGGAGTCAGTGACACCAAGCCAAAAGTAATCAAAAGGAAAATCTTCTTTGTTACTAGTATGCGGCTCAAGTACCCAGGCATTATATTTTGCTGTTGTATTTGGACCTACCCATTCACTCCACTCTTTTGATACTGCCATCACATCGCTCATACTTTTATCATCTTTTAAATTACAGAAATAACCCTCAAGCGCTCCTATATTAGGACCTTTGTGATCAGCAGAAGTTGCAGCAGTTGATAGGCCTATTGTAAAAATTAAAGAACTTAAAATTGTAAATTTTTTCATATTTCTCCCCTATGAAAAATTTTGTAGAATTATGTCTACATTTTAACATTCAAATCTGAATTAAAAAATGTCAACAAGCTTGGCTGTCAATTCATAAAAATTTCATAAATATGTTTTTATGTGCATTTTTTTATACAATTTTTAAAAAAAGCACAATTAAGAGGCAAATTATTTCACTGGTTGTTGACGAGTGAACACGAATTCAAGCTCATTCGAAAGGTTTAAATCGTATTTATAGTCATCAAGATTAAATTGTTTAAGGTCTTCAACGGAATTAACCTTATTTTGTATTATCCACCGAGCCATTAATCCTCGTCCAAATTTAGCATAATACATTATGTTTTTAGCTTGACCGTCTTTAATATTCAGAAACTTAGCAGATACGACTTTAGTCTCTAATGTATCTTTATCTATAGCTTTAAAGTATTCATTTGAAGCTAAATTGACTATCGTTTTTTCGGTGTGATTGCAAAGGTCAGCATTGAGTGAATTTGCTATTTTATTGCCCCAAAATTCATATAGAGAATTTCCGCGTTTTGTTTTCAACTTTGTTCCCATTTCTAAACGGTAAGGCTGTATAAGGTCTAGTGGTTTTAAAATACCGTATAATCCAGATAATATCCTAAGGTGAATTTGGGCATAATTTAAATCATTTTCATTTAAGCTGTTAGCTTGCAGTCCCCAATATACATTTCCATCAAATGTTAGGCCTGCCGGCTTTGAACTATTACTAAAACCGTCTAGGTTAAAGGCTTTAAAGCGATCTGCGTTTAGTTGTGCTAAGTTATCACTTAAATGCATAAGTTTTTTGAGGTCTTCTACTGATTGCTTTTTTACTACTTTGGTGAGCTCAATTGTTTCTAAATTAAAAATTGGCTGTGTAGTGCTTAATCCAGGTTTGGGAGAGCTGAGATTTAATTTTTTTGCAGGCGATAGCAGTGTTATCATTTACTTTATCCTCATAACATCTCAGTATTTCTGAATGTATGCTTGGGTTTTAAATTGGTTTAAAGATACTTGAAATAATTAATTTTGCAACAGAGTATTAAATTGTATTTAAAGAAATTATTTATGCACTGCCTTTGCTAGAGCTTTAACTAACTCTAAAGCAGGTTCTATGCCTTTTTCATTTAACTCTTTTACAATTGCTGACCCTACTACAACACCATCAGCATCCTGTACAATTTTGTTGGCATTATCTGGAGTTTTAACTCCAAATCCAACTACAACTGGCAGCTTACTAGCTTGTCTGATTTTTTTTACTTGCTCAGGAACAGAATTAATTCTGTCGGATGATGCTCCTGTAATTCCTGTCATAGAAACATAATAAACAAACCCTTTAGTACCAGATACTACCCGAGAAAGGCGGTTTTCATCTGTATTGGGTGTTGCTAGACGAATTAATGCAAGGTCATTTAGATTGAATGCTTCGCGTAATTCTTTGTCTTCTTCAGGCGGCAGGTCAACTATTATTGCTCCATCAATTCCGGATGCTTTAGTTTTTTCAGCAAATAAATTATACCCCATATGGTGAACTGGATTGCAATAGCCCATAATAATAATCGGGGTGGTTGTATTTATTGTACGAAATTCGCTAGCCATTTCAAAAATGGTTGATAATTTAGTACCTGCCTTGAGTGATCGAAGTCCTGCCTCTTCAATAATTGGTCCATCAGCAGCTGGATCAGTAAAAGGCATGCCTAACTCAATTATATCAACGCCATTACCAGGCAATGCATTTAACATCCTTTGTGATACTTTTCTATTAGGGTCACCGCCCATAATATATGCTACAAAGGCTTTAGAATTTTTTTGTTTAAGGTTTTTAAACGTTTCATTTATTCTGGTGGTCATGGTGAGCCTTGTTCATTCTATTTTAACAGTTATTTCTAAAATTTTAGGATCTATAGTCTTTCTGAACTTATCCTTCAGTGCCTTCACTTATATGCTCGCCTAATGCATCGGCTATTGTAAATACGTCTTTATCTCCACGCCCACACATATTCATTATAATGATACCACCTTGGCCAATTTCCTTAGCTATTTCCACGGTTCGTGGAATTGCATGACTTGGCTCTAGTGCGGGCAAGATTCCCTCTAATCGTGCACACTCTTGAAACCAATGAAGTGCTTCATCATCAGTTGCCGATAAATATTCGGCTCTTCCAATATCATGCAAATAAGCGTGTTCTGGGCCAATACCGGGGTAATCTAATCCAGCTGAAATACTATGAGCATCTGTAATTTGACCATCTTTATTTTGTAGAAGGTAAGTTCTATTACCATGAAGTATTCCTGGAGAACCTCCAGTTAATGATGCGGCATGAAGCCCGCTTTCTACACCTTTACCTGCTGCCTCTACTCCAATTAGCCGAACCGATTTTTCATTTATAAATTCATGAAATAGCCCCATTGCGTTTGAACCTCCACCTATACACGCTATCAATGCATCAGGTAGCCGACCCTCGCGTTCAAGGATCTGTTTTTTTGCTTCTCGTCCGATTATTGCCTGAAAGTCTCTTACCATAGCGGGGTAAGGATGAGGTCCAGCTACAGTACCTATACAGTAGAAAGTATCACCCACATTGGTAACCCAATCTCGTAGTGCCTCATTCATTGCATCTTTAAGAGTAGCTGTGCCACTTTTTACTGAGCGAACTTCTGCACCTAATAAGCGCATTCTGAATACATTTGGCTTTTGTCTGACAATGTCTGTCGCCCCCATATATATTATGCATTTAAGACCAAAGCGGGCAGCTACGGTTGCGGTAGCAACACCATGTTGTCCCGCACCTGTTTCTGCTATTATTCTTGTTTTGCCCATTCTTTTAGCGAGTAATATTTGTCCCATACAATTATTTATTTTATGAGCACCTGTGTGATTTAGTTCATCCCTTTTAAAATAAATTTTAGCACCTTTTGTAAATTCGGTGAGACGTTCAGCATAGTAAAGCGGTGAAGGACGACCAACATAGTGATTAAAAAAACTGTCAAGCTCTGTTAAGAAATCGGGATCATTTTTAGCATCTGTATAAGCAGCTTCAAGCTCAAGTATAGGGGGCATTAAAGTTTCTGCAACATACCTGCCACCAAAATCTCCAAACCTGCCATTTTCATCTGGTGTTATAATATTTTCAGAATTAACCATTTTTTATTTTATCCATAAATGCTTTGATTTTATTATGATCCTTTAGCCCTGCTGTTAGTTCAAGGCCAGAGCTAACATCTAATATTGGTGCTTTAGTTAAATTAACTGCATTTTCAACATTAGAAACATTTAAGCCTCCAGCTAATGCCCATGTTTTTGGTAAAGGCACATGTGATATCATGCTCCAATCAAAAGATTGGCCGTGGCCACCCCTTTGTGGCGAGTCTGAAGGTGGCCTTGAATCATAAAGCATGATGTCAACAAGACCAGTATATTGTTCGGATGTTATGAAGTCTTTCTTACTATTTATTGAAACTGCTTTAATAATTTTAGTTTTAAAATTGTTTTTGATGAATGAAGTACGTTCTATACTTTCATTTCCATGCAGTTGTATGTAGCTTGGGCGCATCTTTTTAATTATATTTTCTAGTAAATCATTAGTGGGGTCTACCACTACTGCAACTGTTTGGCATGATCCGTTCCCCGTAAATGCTATTTTTGAAACTTCCGCCACAGACAATTTTCTGGAGGATTCCGCTTCCACTATGAAACCGAGATAGGAAGCTCCATACTTTACAGCGGCTTCAACATCTTTTTTACAGGTTAAACCACATATTTTAACTTTTGAAATCATAACTCACAACCTACGATATTTTTTTGTATAAACAATAGCTTTGAAGATTATGAAGAGAGATTAAATTATCTTTTAGGAAACCCTGGGATAAAGCTGTTTGTTTTCTTTATGTATGTTACATAAGCTGTTCTTTTCTTCATTTGTCGCTCAAGTAAGTCTCGACCGGATATCCGCGTTAGAAGAAGTGTCATAAGTAAGGGTGATAAAATAGTTATCCAACCAAAATTGCTGTTGCATGCAACCAACCAAATGCCCCACCAAATGCATGCGTTCCCAAAATAATTAGGGTGACGAGTATATTTCCAAAGGCCTTTACTTAAAACGGGCTTGTCAGCCATATTTCCTTTAAAATTTTTATTTTCTTTCATGAAGGCGGATAGTTGCGCATCGCCAACAGCTTCAAATAAAAACCCTATAATCCAGACTAGAACTCCAATATAAACAAATGGACCTATCGTGAGTTCAGATGAGTTATTAGTCTGAGCCGTTGCAAGCAAAACTGGAGTGCTTACAATCATTATTAACAAGCCTTGACCAAAAAAGATTGTAAAAAGTGTTCTAAGCCTCCAATTATTTTCTGATAGTCCTTTCTTCTCAGCTCTCTTTCTCATCGCTACGTATCTTTTATCTTCCCCATGACCGATATTCCGTTTTGCAAGGTATATAGTTAGTCTTGCTCCCCAAATTATTGGAAGTGCAGTTATAATTTTTACATATAAGTTTTTATCTTGTGATAGCAAAAGGCAAGCTGTTGCTACTAATAAAAAACCAAAGCCCCAGAATATATCTATTAAACTCGCATCTTTAACTCTTAAACTGATGGCCCATAATATAATGAGCGCGCCAAAAACTAAACCCGCCGCATGTAAAGAATTCATAAAGAAGCTGTTTTGCATATTCTTACTCTAAATTTATTTAACAAATTAATTACGTTGCAATTCTAAAAAAGTTTATAACTATTTAATATAGAATTCCAGACTTCATATCATCGTCGAATTTCATATAATGCAATTGCAGCGGCAGTTGCCACGTTTAAGCTCTCGGCATGTCCTGGCATAGAGTTACTTATCATGGGTATCTTTGATAACTGATCACATGTTTTTTTTACTCTTTCTCTTAAACCTTTACCTTCTGTGCCCATTACCAATACATTTCTTTTATTACCTTTAATACTAGTTTTTAAATCCGAATTAGTTTTTCCATCTAATCCCGTTATCATCCAGTCAAATTTCTTAAGCCTTTCAAGAGTGTTTGATATGTTAACCTCTAAGCATACAGGTATCGTTTCAAGGCAACCTACTGCTACTTTAGCTGTAGCCCCTGATAATGGAGGGGCATTTCTTGTTTGCATTACAAGTGCTCTCACATCAAATGCTGAGCATAGCCGAAGCATGGCGCCGACGTTTTGTGGATCGGTAATTTGATCTAGTACTAAAATAATACCTTCTCCATCTTTTTTTGCTATGGTGTCTAAATCTTGCCACTCAAGTGGTGCAGCTTTTAAAGCTATTCCTTGGTGTACAGCATCCCTTGGTATGTTTTTAATAAGAGCTTGAGTTAAAACAATCTTAGGTCTGCATGCTCCTTCAGGTATGTCATAGCGACTGACTGATTGTTCTGTTAGCAATATTTCGTGAACAGTACGTCTTGGGTTAGCCAAAACAGCTTTACAGGCATGTGCTCCCCAAATCCATCCAGTCCCGCCTTCATGCCCTTTGCCATTTTTTTGTGCTCTACCATGGTCGAGTAAATTTGGAGATCTGGGTCGAGTCGTGGAGCTGTGTGTTTTTATGCCATAGGCTTTTTTTAAGCTATTTTGCCCCTTTGGCCGCATTTCATCCAATTTAATATCATTTTTATCTGATTTTCGATGAAATCTGCTATTGCGTGAATTCTTTGACATCTCTATATACCCGCTAGAATTTTAATTAACAGCCTCTGTTCGTTACACAGTTACCACGTTAGCTTGATGACATACAGGGTCTTTTTTGTTGGAGGCAACACTTTAAAAGTTTTAGCTAAGGTCGCAGTTAAAACATATTAGATGGGAGAGGTGGCCGAGTGGTTAAAGGCGTCAGACTGTAAATCTGATCACTATGTGTACGTTGGTTCGAATCCAACCCTCTCCACCATTAAATAAATAGAAGACGTAAAAGTTTTCGGCGGATATGGTGAAATGGTATCATAAGAGCCTTCCAAGCTTAAGGTGCGGGTTCGATTCCCGCTATCCGCTCCAAATTTCTCAGAAATGAGAAAAACTTTAACCCGGTCGATCGATAATGACCACAACATGTGAGAATTAAAATGGCAAAAGAAAAGTTTGAACGCAACAAGCCGCATGCGAATATAGGTACGATTGGTCACGTTGATCATGGTAAGACAACGCTGACTGCAGCTATCACTAAATACTTTGGTGATTTT
>CAJQGR010000011.1 GCA_905477785.1 uncultured Hellea sp.
AATTTTCTGCTTATTATTTTGGGTATTTTTATTTTTTTTGCTTATTTCAAAAAAAATAAAAGCCTAAAAGAAAAGTATATAGACCGTGACCGAGTTTTTTCAGGTGCCTTCATAAATAATCCTATAAGTTCCATATTTACTGAAAGTGGAAAAGTGCTTGTAGCTAATAAATCCTACATGAATTTAGCAAGTGAGTTGCAGATAGTGACTTCCGGCGATATTCCACCCTCTGTTGAGAGGTTATTTGTCCCGTGTAGTAAAGAGACTTCTGCTGCAATTTTTAGGTTACATAATCTTGATAATGATATCCCATTTTCAAGTGAAGTGGTAGATGCTTTTGACTTTGCAGATAGGCTTAGACGCTACAGGATACAGGTAATAAATCTTTATCCGCAAAAATTATGGCAAATTATTGATATAACATTCGATACATTAGATAATAAAAATAAGCTTATAGATGCACCTGTTGGTTTGTTTTCTATAAGAAATACAGGTGAAATTATTGAAATAAATTCAACTTTGAAACGTTGGTTAGGTTACCCCAAGAAATCCAAACCACAACATATAGATGAATTTATTGATAATTCAAAGGAATTGCTAGGGGGTTCAAGTTCTGTTGGGGAGATTATACGAACTCATTCAAGATTAATTACTCGTAAGGGGGTGTCAAAACCAAGTATAATGGTTGGTGTATGGACTTCTTCAAAAAGTGGTGAAAATATCTGTAATGTATCAATTCATGGATACTATAGTATAGGTTTTCAAAAGTCACATAACTCAAAACTTGTCAAAGAAAGTCTAATGAATTCTGATAGCGCTGAAGATTTTTCTGCAGCGCCTGTTGCTATACTTCATTTAGAAGGATCGCAGATAGGTAAAGCTATTGTAAAAAGTGAAAATTTTGCCTTCAGTCGGATGAGTGAGGGCGTATCTGGTGTTGGAAAGAGGTTTAGCAAAATCTTTGATTTAGAAAAAACAGACAGTGGTTTTCTAGATTTAGTAGCATATGAATGTGAAACGGATAAACCATTTGACGCTGTTTTAGCTAGTCCTTCTAATCTGAACGTTTCTGTTTATATAGTTTCTGAGTCAGAGATTAAAAACTCTTTTCGAGTTTACATGGTAGATACTAGTGCCCGAAAATTATTGGAAGACCAGTTAGTTCAATCACAAAAGATGCAAGCCATAGGACAATTAGCAGCTGGAGTTGCTCATGATTTTAATAACTTATTGACCTCAATTCGCCTTAATACCGATGAATTATTACAGCGCCATCCTATAGGTGACCCATCATATCCAGAGTTACAAAATATTAACACTACAGGAATACGTGCAGCTGCCCTCGTTAAAAAATTATTGGCTTTTTCAAGAAAACAAACCCGTCGAACTGAGTCAATTTCAGTAACAGACATATTAACTGAAATGGTAGTTACTTTGAAGCAGACTTTAGGGGAACGTGTTACGTTGAAAATAGTTCATGGTCGAGACTTACCTTTGGTCAAAGCAGATAGATCTCAAATAGACACAGTTTTGATGAATTTATGCGTTAATGCACGTGATGCTATGGAAAAAAACAATGGTGGAACAATTTCAATATCAAGTTACTTTTTGAAACGAGACGTTATCGAAAATCCAAGTGTTCAGCTAGCTCTGAAGTCTATAAATAGTAATGATTTTGTTATCATTGAGGTGTCCGATACGGGAGAGGGGATGACTGAAAATGTAAAGTCAAAAATATTTGAACCTTTTTTTACTACTAAAGAAATTGGCAAGGGTACAGGTTTAGGCCTAGCCACTGTATATGGAATTATAAAACAGTCAGGAGGACATTTAACAGTAGATAGTTCTCCTGGTAAAGGAACAACATTTAGAATATATTTGCCTTCATCTGAGCAAGAGAGAAATATTGATTTAACTAAATTATCTTCAGCTAACAAACGACCTGCTGATCTTACAGGGCAAGGAAACATTCTTTTCGTAGAAGACGAAATTTCTGTGCGCGATATTGCTTCAAAATCATTGAGAAGAAAAGGTTATAAAGTAATAGAAGCGGATGATGGTGAGGAGGCTTTAGAAATTTTGAAGAATGCTAAGGAGCCATTTGATTTGATGATTTCCGATGTTGTAATGCCATCAATGGACGGACCAACTCTTCTAAAAGAAGGTCGCACTATGCTTGGTGATGCGAGAATCGTTTTTGTTTCTGGATATGCTGAAGAGGAGTTTTCTGAGTTTTTATCTGATGAAACCGATGTTACTTTTCTTCCTAAACCGTTTACGCTCGCTCAATTAGCAGAAAAGGTTAAAGATGAGATTGGCGAAAGTGATATAAATCAATGACTTATAATTTTTTGTTCTCTATATGTTCTTTTTCCTTGATAAATAAGAACATATGTGGAACAAACGATATACGGCAGTCCAATATCAGCCGAAATTTCAATATAATGACCGATGGACTCCGGTCATTTTTACTGGAGTTATATTATGGCCAGAAAATCAACAACACCGCTAACTATAGTGGGTAAAGCCGAAGATAAAAATAAGTCTGCAGCTCTAGAAGCGGCAATGAGCCAAATTGATCGCGCATTTGGTAAGGGCGCAGTCATGAAATTGGGTCAAAAAAGTGCGATGGATATTGAAGCTGTTTCAACAGGATCCATTGGATTAGATATTGCTTTAGGTATAGGAGGATTACCTAAAGGTAGAATAATTGAGATTTATGGACCTGAAAGTTCTGGTAAAACAACTTTATCACTTCATGTAGTGGCTGAAATGCAAAAACAGGGCGGTGTGGCTGCTTTTATAGATGCCGAGCATGCATTAGATCCAGTTTATGCTGGAAAGTTAGGGGTTGATGTAAATGAATTATTGATAGCTCAGCCTGACACGGGTGAGCAAGGTCTAGAGATTGCTGACACGTTAGTGAGATCAGGTGCTGTAGATATTTTAGTAATAGATTCTGTAGCAGCATTAACCCCCCGTGCAGAACTTGAAGGAGATATGGGAGATAGTCTGCCTGGATTGCAAGCTCGATTAATGAGCCAGGCACTTCGAAAACTAACTGGATCAATATCAAAATCCGGATGCATGGTTATTTTTATTAATCAAATCAGAATGAAGATTGGAGTCATGTATGGCTCACCTGAAACTACTACTGGAGGAAATGCTCTTAAGTTTTATAGTTCTGTTCGACTGGATATAAGACGAATTGGCGCTTTAAAGCATAGAGATGAAATAGTTGGAAATCAAACGCGAGTGAAAGTAGTTAAAAATAAAGTTGCTCCACCATTTAGGCAAGTTGAGTTTGATATTATGTACGGCGAAGGAATTTCAAAAACGGGTGAACTTATTGATTTAGGAGTAAAGGCTGAGGTCATAGAAAAATCAGGTTCTTGGTATTCTTACGGGAATGAGCGTATTGGCCAGGGTAGAGAAAACGTTAGGGTATTCCTAAAAGATAATCCCGATATTGCGACTGAATTAGAGCATAAAATTAGAGTGAATGAGGGTTTATTGGAAGATGAACTTTTGATGCCTAAAGATGAACAAGGTTTAGACGATGACTCTATAGAAAATATTTCTACGTTAGGTTTATAATATTATATATAAAAATAAAGTGAAAATATTGTATACATCGTTATACTGATATCTTAATAAACAGCGCCTGGCTTAGTCAGGCGCTTTTTATATATATTATTTATAGTTAGGTATTAATTAATGGTTAGTTTAAGAGAAATCCGAAAATGTTATTTGGAATTTTTCCAAGGACATGGACATAAGATTATTAAATCTAGCTCTCTTGTACCTAACAATGATCCTACACTATTGTTTACTAATGCTGGAATGGTTCAGTTTAAAGATTATTTTACCGGAAAGCAGGTGCCTAATCATAAACGAGCTGTAACCACTCAAAAGTGCGTTAGGGCAGGAGGAAAACATAATGATCTAAATAATGTTGGATATACTGCTAGGCATCATACCTTCTTCGAAATGTTAGGTAATTTTAGTTTTGGAGATTATTTTAAAGATGAAGCAATAAAGCTTTCGTGGGAACTTGTTACTAATACTTTAGGTTTGGATAAAAGCAAACTTTTAGTTACTGTATATCATACAGATGATGAAGCATTTAATCTTTGGAAAAAAATTGCGGGTCTATCAGATGAAAAAATTATAAGAATTAAGTCATCAGATAACTTTTGGGCAATGGGTGATACTGGACCCTGCGGCCCTTGTTCAGAAATATTCTACGATCATGGGTCACATATTAAAGGAGGCCTTCCTGGTTCACCCAATGAAGATGGAGATAGATTTATAGAAATTTGGAACTTAGTATTTATGCAATTCCAAAGATATAAAGATGGAAAACAGGAGATGTTGCCAAAGCCTTCTATAGATACTGGTATGGGATTAGAGCGAACTGCAGCTATACTTCAAGGAAAGCATGATAACTATGATATTGATTTATTTAGTAACTTAATACAGGCCTCAGTTGAGTTTACTGGTGTAAAGGCTGAGGGCGAGGCAAAATTTTCTCACAGAGTTATTGCTGATCACCTTCGGAGCTCTTCTTTTTTAATGGCTGATGGTATTAGCCCTTCTAATGAGGGCCGTGGTTATGTTCTCAGAAGAATTATGCGACGAGCAATGAGACATGCACATATTTTAGGGTCAAAGGAACCATTGATGCATCGTTTAGTACCTATGCTAATAAATGAAATGGGTGACACATTTAATGAATTAAATAGGGCAAAGTTAAATATAGAATCTACATTTTTGCAGGAGGAAGAAAGGTTTTTAAAGACTTTGGGGCGTGGAACCTCACTTTTAAATAATGCTATAGAAGGACTATCAAGCGGCGATATACTCAACGGTGAAACAGCCTTTAAACTATACGATACTTATGGCTTTCCAGTAGATTTAACAGAAGACGCATTGCGTGCAAAAGGTATTTCAGTTGATTTAAAAGGATTTGAAAAAGCTATGTTGCAGCAAAAAGAGAATTCCAAAGTAGCAGGATTTAAGTCTGGAGACTCTGACATGGATAGTATTTGGTTTGAGATTAAGGATAAATGCGGGCCAACTGAGTTTGTGGGATATGAAACTCTAGAAATTGAGTCAGTTGTTGATTGTATATTAGTTAACGATACTGTTGTGGATTCTGCAAGAGATTGTGATGTAATGTTCATTACTAAAAAAAGTCCTTTTTATGCCGAAAGTGGTGGTCAGGCAGGTGATATTGGTTTGTCTATACTTAAAGACGGTAATGTTAAGGTGTCTAATGTCATAAAAAAGGCTAATGATTTACATGTAGTAATAGGTTATTTAGATGGTTCAATGAAATGCGGTGATAAAATTAATCTCTGCGTAGACACCCTTAATAGAAAACAAACCGCAATAAACCATTCTGCTACCCACCTTATGCATGAAGCTCTAAGGCGTACTCTGGGTGAGCACGTAACTCAAAAAGGCCAAATGGTCGATGGTAATAAAATCAGGTTTGATATTTCGCATGGTAAAGCAATCTCTGAAGAAGAACTGATTGCTGTAGAAAACGAAGTGAATGCAATTATTCTTCAAAACTCTGCTTCAACTATAGAAACTATGAATCCAGATGAAGCAATAGCTAAGGGTGCCATGGCTCTTTTTGGAGAAAAATATGGCGATAGTGTTCGTGTGCTCTCTATCGGAAATAATAGTTTGGAAGGCACGGGTAAGTATTCTGTTGAACTTTGCGGTGGAACACACGTTGAGTTTACTGGTGATATAGCTTTATTTAAGATTCTTTCAGAAAGTGCTGTAGCGGCAGGTATCCGACGTATAGAGGCTGTAACTGGTAACGCTGCAAGAACATATCTTGAAAATCAGGCCAGTTATGCTGCTGCTGTAGCGAAGAAGCTTAAATCTAGACCTGAGTTGATTGAAAACCGTGTAATTTCGTTAATAAATGAACGTAATTTATTTGAAAAAGAGCTTAATAAAGTTAAAAAAGATCTTGCTCTGGCAGGGAGTGGTAAAGAAGCTGTTACTACTGAAGATTTTAATGGAGTAAGTTTTTTAAGTGCTATTCTATATGGGGTATCAGGAAAAGATCTTCGCTCATTAGTAAATGACAAGATGGCATCTATTGATTCAGGTCTCGTTTGTTTTATTGGTACTGATAATGAAAAAATTGCATTAATAGTTGCAGTAACCAATGACCTTCTAGGAACTTATAATGCAGTTGATCTCGTCAATGCTGGAGCAAAAATTATTGGAGGACGCGGTGGAGGTAAACCAAATATGGCTCAAGCTGGCGGCAGTCAAGCATCCAAAGCGAAGGAGGCTTTGGATGCTATAAGGAATGCAATAATATAGAGGCTTTACTAGTTTCTAAGCCTTTTATTTTAAGCCATTTTTCTTTCAAAATTCTCGGCAATGGCCTCTAAATACCCTGTTGTAGATAGCCAACCTTGTTGATCGCCTACTAATAAAGCAAGATCTTTTGTCATCTGCCCTAATTCTACTGTTTCAATTACAGTTTTTTCTAGATTTTTAGCGAAGTTGATAAGGTCTTCATTAGCATCAATTTTTCCTCTATGAGCTAACCCTCTTGTCCAAGCAAAAATAGAAGCGGTTGAGTTAGTAGAAGTGGCTTCACCTTTTTGATGGTTTCTGTAGTGTCGTGTAACTGTACCGTGTGCTGCTTCAGCTTCCATGGTCTTTCCATCGGGAGTTAGTAAAAATGAAGTCATTAACCCTAGAGAGCCAAACCCTTGTGCGACAGTATCAGATTGCACGTCTCCATCGTAGTTTTTGCATGCCCAGATGTAGCCACCAGACCACTTCATTGCCGCTGCAACCATGTCATCTATTAGTCTGTGCTGATACTCACCACCAAAGTCATTGAATTTACTCTCAAACTCGGTTTCATAAATTTCTTGGAATATATCTTTGAAACGACCGTCATATTTTTTTAATATTGTATTTTTAGTAGATAGGTAAACGGGCCACCTTCTCTGAATCCCGTAATTAAAACATGCCCTAGCAAAGTCTTTGATAGATTCATCTAGATTGTACATTCCCATTGCAACTCCTGAACCCGGAAAATCAAATACTTCTTTTTCAATTTTTTGGCCATCTTCACCTTCCCATGTCATTTTTAATTTTCCTTTTCCGGGAATTAAAAAGTCTGTTGCCTTATATTGATCGCCATAAGCATGACGACCTATTACTATTGGTTGTGTCCACCCCGGTACTAATCTTGGTACATTTGAACAGATTATGGGTTCACGGAAAACAACTCCACCTAAAATATTACGTATGGTGCCGTTAGGTGATCTCCACATTTCTTTTAAATCAAATTCCTCAACACGCTGCTCATCGGGTGTAATAGTTGCGCATTTTATTCCCACATTGCATTTTTTGATAGCATTTGCGGCATCTACTGTAATTTGGTCATTAGTGGCATCACGGCTTTGTATGGATAAATCATAGTCAAGAAGTTCGATGTCTATGTATGGGTTTATGAGTCTTTCTATTATTAAATCCCATATGATACGCGTCATTTCATCACCATTCATATTGACTACTGGATTATTTACCTTGATTTTACTCATAATGTCCTCTGTAAGCGGAGTTGTTTATTTGATTTGCCGCGGTGTAACAGAGGTGCAATAATATTAAAAGAGAGAAGATGGGAAAAACTAATAAAGATCAGCTCGGAAATAAAATTAATTTTGATTTTACCAGCAATCTACCTGTTATAATTTTAGTAAAACCTCAACTTGGAGAAAATATAGGGGCAGTATGCCGTTGTATGCTAAATTTTGGCCTCTATAAGTTACGTTTAGTTGCCCCTAGAGATGGTTGGCCTAACCCTTCGGCTATCCCTATGGCAGCTGGAGCAAAGACTGTTCTGGATAATGCTCAAGTTTTTGAAACACTTGATGAGGCAATATATGACCTTAAGTTTGTGTTAGCTGCTACAGCTCGACGAAGGGAAATGGAAATCCCGGTCGTAGGAACTCATGTTGTTGGGCAAACTCTTAGATATTATTCTAATCAGGGAGTTCCAACAGGTATAATGTTTGGGCCTGAGAAGGCTGGATTAACAAATAACGATGTAGCATTATCAGACGCAATTTTGACATATCCAGTAAATCCAGCTTTTCAATCTTTAAATCTTGCTCAAGCAGTAAATATATTCGCATATATTTGGGCGAGCTCTAAAAATGGTGGTGTACCACCTGAAATATTCCAAAAAAATATAAGTGAATCTGCTGAAAGAATTGATTTGATACGTATGTTTGAGCATTTAGAGGGAGAACTTACAGATGCTGGATTTTTTCATCCGCCGGAAAAAAAGAATTTAATGGTGCAAAATATTCGTTCCCCTTATACAAGGGCACGCTTAACAAAACAGGAAGTACAAACAATGCGTGGAATTATAAAAGCATTGTCCAAGGGAAGGGGAAACAGTAAAAGATGAAATATATAGGTTACTTATTTTTAACTGCATCTACTGTGATGGGCTATTACGGAATTCATATTGGATTTTTGATAATTACAGCATTTTTATCTACTATTTTCATTGCCCCTAAAAGGAAAGACTTTCTAAGGATGGCACCTGTAAGTTCAGATTATAACCGCTTCACTGATGGGGTTTTCTTATTTTTTGGACAACTATTAATAACATTTACAGTTTATATATTAGGCTGGTTTTTAGCTAATTTACGCAGTTCAAGTGGAATGTTGGAAAATACAGCTATTGGGTTTGTTTTTATACTTCTCTTGGGAGTTATTATCGGTTTAATTGGAAAAAAATTGGATAAATAAATATAGCTGATATTATTTTTTTGAGTAGCCAAGATAACTATCATAACTATATAAAATTATTCCTAGCCAAATAAACCCAAAACATATTGCATGAGCTAGGGTAAAATTTTCTCCATAATACATGGCAAGAATAAATTGTCCTGTAGGACCGATGTATTGCAACATACCCAAAGTCGTTAGCTTGAGTTTTTTAGCTGCAATAGTAAAAGCCCAAAGCGGAAGTACTGTGAGGGGGCCAGCTAAAATTAATAGCATTGTAATTTTAGGTGCGTTTCCAAAAGTTAGATTATTTGAAGATGCTAACCATGCAATGAATAATCCTGCAGGTATAAATAGAATGGCTGTTTCTATTATTAAGCCAGGTATGGAGCTAATATCCGCTTGTTTTCTTATTACACCATAAATCGAAAAACTTACAGCAAGTATGAGAGATATATAAGGAAAAACGCCCCCGTATAATGCAAGAACGAAAACTCCAATAAATGCAAGGAGTATAGAAAAATTTTGGAATACTGAAAGTTTTTCTTTAAAAACTAGTACTCCAATGAGAATATACATTAGTGGATTTATAAAGTAACCAAGGCTAGCTTGAAATATTTGATCATTTTGCACAGCAAAAATGAATACACCCCAATTTATCGATAATGCGATTGCCGATAAAAATAAAGTAACTAATAATTTGGGTTTCCTAAGTGCAGTGCTTATTTCGTGCCATTGTTTTCTGATTACTATTATAATCAAAGCAAAAGGAACGGACCAAGCTATTCTATGGGATAATATCTCCATAGGATCTGCCTCTTGAGTTATTTTGAAATATATTGGAAAAAACCCCCAAAATGTATATGCTAATATACCAGATAACAAGCCAACTCCAGCGTCATCAATTTTTTTTTGATTTTCAATTTTCATTAGCATTCCATGTCACAGATAAATAATTATTCAATACTTGATCCTTTATATATTTAACTTGACTTGTGTATGTATTATTTTAGAAGGCGCTCAATTACGGAACGATGTAGTCACGCCGTTGAGATCGCTAACAAATGAATTGTTTAGCCGGGCTAGGTCGAATTGAAAGTTAAAACGCATGTCTAAGCGCCAGTCCACAAAATATAAAATAGATCGCCGTATGGGCGAAAATATATGGGGTCGACCTAAGTCACCTGTTAACAAAAGGGCTTACGCGCCTGGTCAGCACGGTGCTAATGCCCGTCGTGGTAAAATGTCTGATTTTGGTACTCAGTTACGTGCTAAACAGAAGCTTAAAGGTTATTACGGTAATATTACAGAAAAACAGTTCAGAAGAACTTATGATGAGGCTACACGTCAAAGAGGGGATGCATCTGAAAACCTTATAGGCTTGCTTGAAAGACGATTAGATACTTTAGTGTATCGTTCTAAGTTTGTGCCTACTGTGTTTGCTGCTCGTCAGTTTGTAAATCATGGACATGTACTAGTTAATGGTAAAAAAGTTAATATACCTTCTTATAGATGTCGTGAAGGAGACGTAATTGAGGTTCGCGAAAAATCAAGAACTATGGCTCTTGTACTTGAAGCTTTAGAAAGTGCTGAACGAGATCTTCCTGACTATATTAGCGTAGATCCTAAAGGAATGAAGTCAACATTTACACGAATTCCTAGTTTTGATGAAGTTCCTTATCCAGTAGTAATGGAGCCAAACCTAGTGGTCGAATTCTATTCAAGATAATTATACCTAACGATTAGGTTAATTTTGCGCTTCAGTTTCTATTCCATTGGAGTCTAGAAACTGGCGCATTTCGCCTGTTTCGAACATATCTTTTACGATATCACAGCCCCCTATAAATTCCCCTTTGACGAAAATTTGTGGAATAGTTGGCCAATTGTTATAGTCTTTGATGCCTTGTCTTATTTCGGCATTTTCAAGTACGTTAACACTTTCATATTTTACGCCCAGATAATCAAATATTTGAACTACCGTTGATGAAAAACCACACTGAGGAAATACTGGTGTGCCCTTCATATAGATGACAACATTGTTATCATTGATCGTTTTACTTATGATATCATTAACTGACATGAGTTTTCCTTTTTGTTAATTAGACAAGTATGGTTTATCTAATAGGATATCAATAGTTTAGTTGATAAATATTAAAAACAATAGAGAAAAACTACAGATATACTTGACCTAGATAAAATAAATTTGAATACATATACTATAACAAAAACTAAAGGACTAACGTGCTAAAGAAAACTTCATTACTCATATTATCCCTTCTTAGTATATTTTATTCAGTCTCTGTAACTGCTGCACCGCTAAAAGCTGAGTCTAATAATATTATATTATATGGAGATGTCTCTCCTAAAATAGCTAAGCAAACATTAGAAAAAATGGAGATATACCGTAGACTGATTATGACATTAGGCGGTTTAGATCCATACATTGATGATGAAGAAAAAATAACCATTTATGCTTTTGATAATGGTGCTCAACTTAGAAGTTATGTTGGAGTACGCCAGGTGGCTGGAATTTATACTAGGGACTATGAAGGCCGTCCTATGATGGCGACAACAATAGCCAGTAACGAGAAACAAAATAGCTTTGATAATCAAGTGATGCTTCATGAATATAGCCACCATGTTCTCCATTACTACATGGAGGGTTCTTATCCGCGTTGGTATGATGAAGGACATGCGAACTATCTTGGATGTTTCAAGATGTATGAAGGCAATGTTCTTGAGATGGGAAGCGCTTGTGCTAAACATGCGAGATGGTTGATGGGGGATGGTTTTAAATGGGTAGATATCGAAGATGTAATAAGCTCAATACGCGTGTACCCATTTTCTGATAAATCCCCTAGAAAAAGAGGTATGATGATGAACCAATTTTATGCACAAAGTTGGTTATATGTTTCCTACCTGCAAGCAAATACGAAATTAAATAGAAGATTAGGGGCCTACCTAGAACTTATAAGGGGTGGTAATGACCCTATTGAAGCTTTCGAAGAGGGTTTTGGTATGAAAGCTAAGGATTTTCACAAAGCTGCCAAAAAGTATTTTGAAAGTGATAAATTCAGTGTTCAGCAATATAGACCTGGACCAGACTTTTTTAAAGTTAAGGTTTCCAGAAAAAAATTATCTGCTGGCGAAGTAAATATGCAGATGGCATTGGGGCAGAGAAATTTTTTAAAAAAAAGCACTCTTTCCTCATATGTAAAAAAAATAAATAGTTATGAAAAAGAGTTTGGTCAAACTTCTGAATCTATGAATGCCAGATCACTTTATTATCAACATAAAGAGAACTATGATGATGCGATTAAATACGCTCAATCTGCCTTGGGGCTTGAACGCGATAATATTAACTCATTAAGAATGTTAGGCGATATATACTTTCATAAGTCTCATGATTCAAAGTTCGAAGAATTAGAAGATACAGAGCCTAGATTGTATACTCTCAATGAAGATTTAGAAATTTCAATAAATCATTTTGAAACAGTATTAAAATATAATGACGAGGATTTCACTTCTACAGATCATTTACTGCGAATATACGGTTCCTCAGATATACCTTTAACCTCAGCTGCTCGAAATGCTGCAATCGTTTATGAGGAGGTTCATGATAAAGGCTTTGACCCATCTCAAACCTTAAACCTTGCTAATGTATATTTAAAGTCTGGAAAATTAACTGCTGCCTGCAAATATTTTGAAACCGTTAAAAAACAAGCAGAAACAGATCCGGATAAAGATAAGTATTCATTATTTAATCACGTAGAGCTATTAAAGCCTTCTTTTGAAGAACAGTGTGAAATATAGGGTATTTTTAATCTACCCTAGTTTCTAATGCTAGTGCATGAAGCTCACCATCAGAGCCGTCCATTTTTCCTTCTAGCGCTTGGTATACCATCTGGTGTTGCCGAACTCTATTAAGACCCTGAAAAGATTTACTTATGACAATGGCTTTCCAATGATTGTTGTCACCAGCTAGGTCAATCATTTCAACTTTTGCGTCGGGTATGGATTTAATAATTAAATCGGCGATATCTTTACCGAGCATACTCATTAGGACATTAATTTTGGTAAGAAGTTTTCATGTTTTTCACGAACTGTTGCAATTGGCAAATCAAAAGCTCCTTCTGCTTTTATATTCATACCCCCGACTTTTCCTACTATATATGCTTTCACGCCCCTGTCTTCGGCGGTTGTTAAAATGGGGTTTATACTATTTTCATCAACCGATATCAAATATCTTGCTTGATCCTCACCAAATAACCAAGCATGTGATGGACAACCTGAAGAGCGATTTAAATGAACACCAATATTATTTGTAAGTGCTAACTCGCATGCGGCTATAGCCATTCCACCATCAGAACAATCATGTATAGCATTAACACGTTTGTTTCTGATAAGCTTTCTAATGTAATCACCGTTTATTTTTTCTACATCAAGATCTACGGGAGGCGGTGCACCTTCTTCTCTTCTAAGTATTTCGCGTAGATATATTGATGACCCTAACCATCCTTTGGTTTCGCCAACCATTATGAGAGTATCACCTTCTTTTGCACCCGAAATGGATGAAAAATATTCTAGGTCAGGGATTAGGCCAACACCACCAACAGCTGGCGTTGGAGGGATAGCAACTCCATTAGTTTCATTAT
>CAJQGR010000012.1 GCA_905477785.1 uncultured Hellea sp.
GTCACTGACTTAGCCAAGTTTCTCGGCTGATCAACATCTGTACCAAGGTGTACGGCGGCATGGTATGCTAACAATTGAATTGAAATTGCAGTTACTATTGGTGAAACAAAATCATTAGATGTGGGCACGACTATAACACTTGAACTCATTGAACCTGCATGTTTTTCTCCTTCTTCATCTGTAATAAGAATTATAGAGGCACCACGCGATGCAACTTCCTGTAAATTAGAAATTGTTTTTTCAAATAGTTCGTTGAACGGTGCTATTACCACAACAGGTGTTCCATCTTCAATTAAAGCAATTGGTCCATGTTTTAGTTCTCCCGCTGCGTAACCTTCAGCGTGAATATAGGAGATTTCTTTTAATTTTAATGCACCTTCTAGTGCAATCGGCATTTGTGTTCCGCGGCCAAGGTAAAATACATTTTTAGCCTTTGAAAAATCGAATGCCATTTTCTCTATTTGATTGCTAAGCCTCAACGTTTGTTTGACTAAGCGGGGTGTTTTTATTAAATCTTTGATTAACTTCTCTTGATAAGATTTTGATACTGAGCCATTCGAAACTCCTGCTGTTAAAGCCAGCGCCGCCAATGCTATAAGCTGAGATGTAAATGCTTTGGTTGATGCAACGCCAATTTCAGGCCCAGCATTAATAGGTAGAGCAACATCTGCCTCCCGAGCCATTGTTGAGGTTAAAACATTTACTAAAGCTGCAGTTTTTAAACCGGAGCTCTTACAATATCTGAGAGCAGCTAGAGTATCAGCTGTTTCGCCTGATTGAGAGACAGCAATGAAAAGAGATGTATTTAATAAAAAAGGTCGCCTATACCGAAATTCAGAGGCAATATCGACTTCAACGGCTATACCTGCTATTTGTTCAAACCAATATTTTGCTACTAGAGCAGCATAGTTTGCAGTCCCGCATGCAATAAGAATGACACGGTCTATTTTTGAAAAATCAAGATTCTCTGTTATCTTTGGACAAAGATTGTAGTCATTTATATATACACCTAAAGTCCTGCCTATGGTTTCAGGCTGCTCATAGATTTCTTTAAGCATAAAATGACGATAATTACCTTTTTCTGCCATAGCTGGGCCGCCCGAAACTATTGTTACATCGCGAGTAACTTTATTATTTTCATAATCAAAAATTTCGTAGGAAGTTGGAGTGAGAATTGCCCAATCACCTTCTTCAAGGTAGATCACTTTATTGGTCAACTTTGCTAAAGCCATTGCATCTGAGCCTAGGTACATTTCACCTTCGCCGATACCTATTGCCAATGGTGAGCCTGCTCTTGCACAAAACATGTGACCTGGTAATCCATCTATTAAAACAGCAAATGCATAGGCTCCATTTAGTTTTTTTAAACTTTTTGAGAATGCTTCTTTTGGTTCCATGTTTTTTTGTAAAAATTCATCTATTAAGTGAGCGGATACTTCAGTATCTGTTTCAGTTAAAAAATTACGATGAGATAACTCTTTCCTGATTTCCAAGTAGTTTTCTATTATCCCATTATGAACAACGCTGACGCGTCCTGAAAAGTGAGGATGAGAATTTGTTTCATTGGGAACGCCGTGTGTTGCCCAGCGTGTATGAGCTATTCCTGACTCTCCGTCGATAGGATTTTTTGAAACTCTACTTATAAGCCCACTAATTTTACCTTTTGAGCGCTCACGTTTAAGTTTTCCATCATCAAGTACAGCTATTCCAGAGCTATCATAACCCCTATACTCAAGTTGAAGTAAACCATCTATTAAACGATCTGTTACAGACGAATTTCCAATAATTCCAACAATGCCGCACATAATATAGCCTTAATTTTTCATTAGATAATAATCACATTAATAAGCAAAGTTGTTATGGACGTCCAACGCTTACATAATTAAATCCGAGATTTTTCATATTTTTCGATTTGTAAATGTTTCTCAAGTCTATCACATTTGGCTTTTTAAGTAATTTTTTTATACGCTGCATGTCTAGTGCTCTAAACTCATCCCATTCTGTTAATATAACAAGCGCGTCAGCACCCTCAATACAATCGTACGGGTTTTCTGCGAAACTTATATTTCTCAAAATCCCTTTGGCTTCCTTCATGGCTGCAGGGTCATACGCTTTTATTGTAGCTCCCTTTGCTTGCAATTCAGGTATGATAGCCACACTTGCAGATGAACGCATATCATCTGTATTTGGTTTAAATGATAACCCTAGAAAAGCTAAAGTTTTATTTTTTAAATCTCCATCCAAAAAATTGATGATTTTTTGAACCATTTTTAACTTTCTGTCTTCATTGGACTTAACCACAGTTTTTATAATTGATAGAGATACTCCCACCTCTTCAGCAGTGCGTATTAGCGCTAAAGTGTCCTTAGGAAAACAAGAGCCCCCATAACCCGGGCCAGCATGCAAAAATTTAGGTGCAATTCTTTTATCAAGACCTATACCTCTTGCCACCGTTTGAACATCGGCTTCTAAGTTCTCACACAAGTCTGCCATTTCATTAATAAAACTAATTTTAGTTGCTAAAAAAGAGTTGGATGCATATTTTATTAATTCAGAGGTTCTGCGACTTGTAAACAATATAGGAGTTTCGTTGATAAATAGAGGCCTATAAACGGCTTTCATGACCTGAATAGCATTAGGGCTTTCTGTACCAACAATTACTCTATCAGGGTGTTTGAAGTCTTTGATTGCCGCCCCTTCTCTTAGGAACTCTGGATTTGATACAACTGAAAACTTTTCAATGGAATGATTTTTAGATATTATTTTTTCAATTTCATCCCCAGTGCCAACGGGAACTGTAGATTTAGTTACAATAACAGTATATTTTTCTATATTTTTGGAGATATCTTTAGCTGCTTCATAAACATAAGATAAATCAGCGTGTCCATCCCCTCGTCGTGATGGAGTCCCAACAGCTATAAATACAACATCAGAACCTTTCATTGATGTTTTTAGGTCTGTTGTAAATTTTAGACGTGAGGCACGAACATTTTTACATATAAGATTCTCTAGATAAGGTTCAAATATTGGAACTTCACCAGACTTTAGCATTTCTATCTTGGTAACATCTTTATCGACACAAATCACTTCATGACCAAAATCCGCGAAACAAACCCCAGATACTAATCCAACATATCCTGTACCGATCATAACAATTCTCATGGATTGCCCTCATGAAATAATTAATTTCTGGAGTTATGACAGGAGAAGGAGAAACATGCTAGTGGTAAGACAATAGGTATCATTGACATTTAAGTCATTATTTAACAATTAGTACGCATGGAGTACGAAATACCAAATTTTCCAGCAGTACTTTTTTGGGCTGCTCCAATATTTACACTATTGATTGCAATAGAGTGGTACCTTGTATCCAGAAAAAGGATTTCGGGTACCTATGTTGTAAAAGATGCAATTACATCATCCAGTATGGGCGTGGGGCAATTGATTTCCGATGTTTTGATGGGAAGTATAAGCATTGGTATTCTCATGTGGGTTTGGCAATTTAGATTTTTTGACTGGGGATTCAGTATTAAGGCGATACTAATCTGCTTAGTACTTCAGGATTTTGTCTATTGGTATAAGCATATGGCGGCCCATAAAGTTAGATGGTTTTGGTCCGCACATAATGTTCACCATAGTTCAGAGGAATATAATTTGAGTACAGCTCTTAGGCAGCCATGGAATAATCATTTTACTGGGTATGTTTTTCTCTCATCGCCATTGATTCTACTAGGTTTCCACCCTGTGCTAGTCATATTTATTGGAGGTGTAAACTTGGTTTACCAGTTTTGGGTTCATACCCAGTCTGTCAAGAAAATGGCTCCATGGTTTGAGTTTATTTTTAATACTCCTAGTCACCACCGGGTGCATCATGCAAAAAACCCTAGGTACTTGGATAGTAATTTTGCTGGTATTTTGATAATATGGGACAGGATTTTTAATACATTTGCAGAAGAAGATGAGACTGACCCAGTGAATTATGGAATAATTACACCGATCGCATCCTATAACCCTGCTGTGGTAGCATTCAAAGAAATGTATAATATATTTAAAGATTGCTTTCAGCCTAATATTAAATTCCATCAAAGGCTTGCATACATTTTTGCTGCCCCTGGTTATTCACATGATGGCTCTCGGAAAAGCTCTAAAGACTTGAAAGTTGAATTCATGAAAAATAAGCAGGCTAATCGTTAGGTTATTGATAGTCTGGGGTGACTCTAATTCCAGAAACCCATGTTTCAAGTACGCTTATATTTTTTATGTCTTCTGGAGCAATAGTTAAAGGGTTTTTATCGATAATGATGAAGTCTGCTAACTTATCAGCCTCAATACTACCTAAGTTTTTTTCTTGGAATGCTCCATAGGCATTTTCGATAGTCATTGCTTTAAGAGCTTCTTGAACTGATAAAGCTTGATCCATATACCACCCTTTTTCGTCCTTACTACTATTAAGTGGTTTTCTATTAACAGCAAAATATAATGTATTCATTGGCTCCCAGGGTTCGCCAGGTAGGTCAGAATTTAATAATAACCTCCCTCCACTTTTGAGAATTTTCTGCCATGAATAGGCATCTCGAATTCTCTCTGGCCCTATTCGATCTTCTGCCCATTTACTGTCTCCCACGGCATGGGAAGATTGTATAGAGGCTAAAATTTTGAGTTCTGCTAATCGATTATAAAAGTCTGGAAACAGAACTTGTGCGTGCTCGATACGCCAGCGATGATCAAAAGTACCATCTAAGTTTAATATTTCTTCATATAATGACAATATTTGATTATTGCCTTTATCGCCAATTGCATGAGTAGCCATTTGGAAGCCTAATTCTGATGCCTTCCGTCCTAGGCTTAGAATTTTTTCTGTACTTATTCGTTCTGTTGCTAATGACTTTCCAAATTGATCGGAATAAGGTTCTGACATAAGCGCTGTTCTTGACCCTAGAGACCCATCATAGAAGATTTTAATACTTCTTATGTCTAAAAAATCATTTTTATCATCAAGCGGTCCTTGCGCAAACCAATGTTTAATTAATTCATCATTATTTCCATCAAGCATTCCGTATACCCTTATAGGAAGAGAGTTAGATTTTTTTAACGCAATAAATGCTTCAACGTCTTTGGGAGTCATGCCTGCTTCATGTATAGATGTTACACCCGCAAGAGCCATATTGTTTAGCCCAGCGACTATTGCATTTTTAATTTTTTCATTGCTTGGCTCTGGTATAAAAGGTTGAATTAGGTCTTGAGCTAATGTTAGCATAACTCCTGTTGGCTCACCATTCTTACGGCGTATTATATTACCAATGTCAGGGTCTTTAGTAGCGCTATTAATATTTGCTAATTTTAGTGCGTAATCATTATATAACCCAGCAAACCCATGCAAACTTTCTAAAGCTACAGGATTATTTGGAAACGATATATCTATTAAATGTCTATCTGGGTATCCTGTGGATGCAAATGCACCCTCGTCCCATCCTTGCCCTATCAGCCATTCACCTCGAGCTGGGTTGGGGAATTTATCTTTTAGGCGCTCTACTATTTCCTTTACACTAGAAACTCCAACTAAATTAGCCTTTAAAGTGTCCATTCCAAGCTCGCGAATGTGAACATGACTATCTATAATTCCAGGTAAAACTGTCTTACCTCCCAAGTCCACTTTTATGATATTTTTTAGGCTTGAACTTTCAGCTTCTTCATCAACTAGTGTTATTTTATCACCTGTAACAATAAAAGAATTTGCGAGAGGCTTATCAGGATCCATTGTTATAATGTTAGCATTAAAAAAATGTATTGGCTGAGAGGAAGGGGCTGTATTATTTGAGCAAGAGTTAATTAACAGTACAAAAATAAAAGGAAGTATTTCTAGGCGAGAAAATTTAATACTAATCATGTACTTTAGTAACTTTTAATGAGATTATTTGATTGCGTTGTTTTTTTATAACTTCAAATCTGTAACCATGATATGAAAATGTTTGATTAACCTCTGGAATAGTTTGTGACTCATAAATAACAAGACCTGCTATTGTAACCGCTTCTTCATCTGGGAGCTCCCATCCCATAGCCCTGTTAACATCTCTGACAGTCAAATTTCCGCGTAGGATAGCACCTCCTTCTTTTAATTTATTTATCCCTGTGATTTCTTCATCATATTCATCTTGGATATCTCCAACAATTTCCTCGAGGATATCTTCGAGTGTTACTATTCCCATTAAAGCTCCATATTCGTCAACTACGACTGCAAAATGCTCCCTTTTTTGCTGAAATGCTTTCAGTTGTTTCACAAGTGATGTTGTCTCAGGTACAAACCAAGTGCTTCGCATTATTTTTCTTGTGTCTATTTCTGAAAGCTCTCCTGCCTCGCTGGATATTGACTTAAGAATATCTTTAACATGTAAAATTCCTATAATATTGTCTTGGTCATTTTCATAAAGTGGGACTCGTGAGTGCCCTGAGTTCAGAACTTCTTTAATTATTGTTTCTGAGGGAATATTAATATCAATCATGCAAACATTTTTGCGATGAATCATCACCTCTTCAACGTTTAGTTCTCCAATTTCTAAAACCCCATATATCTGATCTCTTGCACGCTTTGCTACCCCCCCTTCTTCAAGGTGGAGGTCAACAGTTCCCTTTATAGCTTCTTCCGCTGACCAAGATGCTGAATTTGAATTCACTCCAAACAATCTCAACGTACTATTTACAATAATTTGTATGAGTAAAACTAATGGAGAAAATATTTTAACAATAAAGTTGATTCGCGTAGCTACTTTCAATGCTAATGTGTCCGGCTGAGATATCGCATATGACTTAGGAAGAACTTCTGCAAAGATTAATATTAAGAGTGTCATAACAACTGTTGCACTCATTAGAGCTAATCCGCCACCTCCCAAAATATTAGTAAAAATTGCTGTCGTTAAAACTGAAGCTAAAATATTAACAAGATTATTTCCAAGTAATATACCACCAAGTAACCGCTCTCTAGAGAGTAAAAGTTTAGCAACAATTATTGCTCTCTTATCTCCATTTTTTTCCAGGTTATGTATGCGAGCTTTTGAAGCAGCTGTTAGTGCAGTTTCGGATCCAGAAAAAAAACTAGATAAGTAAAGGAGTATTGCTACCACAAAAATCATTATCAAGTTATCGGTACGCAAGATTGATTCAAGCATTTTTCTGTCCTGCAAGTTGGCTAAGGTATTCTAGCAAACTAACTTTTGACGTCGACTTTTGGATAAAGGCGTCGCCTATTGAGTTTACCATTATAAGAGTTATGTTTCCACCATCATTCTTTTTATCTTGCTGCATGAAGCTTAAAAATTTATTTGAATTTTTAAGCAGTGGGATAATATCTTTTATTGATGTCAAGCCAAGTGCTTGAAAATGTGCTTTTACTCTTTTGACATCTTTAGCACTACATAAATTTTCTTTTAAGCTAAACTCAAAAGCCATTTCCATCCCCGCGCTAACCGCTTCCCCGTGTAACAAGTCTCCTGATTTCATTGCCTCAACTTCTAGAGCATGAGCAAAGGTGTGTCCTAAGTTAAGCAGCGCACGTTTGCCAGTTTCTCTTTCATCTTCTGCTACAATTCTAGCTTTAGTTTTACAAGATAGCTCTATAGCTTTTTCTAGTGTGTTTGGATCACAAGATAAGACTTTTTTTCCATTTTTTTCAAGCCAGTTAAAAAAATCATAATTTCCAAGAAGTGCATATTTGACTATTTCAGAGTACCCTGCCTTTAGTTCTCTTTTAGGCAATGTTTTTAGAACATTTGTATCAGACAAAACAAGCTTAGGCTGATAAAATGAACCTACTAAGTTTTTACCATATTTATTGTTTATGGCAGTTTTCCCCCCGACAGAACTGTCAACCTGCGAAAGTAAAGTAGTAGGGATCTGAATGAATTTACATCCACGCTTAAAAATACTAGCCGCAAATCCAGTAAGGTCGCCAATAACCCCACCTCCAAATGCTATCAAAGTATCATTTCTTTCGAAACCTTTGTCGAATAATGAATTTAAAATTTTTTGAAGACCTTCAAAGCTCTTTTGTGCCTCTCCAGCGGGGCAGACTATAATATGAACTTCGAACCCTATAAGAGCAGACTCGAGTTGTTTGCCATGAAGCCTATAAACATTTTCATCTGTTACTATTGCAATTTTTTTTCCTGAAATCCTTTGTGAAATAAAATTACCCGCCTCAGAAAGGAGGTCCTCTTTTATGATGATTTCATAACTTCGAAGGCCAAGATCTACATTTACTATAGTCATTAATTATTACTCTGATATTTTTTTATTGCGTGTATTATTTTATTACTAATAGAGAATTGTTCATCATTATCAATTGTAACCGTTATATGTGATTTTTTATATATAGGGTGCCTTATTTTTATAAGTTCCTTAATCTTTGCTTCAGGATTATTAACTTGCAAAAGAGGTCTTTTATCATAATTTTTACTAACGCGATTCATAATAGTATTTAAGTCAGCTTTTAGCCATATTGTTAATGCTCTGCCATTTAAAATTTCATGTGTTTCTTCTTGTATATAAGCACCCCCACCAGTTGCTAATACTATAGATTTTTTAGTTAATAGCCTCTCTATAACGAGTCGTTCTCCTTTCCTAAATTCCTTTTCACCATAATCTTTAAAGTAGCCGCTTATTGTTCTTCCTGATGCTTTTTCAATTTCGTAGTCAGAGTCATAAAACTCTCTATTGAGAATTTTAGCTAGTTGTTTCCCTGTTGTAGTTTTTCCAACACCCATCAGCCCGACAAGTGCTATTGAGCTGTTTGTAAAGTTTTTACTAATTGAACTATTCCTTATTATCTTACTTTTCTTATATTTATATCTGATAGTGTATTAAATATAGGTTTTTAATATGAGGAAAAAGTAACGTTTGCTCAACACTTAAACGTTAATATCTGATATATAATGTTAAAGGTCAGATTATGAAAAAATTATTTATTGTCAGTTTTACTTTAGTTTTATTCTTGTTTGGACTCACATGGTGGCTTCTTTCGAGTGCATCTAATGAAAATGCACCGCAAGATCTAAAAGTAATTGAATTGCCGGATAATTACGAAAAATAATATGAAATATTTAATATCATTAATATTTTTCTTTTTTCAGTACCCAGTTTTCGCAGAAAATATAGAGGTTTTAGATTTAGAAACAGCCCGTATTTATGACCCTGGTGTAATAGACGCTATAACTGGCGTTTTCGATGCTAATCTTTGGAAGGGCACCTCAACATCTACAGCTGTAGATTTAATTAATAAAATTCCGACAACGACTTCAAGTAAAGTGGGAGGGAAACTTATAAGAGCTACGATATTGGCCGGCGGAATGCCCCCAGAGGGGGAAAGAAAAAAATATGTTAGTGCTCGTTTAAGGTATGTAATGAAAATGCAAGATAATGATGCTCTCAAAACTTTAATGAAAGGTTATTCAGATTATGTTCATTTACCTAAAAATAGAGTTGAGTATGCTTTAGGAAGTGATGACATTGAGTCTGCTTGTGATATATCTGATAATTTAGGTAACAATAGGAGTTTACCTTATTGGATAAAGATTAGAGTTTTTTGTAATATTAGTCGTGATGAGTTAGCTGCTGCTGAATTAGCTGTCGAATTACTTCAAAGTATGGGGCATGAAGATAGACTATTTTACGAATTTATCGATTTCTTTTTAGGTAACTCTGACGAAATACCAAAAATCACTAATAACATTGACCCTTTGGTAAATGCAATGCAATCGAAGGCTATAAATTTTGATACTCAGGCATTAATAACTGAAGCTAAAAACAATAAACTGGGTTTGAAAGATAAAGTAGATTTAATTAACCGGCTACCTAATCAAATAAAATATGATCAAATAGAAGAGCTTTTAATAAATGGCATTGTGAACGATAGAAATATACAATTTAAGAGGATACCAACCTATAACCCGGAGCTTCTCATTAATGATAGTTTTGATAAGGGTTCAAGTGAAAAACTAGATACGATAGAAAATGAAGACTTATTTTCTGCAAAAATATTAGCTACTATATTGAATAAAGCAGATACACACTTATCTTTTTCCCGCATTGTTAAAGCCCTTGAAACTCATTTGGATAATGTCACTTCTGATCAAATTGAAATCCCGGATATTAATATTTTCGTACGCGCAAGCCTAGAGAGGAAAGACTACACTTTATTGCGTGAGCTCTATGAAAAATTACCTAATGGAAAGCAAAAAACTAAAATCAGGCTTATTATGGCTATATTAGATAATACTTACCTTTTCGATAGTTTTTTAACAAATTTAGAAGCTAGTTTTCCAAATATAGAGTTACAGTATTTTCTTTCAGATAGAGACCTTTTCATATTATCCTCTTTAAGAGTTAGCTCTTCTTTACCTTTTTTAAAAGCAATGGAAGGTAAAGACGAAGGATTTGGGTTTACAGTCAAGGCAGGTGATATGCTTTTGCTTAAAACTACTCTTAGGCACTCTTCTGTTGCGGAAACTGCATTGCGCGCGGCGATCATTCTTGAAAATAGTCCTCTCAACGATTCTAGTATTTATAATATTATAGATGTTTTGATAAGTGCTGGATTAATCGAGTTCGCTAAAGATATCGCCATTGAGGATTTTGCTAGACGACTATGACGGATGATTATTTAATAGAGTCTTTTTTGGAAATGATGAGTGCTGAAAGGGGTGCATCTGAAAATACTTTATCAGCTTATCAGCGTGATTTGAGGAACTGGAAGTTTGCTACGAGAAATAAAGTTTTTTTAACTTTAGGGACAGGACATTTAGAGGCTGTATTAGCCACATGGCAAAGAGAGGGCATAGCCGCATCTACTGCAGCAAGAAAACTTTCGACATTAAAGCAGTTTTTTTTATTTCTTCAAACCGAAGGCCACCGAAAAGATAACCCTGCCAATAATTTAGACCGACCAAGGCAAGGAAGGCCTCTTCCAAAGGTATTGTCAGAGTTTGAAGTTAATCAATTGTTTTTGACCGCAGAAAAAGACATTTCCCCAAAGGGGGTTCGCTTGCTTTGTATGTTAGAGATTCTTTATGCAGGAGGTTTGCGTGTATCAGAGCTTGTAACTCTAACTGTAAGGTCAACAAATAGGCGTGATAATTGTTTATTAATTAAAGGGAAGGGCGGGCGTGAGAGATTACTACCTCTAACTAAGCCTGCAAAAGATATGATTGAAAAATGGGCTTTAGTTCGTGAATTAACGCTCCCGAAAGGATTTGGTTCAATTGAATATCATGATAAATTTCTTTTCCCTTCTAGTTCCAAAAATGGTCATATAACTAGAGAAAGATTTGCCCAACTTTTAAAGAGACTTGCTATAAAAGCAGGCCTAAACCCTAAGATGGTATCGCCTCATATTTTGCGGCATGCCTTTGCAACTCATCTATTGTCTAATGGAGCAGATTTAAGGTCTGTACAAACTTTATTAGGTCACTCAGATATTTCGACGACTCAGATATACACACATGTTCTAGACAAACGGATGAGAAAGCTAGTAGAGAGTAAACACCCATTAGCAAATTAAGATTATGCCAAAAAAAAGACAATATCACTCAGATCTCGAAGAAGACCTTAAAGCTTTTTTACGTGAATTATGTGATGATTGGGACTTTTGCGCAGAAATTAAAGTTAAGGATTTACTCCTTAACAAATATAAAACTATAACGCCAAAAATATTTTCTGATACTTTAATAATAGCTGAGGGTCTGGATCTCAAAGCTGCTCATCACTGGCAAAGGAGGCTGAAAAGACGATTTGTACAGCGCTATGGTAACGAAGTGAACGAAAGAATTTGGAGAGATTGGTAGCCTAAATAAGATTTTTAAAAATAAAGTAAAGAGGGCTATTAAGAATCATAAAAAAACTTTTAGATATAGACTTAATACTGTAGGTTACTCATGATTATTATTTCAGTGATAGAAAGCGCAAAGAAATTTCATTGATATAACAGTTTTTAAGATTGGATGAAGTATAGTATGGCACGCACTTACCTTGATTTCGAACGTAGTATTGCTGAACTTGATAGTAAAATAGAAGAGATGATTCAAAAAAAAGGTCTTCAAGATCAGAATGTATCTGATTTAAAGGAAAAGTCTAAACTACAACTTAAATCTTTATACTCAAAAATAAGTGCTTGGGAAAAAACTCAAGTGGCCCGTCATCCCTCTAGGCCACATTTTAGTGAGTATATTAATAGTTTCGTAACCAGCTACACGCCCTTATCTGGCGATAGAAAGTTTGGAGATGATTGCGCTTTATTGGGAGGGCTAGGAAAAATTCAAGGTAGAAGCGTATTAGTTATGGGGCATGAAAAAGGTAAAGATACTGAAACCCGACTAAAGCATAATTTTGGAATGGCTCAACCAGAGGGTTACCGCAAAGCTGTACGATTTATGGAGCTTGCTGAAAAGTTCAACGTGCCAATTATTAGCTTTATTGATACTGCAGGAGCTTACCCAGGAAGAGGTGCGGAGGAGCGTGGTCAAGCAGAAGCTATAGCGCGCAGTATTGATAAAGGTTTATCAGTTCGTGTTCCTTTTGTTTCTATAATATCTGGTGAAGGCGGGTCCGGTGGTGCTGTAGCAATAGCAACAGCGGACACTGTTATGATGTTAGAGCATTCTATTTACTCTGTGATTTCCCCTGAAGGCTGCGCATCTATACTCTGGAGAGACGGTGGTCGCGCTAAAGATGCGGCAAAAGCGATGAAAATTACAGCTCAAAACCTAAAGCGATTAGGGGTGATTGATAAAATTATTAAAGAGCCAATTGGCGGTGCACATCGATCCTCTAAGGAAATGATAAAATCTCTTGAGACAGCTATAGTTAAGTCTTTAGATACTCTCTCTAAAATGGATACTGCCGAACTTGTAAGGCAACGTAGAGATAAGTTTTTGAATATTGGTAGATCATTATTATAAAAAAGGGCTCCTAAAGAGCCCTTTAAAAATATATGAAATTTATGAAGTTAAAATCCTGCTGAGATACCAGCTCCAAAGAACAACAAACTGTCCTTAGGATTTCCATTTAGGGATTTCTCAAGATTTAACATATCTTCTGAATTTAAGGCATAGGTAGCACCAAAATAAACCGAAACATCATCTGAGAGCGAATACCCTAAAGATGCAGATGCTGAACCATACTCATATGAAAAACCATCACCATCAACAAGACCTAGTGTTGCACCTAAATCAAAACTTGTCTTATCACCTGCCGGAATACTGTGACTAACACCACCCTCGAGAGTAAACGCTTCAAGTGTTAAATCGTAGTAAGCTGATGCAGAGGGCGACAAAGGTAAATCAAACCCTAAACTTGTGTAAATCTCATAAGTACCGGCACCACCACCATCAGTTTCAAATAAACCACCACCTTGTGGGTAGTGATAGTAAGTAATTCCTACATCAGTACTAACGAGGTCCGAAAGTGAGAAGCTGTAGCTTGCATAAAGATCAACTTCATCTCCTGCTGTTGATGAAGTGTCCCCAACACCAGTTGAGAACCAAGCGCCTGCGGTAAAAGACCCTAATGATGCTTCAACACCAGACTGAATAGCACTATCTGCTAAACTCACGCCTCTGAATACATAGTCACTTACATAATCCACTGATGTAGATACGCTAATGTCTTGAGCATTAGAATTAGCGGTTAGTGCTAGAAAAACAGATGTGCTTAAAAGTAATTTTTTCATATTTATCTCCATTATATTTATCTCACACAGGTGAGCTATGAAATCCATACCTCTAGATAGATTGTAAGCATTAAGAGTAAACGGATTTGCCTTGGAATAATAAAAAATGCATATTTATGATGCTCATATGTGCACATGTTCTTTATAATGATGCACACTGGGGCAATATATATAGTTTTTAAGAAATTGTAGTGTTCTATACTTAAAGTTTAAGATCTTAGAAATCATTTCAGTTGCTTTTACCGCAACATTTCTTAAATTTCTTTCCTGATTCACATGGACAAAGACTATTTCTAGAAATTCCTTCGAAGTCTTTTTTTGATAATTTGTTCTCATTATCTTCTGCTACACGCATCATATCCATTGGTGACCTTGCTGAGTCTTTTATTTTCTGAACTTTTTCAATACGTTCCTGTTGTCGTTGCATTTGCACATTAATTAACAATCGGGTGACTGCCTTAGTAACGCCTTCCCTTAAGTCGGTTAAGAGTTTGTCGAATAAAGTGAAAGCCTCTGACTTGTACTCATTAAGGGGGTCTCTTTGACCATAAGCGCGCATTCCAATTACTGATTTTAAGTTATCTAATTGCTGCAAGTGTTCTCGCCAATTTTGGTCAATAACTTGTAAAAGAAGCTGTTTTTCAATGCGCTGCATTTCTTTAGATTCAATACCATCTGTTAGTTGCTTAAATGCTTTATCTGTTGATTGTTTTAAGCGCGCCAACATCTCTTCATCTGCAATGCCCTCTTCCTTTGCCCAATCGGAAAAAGGGATATCCATCGCAAGATTTTCTTTTGTTTTCTCAGTAAGTGCACTTATATTCCATTGCTCTGCATAAGCTTTTTTGGGTACATAAGTTTCAATAAGGTCTTCACAACATTGATGCCTGAAATCCTCTATTACATCAGATACATCGTTATCTGTCATAAACTCCATACGTTGTTCAAATATGGTTTTTCTTTGATCATTCATCACGTCATCATACTTTAATAGATTTTTACGGATATCAAAGTTGCGGGTTTCCACTCTAACTTGAGCTCTCTCCACAGCTTTTGACATAAAGCGATTAGTTAGCTCTTCGCCTTCCTCCCATCCCATTTTTCCCATCATTGCCTTTAGTCTATCTCCGCCAAAAATCCTCATTAAATCATCTTCAGTTGAGAGATAGAATTTTGATCTTCCTGGATCACCTTGTCTTCCAGTCCTGCCACGAAGTTGGTTGTCAATTCTACGTGATTCATGTCTCTCTGTTCCAAGAACATAAAGGCCTCCGGCTTCTATGGCTTGTTTTTTAAGTTTTATTATTTCATTGGATATTTTTTCTTCAAGTTTTTTACGTTTTGATTCTGATAAGTCCTTTGGGATTTCTTGTTCTAAACGCATATCAAGGTTTCCACCTAGCTGTATGTCTGTTCCTCTTCCCGCCATATTTGTTGCAATAGTAATTGCACCGGGTACCCCCGCTTGAGCTACAATAGAAGCTTCTTCCTCATGAAAACGAGCATTTAAAACTCTGTGTTTTATACCCTTTTCTTTCAAGAAATTCGATAGCGATTCAGATTTTTCTATTGAAACAGTGCCTACAAGCATAGGCTGGTTATTTTTAGATGCTTCTGATATTTCTTTGACAATCGCATTAAATTTTTCTTTTTCTGTCCTGTAAATAACGTCATCATTATCAATTCTTTGTATTGGTCTATTCGTAGGAATAACCAATACCTCTAACCCATATGTTTCAGCAAATTCACTAGCTTCAGTTTCAGCCGTTCCTGTCATCCCAGAAAGTTTATTGTACAACCTAAAATAGTTTTGTAGGGTTACTGATGCTAGAGTAACGTTCTCTGGTTTTATATCTACCTTTTCTTTTGCTTCTATTGCTTGGTGAAGTCCTTCAGAAAGTCTTCTGCCATCCATCATTCTTCCTGTGAACTCATCAATTAACACAACCTCATTCTTTTTAATGATGTAATCTTTATCTTTAATAAAGAGCTTGTGGGCTTTTAATGCTTGATTAATATGGTGGACTATAGTTACATTTTCAATATCGTAAAGGCTATCGCCTTCTAGAAGATTTTTATCTCTTAAAATGTTTTCAATTTGTTCATTACCTAATTCATTAAAGGTAGCTGTTCTTGCTTTTTCATCCAATTCATAACCATCATCTGTAATGAGCGGAATGAATTCATTTATTGTTTTATAGTATTCTGACTTATCATCTGTCGGCCCAGAGATTATTAAGGGTGTCCGTGCTTCATCAATTAATATAGAATCAATTTCATCTATTATCGCATATGTATGTCCGCGTTGAGACATCTCATCAAGGGTATACTTCATATTATCTCTAAGATAATCAAAACCAAACTCGTTATTGGTCCCATATGTTATATCGCAATTATAGGCTTGCTTGCGTTCATTTCCATATGCTTCATGATTGTTGATACAACCAACAGTCATGCCTAGAAAACTATATATTTGCCCCATCCACTCTGCATCACGGCTGGCCAGATAATCATTAACCGTTACTATATGAACTCCTTTGCCTGTTAATGCGTTCAAGTAAGCCGCTAAAGTTGATACAAGTGTTTTTCCTTCACCTGTTCGCATTTCCGCGATTTCTCCAGTATGGAGCGTAATGCCACCAATAAGCTGTACATCGTAATGACGTTGGCCAAGTGTTCTTTTTGCGGCTTCACGGACCGTAGCAAAAGCTTCTGGCAATAAGTCATCAAGCTCTTCACCATTTTGCACGCGTTTTTTAAATTCAGCTGTTTTAGATTTGAGTTCACTATTGCTTAATGCCTCATATTCTACCTCTAAAGCATTAATCGTATCAACAATAGGACGTAGCTTTTTTAGCTTTCTATCATTTTCAGTACCGAAAATTTTTCTTGCTATCCCTAACATTGGGGCTCCTTGATGGCAAAAGTAGCATTGTACAGATAACTTTATAAATGCTTTTTGATGACTTAAGGATGCTCTTGCTCTAAGTCAATGAAATGGAACAAACAAAAAGCTTTAAATTTTTATGGAAAAATATGCCTAAGACTAATTTATTAATTTTAATTGTAGTTTTTTTGTGGTTTATTCTGACCTCCTGCGGAGTCAGAAACAATTCCCAAGACCAATCTGACATATCTAAGGAATCTACTAATATTGTGGTTGCGGAAGTAAATAAAACTAAGATTTTTCTCTTAGATATTGAAGACCTTGCAATATCGCGAGGTCTTATTGGTGAGGGTGATACCATACAGTTTGACTCTGAAATTTATGATAAGGTTCTCAATGAGGCTATTGATCAACGTCTATTAGCCCTTAAGGCACTCGAGAAAAAAATAGATCAAGAATCTAAAGCTACGCGGCGTTTAGCATTCGCACGAGAGCACACTTTGAGTAATATAATGCTTGAGAAATATATTAAGAGTAAGGTTAATGAAAAAACTATAAAGCAGTTATATGTCGAACAACAGAATTTAAGAGGACAAATGGATGAAATTCAAGTTAGGCATATATTATTAGAAGACTTTACAGAAGCAAGTACGGTTTCCATAAGGTTGTCAAAAGGAGAAAGTTTTGATGATTTAGTTTCCGAATACTCTAAAGATACCTTTACTAATGAAAATGGTGGAGTTTTACCTTATTTTTCAAGAGGTATGATGGATGATGAGTTTTCAAAGTTAGCATTTTCCTTAACGATTGGAGAGGTTTCCGATCCCATAGAAACAAAAGATGGTTGGCATATTTTACAGTTGTTAAAGCGGAGAAGAGCTCCACAGCCTACATTAACCGAAATGAAAGAAAAAATCATAGACTTTATAACATATGAAGAGGTGAGTAGTTTACTCTCAAAGCTTCGTAAGGAAAATGTAATTCAAGTGTATGATTTGTCAGATATACTTTTGGAAAGACCTCAGGATATTACCGAAAATGACTAAACTTAAAATATCACCCTTTGCCCCATCAGCATTTTCTTCACTTTTACCAATACCAGGCTTTACAATGGCAACGGCAGAAACTGGTATGAAATATAAAAACCGGGCTGACTTATGGGTTTTTCATGGCTGCCCCGGCACTCAAATTGCTGGCGTTTTTACAAAAAACCTTTGCCCGGGACATCCAGTGGTTTGGTCTAAAAAAGCTTTGAATGTGCAAACTGGTGGTCCTAGGCTCCTTATAGTTAACTCAGGCGTTGCAAATGTTTTTGGAGGCAAAAAAGGCAAAGATGCAATTACTAAAATTGCCCTCAGTTGTGCGAAAGAATTTGGTGTAGAATCCAATTCAGTAATTTTTGCATCTACTGGTATTATCGGTGAGGCGCTAGATGCTTCAAAAATTATAAGCCACCTTCCTGATATTAATAAAAATTTATCTGACGCTGGGTGGTCAAAGGCCGCTGAAGCCATCATGACCACTGATACCTATCCTAAGTGCTCATCGGCTACTGCGACAATTAATGGAGTGCCTGTAAGGATTAATGGTATTGCCAAAGGCTCAGGCATGATTGCTCCAGACATGGCAACAATGCTTTCCTTTGTCGCCACAGATGCTAATCTTTCTGAGGGTGTATTGCAGAATTTACTAAATTTGATTGTACAAGATACATTTAATTCAATAACTGTAGATAGCGATACTTCTACATCTGATACACTCCTACTAATGGCGAGCTGCACAGCCCAGCATAATAAAATCAATGATCCTTCAGACGCAAGGCTTCAGAGTTTTATAGAGGCACTTAGGTCTGTAATGATGGACCTTGCTCTACAAGTTGTGAAAGACGGTGAGGGCATTTCCAAGTTTATAAAAATAAGTATTAAGGGTGCGGTTAGTAACAGTAGTGCTAAGGTTATAGGGCTAAGTGTTGCCAATTCACCGCTAGTCAAAACCGCAATTTCTGGGGAGGACGCAAACTGGGGCCGTGTAGTCATGGCAGTGGGTAAATCAGGAGAACCTGCAGAGAGAGATAAACTATCGATCTTTATGGGACCTTATGCTATTGCTGAAGGGGGTAGTATTTCAAAAGATTACGACGAGAAAAAAGTTTCTTTATATATGCAAAATTCCGAAATAGATTTAGTGGTAGATTTAGGTTTAGGAACCGGTGAGGCACGTTTATATACATGTGATTTAACACATGATTACATATCGATAAATACTGATTATAGAAGTTAAACTTTTAGTTAATGTTTGTTTTGTATAAAATAATGACCAAAATAGTTTATAATTTTCATAAAGTTAGTGGATTTCAATAAATGACAATATATGTGGCTGCATGTGCATTAATTGATCCAGATGGAAGAGTCCTAATAACTAAAAGGCCTTACAACAAACCCCATCCTCTATTATGGGAATTCCCTGGGGGTAAAATCGAAGCTGGTGAAAAGCCAGAACAAACCATTGTTCGAGAATTGAGAGAAGAATTAAACATAGACCCCTGTGAAAGCTGTTTACAGCCTTTTTCATTTGTTTCGCATTCTTATGAAGAGTTTAATATATTAATGGTTCTTTATATCTGTAGACAATGGGACGGCTTCGCAAAAGCTTGTGAAGGGCAGATTTTAAAGTGGGTTTTCCCTGATAAGCTAAAAGACTATGAGTTGGTTGCTGCAGATATTCCATTGGCAAAAGAACTTCGTGATAGACTTCCAGCAGGTAAAAGATTTTTAATATAATGTTATTTATTTTTATTAAAAAGACTTTCAAAGTTAACTTTTGGAGTTCCAGGTTTCAATGGCTTTTGCTGACTTATATGAGGAATCCAACCGGTAAGCCACAATATTTCAAATGTACATTTTAATTTACCGTCTTCTCTTGAATAAGAGCTTTTATAGTGCTTTGTTAATGTATTCAGATAAGTCTTTGTAAGCTGTTGTTTGCTTTGGGTGTTCAATACATTCGTTTCCCCAAGGTCTCTCAGGTCATTTATTAGTCGATTCAAATTGCTATAATTTACTGTTATTCTATCGCTATCTACCACAGGCTGGTTAAAACCAGACTTAACCAATAACTCAGCCGCTTGTTTATATGTTGTCATAGGGTAGATATGCGGAGTTAGACCACTAAATATTTTGTTATCAGTTTTATAAAAAACCTGCCTTAATTCATTAAGAGTGTTGCCGCCAAACATAGCTGCAATAAATAACCCATCTGGCTTTAGATTTTTATGAATTTTAGATATCATCTCATATACATTATTTTCTGTTTGTAGCCTTAAAATAGATATAACTAGATCAAAACTATTCCTTACGTTTAGTTCTGTAATGCAATTTATATGGGTAATTTTATTATATTTATCTTTTGGTAAAGCTATTTTAAGTTCAGTTTGCAACAATTCCGTACCAATAATTAAAATTGAATCAAATTTTCTATTTACATCAAGTATTCTTTCCACAACATCCTCAATACAGCGGTTAATAAGCCAAGATTTTGCTCTTTTGTTCGCGCGCGCGCGTCTTAGTGAAAGTAATTCAGTATTAAAAATTTTTTCAGTTGTAGAGATATGCTTCATGAAAAATATCTAATTTATTTGATGAGTTAAATGTATTAAACTTGTCTAGAGGCTAATTTCTAGTATGTAAAAGAACAATTTCAAGTTAGAGTAGGACCTACTGTGGTTAAAATAGAGATATACACTAAAATGATGTGCCCTTTTTGCTGGAGAGCCAAGAATTTATTAGACTTAAAAGGTGTAACTTATGAAGAGATACCTGCTTATCTTAATAAAGAAACTAGGCTTGAAATGCGAGAACGGTCTTTTGGTGCGAACACATTTCCGCAAATTTTTATCGGAGGAAGGCATATTGGGGGTTGCGATGACCTTCATGCATTAGAAGCCAATGGTAAATTAGACAAATTATTAATTTAATGCGTGTTGGAGTTATCCAATTGTGTTCGGGTTCAGACATCAACTGTAACCTAAAGGAGGTCGAGTATTTTATAAGAGCTGCTGCAAAAGATGGCGCTAAGTTAATTGCTACGCCAGAAATGACCCATATAATACAGCGTAATCCAAAAGAACTTTTAAAGAATATTCATGAAGAAAGTCATGACCCTGGGGTCAAACTTTTTAGTGCATTAGCTAAAGAACTATCAGTAAATATACTTGTTGGATCTCTCGCAATTAAGGCTAAATTTAATAAAGCTATTAATCGATCCTTTATGTTTGGAGCTGGAGGTACAATAAAAGCCAGATATGATAAAATTCATCTTTTTGATGCCAAGGCATCTGAAGACGAGATATGGCAAGAATCGAATTTGTTCATTGCTGGAGACACTCCTGTTCTGGTTAATGTGGAAGCCGCTAGAATTGGCCTTTCAATATGTTATGACTTACGTTTTCCTTATCTTTACAGAGTTTATGCCCAAGCTAATGCTAATATACTATCAATCCCGGCAGCCTTTACTGTTCCTACAGGCAAAGCGCATTGGGAAATACTCTTAAGGGCTAGGGCCATAGAAACCGGAAGTTTTGTTATAGCGCCAGCTCAGGTTGGCCTGCATGAAGATGGAAGAAGTACCTATGGAAACTCTATGGTTATAGGGCCCTGGGGTAAAATTAGATCTGTTATTAAAAATAATCGACCTGACTATATTTGTTGTGATATAGACCTAAGAGAAGTAAACCAGGTTAGAAAAAATATACCATCTTTATACAATAAGGTGAATTTAAAGTTATGATTAAGTATAACCTCATTTGTTTTGAAGAACATGAATTCGAGGCATGGTTTTCGAACTCTTCAGATTATGAGACTCAAAGAGGTAAACTGCTTATAAGTTGTCCGTATTGCAGTTCAACAAGAATTGATAAAGCGATTATGGCTCCCAATATATCCTCATCTAGAAAAAAAGAAGCGATTGCATCGAAGGACATTCAAGATCTCTCAAATTTTAATTCTGTTGTTAGAAAATTAAGACAGCACATAAAAGATAAGTTTGAGTATGTGGGTGATAAATTTCCAGAGGAAGCAAGGGCCATTCATTATGGTGAAAAGGAGGAGCGTAAAATTTATGGAGAAGCAAGCTTGAGTGACGCGAAAGATCTTCATAATGAGGGAATCACTCTAACAGCAATACCAAAAGCAGTGTCGCCTAAAAACAAGAAAAAATTAAACTAATTTTATTTGGTTGCTATGGTTATATAATTAATTTGGAGGTCTTCTGTAAAACTCCATGTGTTTTTTAGAGGATTGAGTGTCATACCTATGCAAGGCCTAGGAAGTAAGCTTGCATCCTTTAACCATCTTTGAATTTCATCTGGTGTAACAAATTTACTATATTGATGGGTGCCCTTTGGAAGCCATCGTAAAATATATTCAGCCCCTAAAATTGCAAAAGTAAAAGCCTTAAAAGTTCGGTTTATAGTTGAGCAAAACATTATTCCGCCTTCAGAAAGCATGGCTCCACAATTTTTTATAAACTCAGACTGGTTATTAACATGTTCAATAACTTCCATGTTCAGTACTGCATTATATTTTATATTGCTTGATAGTACTAAATTTTCGATAGTCCCATGTAGGTAATTTATCTCTAATCCCATTTTTTTTGAATGAGTTCTAGCTGTTTGTATGTTGCGTTCCAATGCGTCAACTCCTGTCACTTCAGCGCCGAGCCTAGTTAGTGGTTCGCATAACAAACCTCCTCCGCAACCAATATCTAGTATTCGTAACCCTTTAAGTGGAATTTTGTCTTTTGGATCTCTATGAAAAAGTTCGCAGAGGTTATCAATAATGAACTTTAATCTGGCTCCATTCATTTTATGGAGGGGTTTAAAAGGACCGTTCGGGTCCCACCAGTTATCAGCCATTCTTGAAAAACTTGCCATTTCATCTGGGTCAACAGATGTTTTTAAGGGTTTCTCAGGTGACACTTTATTCTTTCTCATTATTTTTCCTAGCATAATATATCGATATAAATACGTTTATATACAAATATAAGACGGTTTTTTTAAAAGGAAAATTTTATTACCTTATTTGTGTTCGAAGAATATTTTTAAAATCTCTTTACTTGTAATATTGGTTTAGCCCATTAAAAAGCTAATGGATTAAAAGGAAGTCTAATGGGTCGAATAGTCATGAAGTTTGGCGGCACGTCAGTTGGCTGCTTGGATCGGATAAGGCACGTTTCTAGGCTTGTGGAATCCGAAGTAAATTCAGGTAATGAGGTAGCGGTTGTTGTTTCGGCTATGTCCGGCGAAACTAATAAGCTTGTATCATTAGTGGATGAATTAGACTCTGATAAGGTCAATCAAGGAAAAATAACGGGTGGTGATATAAGTGATGAGTATGATTCTATTGTAGCAACTGGAGAGCAAGTGACCTCGGGTCTTTTAGCTATAGCATTAAGACGTCGAGGCGTTAGCGCTCGATCTTGGCTTGGATGGCAAGTTCCTTTTAGAACTGATAAATCTTATTCGAAGGCTAGAATTTCTAAAATTGAATGCTCTAAGGTGGGTTCATCTATGCAGCAGGGTAAAGTTGCTGTCGTTGCTGGTTTTCAGGGTATTAGTGAAGATGGAAGAATTTCAACTCTCGGACGAGGAGGGTCTGATACCTCAGCTGTTGCATTGGCCGTGGCATTACAAGCTGATAGATGTGATATTTACACAGATGTTGATGGTATTTATACAACTGACCCCAGAATAGCTGAGGATGCTAGACGGTTGAACTTTATTGCGTTCGAAGAAATGTTGGAATTAGCCTCTTTGGGTGCAAAAGTCCTTCAGACTCGATCTGTGGAGTTGGCAATGAATAATAATTTACCCATACGTGTTTTGACGTCAATGGTAGAAGCTGGAAAACCAAATCCAGGAACTTTAGTCTGTAATGAGGATAAGAATATGGAAGAAAGAGTTGTATCTGGAGTTGCTTATTCGCGTGATGAGGCGCAAATTACACTTTTAAATTTAGCGGATAAACCGGGAGTGGTAGCAAAGGTCTGTTCTGCTCTGGCAAATGCCGATATAAGTGTAGATATGATAGTCCAAGGAATATCACGTACTGATAATGCCGCTAATTTGACTTTTACAATTGGAAAACGTGATTTAAATACTGCTCTTAAAACCCTACAGGATTCTAAAGAATCTATAGGTTTTAATGATATAAAGTTTGATGAAAATGTAACTAAAGTTTCCGTGGTGGGGATAGGTATGCGTAGCCATACAGGCGTAGCGCAAACAATGTTCGAAGCTTTAGCTGAGCGCGGTATTAACATCGCTGTAATCGCAACTTCAGAAATAAAGATTTCTGTCTTAATAGATGCTGAATACACAGAGTTAGCTGTTAGAGCCCTTCATAGCGCCTTTAAATTGCATGAAAAAAGGGCTAAACTCTAGTATTAAAAATCATAAGCAATACCACCGCGTTCCCAGTCACCATAACGCGTTGGCTCCGCCCCTTTGGGTCCGCCCTTTTCTTTAGCTAATTTAGCTTCTTGTTTGTGCTGAAGTTTGCGACGTTCTTCTGCTTCTTTCAGTGCTCTTTGCGCAGCAGGGCTTATAACTTTATCATAGTTTTTGATATACTGATCGTTACTCATAATAATTGAAACTATAGTGTTTTATTTAATTTAAACAATTAAAAATCTTTTCATAGTAGTTACCAAACCTTAAATATAATGTATTGGCATCATATGAAAAATAAAACCTATCGTATTGGCAGCAAAAAAAATATTGATTCTAATTCCGTTATATCAAGGAGATTGGCGGCTTTGTGTGTTAAGGAGGTTATGGAAAAGAACTTGCCATTACAACAAGTAATATCTTCTCAAAAAGATTATGCGATGCTGGAAAGTCGAGACAGAGCGTTTGTTCGATTAATTGTTGCTACAACTTTTAGGAGAATGGGCCAAATAAACTCAGCTCTAAAGCCCTTTTTGCGCCAGAACCCACCCAAACTTATTTATGCTGCCCTTCAGACAGCCGCGGCACAAATTATCTATCTTGGAACGCCTCCACATGCAGCAGTAGGAGAAACAGTTGCAATGCTTAAAGGAAGAAATTCTTCTAAGGGATTTGCTAACTTAACTAATGCTGTTTTGCGTAAGGTGGTAGATTCTGGTAGCAAGTTAGCTGCTCAGGAGCCCCCTAAAATAAATATTCCTTCTTGGCTTTTAGGAGAATGGGAGTCTGATTACGGACGACAGGCTAGTCGTAAATTTAGTATCCAACTAACACAGGAACCACCTCTTGATGTGACAGTTAAGTCTAATGAAAGTATATGGGCAGATAAGTTATGCGGCAAGATTATAGGGAAAAACTCTGTTCGAATTAATAAAATTGGCAATATAACAGAGCTAGCAGGCTTCTCTGAGGGTGAGTGGTGGGCTCAAGATATAGCAGCAAGTATTCCTGTAAAATTATTAGGGTCCCTAAGCGGTAAAAGAGTTTTAGATATGTGCGCCGCACCAGGCGGAAAAACAATGCAACTTGCCTCTAGGGGTGCTCTGGTTACAGCGCTGGATAAGTCTATATCAAGACTTGGTAGGGTAAAGGAAAACCTTACGCGAACAAATTTATCAGCTGATATAATATGTCAAGATGCATTAGATTGGGACTCTAATGAAAATTTCTATGACGCTGTATTGCTAGATGCTCCATGTACAGCCACAGGTACATTCCGACGTCATCCGGATGTTCTCTATAATAGAAAACCAAAGGACCTTTCGAATTTAATTAAAATCCAAGATCAATTACTTAATAAGTCAGCCAGTTTTGTAAAACCCGGCGGCGTACTCATTTATTCAACATGTTCATTGCTATCTGCAGAAGGCAAGCCTAGGATTGATAAGTTTCTAAAAAGAAATCCTCATTTCTCCTTGGAGGCTATCAAAAACATTGATGGTTTAGATTTGCCTTTTGAAGCTTTTGAGGGTGGCTTTGTAAGAACATTACCTCATTATTTAGCAGATGAAGGTGGAATGGATGGTTTTTTTATAGCTAAAATGAAAAGGTCGAATAGTTCATGAAATGTGCTTGGTTAATTCGGTTACTAAGAAGTTAGAAGTATAAATGGAAATATTTACTTTGCTTGCGTACGGGGTATTGGGCTGGTAATAGTGAATAATGACTCGTAAACTATTAATATCTCCATCTATATTATCTGCAGACTTTTCAGACCTTGGAAAAGAAATTGAAGCCATAGATGAAGCTGGCGCAGATATGATTCATATTGATGTTATGGATGGCCATTATGTACCTAATTTAACAATAGGTCCTATGGTAGTCAAAGCGATAAGATCGCGGACGAGTAAACCTTTTGATGTTCATCTAATGATTTCGCCTGTGGATTATTTGATTGACCCTTTTATCAAGGCAGGTGCTGATTATATAAGTATACATCCTGATGCGGGGCCTCATACACATCGAACTTTGCAGGCTATAAAAGCAGGCGGGGCAAAGGCAGGAATTGTTCTAAATCCGGGAACACATCCAGACGTTGTTGATACATTAATTGAGGAACTGGATTTAATTTTAGTTATGAGCGTTAATCCAGGATTTGGCGGTCAAAGTTTTATTCATTCACAATTAAATAAGATAAGAATTCTAGCCGATAAGATTAAATCATCTGGAAGAGATATTATACTTGAAGTTGATGGCGGTGTAAATCCAGACACTGCTCAGCTTTGTATCGATTCTGGAGCTACAGCACTTGTTGCTGGTAGTGCTGTTTTTAAGGGTCAAGGAAATTACAAAGAGAATATATTAGCCCTTCGTAAAAAAAATACAAAGTAACTTTATGACTAAATGTTTAATTTGAAACTGTTATGGCAAACCGAATTTCTTCTTTGCTAATACTCAGATCTATTCTTACCTCAGGCTTGCATAGATGGTGTGTTGAGCTAGAGGCCCCAATTAGATCCCTGAGATTAAATGTCAGAAAAACAGATTTATTTTATGATGCTAAGCCCTCTTTTATATTTGGAGATAAAGATATTGGTAAGGCTTTATTGAAGGGTCATTTTCAAAATTCAGAGCAAAATTTAGATGTTGGGGCCCAGGGTGACCCCTGGACACTCGCTGTTCCCTCTGAGCAGTTTGCACGTTGGTTGCATAGTTTTCATTGGCTTAATGACTTGGCAGTGACGAAAGATAAATATGCAAGCGTTAGAGCGAGAAACTTGGTCGATAAGTGGATTGAGGTTTATGGAAAATGGAATTTCTTCGCTTGGTCGCCTGATATTCTTTCTGAAAGAATCTTTAATCTTTTGACAGTATGGTCACCTTTATTAGATGGTGATAGTCTATCTAATAAAGCACAAATTCGACGTATATCTGTAGTTCGACAGTTAAAGCGGTTGAGATATGTTTATAAACAAACTAGCCCTGGTTTGCATAGATTGAAAGCTGCTTCTGCTCTTGCGATAGGCGGTGCTAGAATAAAAGAGAAAACTGATGGTCTTCTAGGACGTGGACTTGATTGGCTAGATGATGAAGTTAATAAACAAATTCTACCCGATGGAGGTCATATATCACGGTCGCCTGAGCAAGCTCTTCAAGCGCTGGAAATACTTTTAATAGTAGATAGTTTGCTTTTTAAAAGAGGTGTCGAGGGCTCAAGAACAGTTAGCCGTGCGATAGACCGTCTTAAATCCGTTCTACCATTTTTTTGTGCAGCAGATGGTACGCTTTCAAATTTTAATGGCGGAGGTGAAAACCACCCAAAACGTTTGAGGGCCGTTATGAAGGCTGCCCCAGATCTACTTACAAAGCCTTTTGGATATTGTCCCCATACGGGATATCAACGCATTAGTTCTGCTGGAACAGTGATGATTATCGATACAGGTAATACCCCTCCAACACCTTTTGATAACCAGGCTCACCTTGCGCCTGGTTCATTTGAGTTATCTACAAAAGTTGGGCGTTTAGTTGTAAATTGTGGTTGGAACAGGCAGCAGCCTAGAAAATTTAAAAAATTTGTACGTAAAACAGCTGCGCATAGTACATTAATAATTAATAATAGGTCTGCAGGGGAAATTCTTAAAGATGGGTGGTTGGCAAAAATATTAGGCGATGTTGTTATTTCTGAGGCCGGTCCTGTTACTGTATCACGTAAGGAACAGGACTCAGGGACATGGGTTGAAGTTTCGCATGGCGGTTACAGAAGAAAAATAGGTCTTTCACATAAGAGGCGAATTTATATGTCGATTGAGGGTGATGATGTTCGCGGTGAAGACACCCTTTTAGTCCCATTGGGAAAAGTGCCTTTAAGTAAAGATGAAAGACCCTATGATATTAGATTTCATTTTCATCCAGATGTACGTGTTAGCTTATCTCAAGACCAAAAGAGTGCATTACTGATCCAAGCGGGTAAAACTGGGTGGCGCTTTCGTACCGATCACGGGCCAATTAAAATAGAAAACTCACTATATCTCGGTTCAGGAACTTCCCCAAGAAAATGTAAGCAAATAGTTATATCAGGAAATGCTTTTTGTGATAGTGATGGTGAAACGCTTAGCAATAAAGTACGATGGTCTTTTAGAAAATTAGAGGCAAGAAATTGAAGTTTAATTTTTTAGGTATTACAAAGGCTTTTGGAATAGTTGCTTTTGATAGCTTTATAGGCGCATTTTCTGCTTACGGGGCGGTTACATGGCGTTATGACTTCTTAAATTTGCCTGTCCCTGACCATAGTGCAACGCACGCTAGCTTTGCTACTGCTTTTTCAGTAATAGTCATTTGGATGTTACTAAGAGTTTATCGATCTGTATGGCGATTTACTGCAGTGCCCGACATAAGACAATTATTTACCGCTTCTTTTTTAGCCACTTCTCTTGGAGTCATACTTTTATTTTATTTTGATGATAGGGCCCATGATTACCCAAGGTTTGCAGCACTAATTACATTGGTATTATTTTTTGTATTATCAACCATCAGTCGTTTGCTGGTCATGATAATAAAAACAGGAGATATAAATGGTTTTTTACTGGCCTCAAACCCACATAATACTGATGCTTTTTTAATAGGAACGGGCAATTCACTCCAAAACTATATTCGAGATAATGTGAGAAATAAAACTGGTCTTCATTATAATATACTTGGCCTTATTGAGCTTGAAGGTGATTATCAAGGAAGATCAATTCGCGGCTACCCCGTAGTTGGAAATATAGAGGACTTAGGTAAAATATATACACGTTATAAAAAACACATAAACCACAGGCCAGTGCTTTTTCTTTTAGATATTAACAGACCTCAGGTAGAAGAACTGCTGAAGGTCGCTGCTGAGATTGGTGCCCCAATATCAAGAGCAGATAGAGGTAGGGGATTGAAATTGTCACCATTAGAGGCTTCTGACTTAATAGGTCGTTCTGTGAGTGATATGAATATTGATCTTGTACGACGCCAGATTAATGGACGAAGGGTTCTTATTACTGGAGCTGGCGGCTCAATAGGGTCTGAGCTTACTCGACAAATATCAAGATTAAATCCAAGTGAGGTAATCCTTATAGATAACTCTGAATATAATTTATACCAGATTAACCGTAGCCTTTTAAATATTTATGGAGATAAAATAAATTGGAACTTACAATTAGTAGATGTCTGCGATGAAAAAACAATGGAAATTGTTTTTGAAAGATTAAAGCCTGACGTAGTTTTTCATGCCGCTGCATTTAAACATGTGCCTATGGGTGAAAGTAATCCAATAGAAATGCTTAAAAATAATGTTATTGGAACTAAAAATGTAGTGAAATTAGCTCTTAAATACAAAATAAGCAGTCTTACATTTATTTCAACGGACAAGGCCGTTGAACCTTGTAACATCATGGGGGCCAGTAAACGCATTGGTGAAATGATGATTAGGGCAGCGGCAAAGGAAACAAAAATCTCAGTATGTTCAGTTCGGTTTGGTAATGTATTAGATTCTGCAGGTTCGGTGTTGCCGCTTTTTGAAGAGCAAATTTCTCGAGGTGGGCCTGTAACAGTTACCCACAAAGATGTTGAAAGATATTTTATGACCGCGGAAGAGGCTTCTAGATTAGTTCTTCAGGCTACAGCACTAAATGAAAACCAATCAATTAATGACTCATCAATATATATATTAGAAATGGGCTCACCTGTTAATATATTGCGTTTAGCAAAGCAATTAATTCGATTAAGAGGATTGGTACCAGAAAGAGATATCCAAATTAAATATACAGGTTTGCGGTCTGGAGAAAAACTTACGGAAACTTTAATAAATTCGGAAGAGTCACTCGAGACTACCTATGTCAAAGGTATCAAGCGACTTACAGAAGAAATGTATAGCCCTGACGATATGCGTGAAAGTGTTCGAGAGCTAATTTATGCCTTGCGTCAACATGATGCGGTTAAAATTAGGTTGGCATTATTCCGTCTACTCCCAGAATTCGAACCTAATGGTTCCTTGTCGTAAAAATACCATCATGTTAGATCACATTCCATAAAATTAAAAAAGACTCTTTATTATGCCTAAACCTAATCCTCAACTTCCACTTTTCTCTAAAGAGCGACTTACCGCAGTAAAAAGAGCACTCATATCAGTATCTGATAAATCTCGACTTATTGAACAAGCGAGAGCTTTGCATGAACGTAAAGTTGAATTAATTTCAACGGGAGGAACCTATAGATCAATAGCTGCTGCAGGCATTCCGGTTGTTGATGTAAGCGAAGTGACTAACTTTCCTGAAATGATGGATGGAAGAGTAAAAACCTTACATCCAATGGTTCATGGAGGGCTATTAGGGGATCGTGATATAGATAGCCATAATATGTCAATGCAGGAACATGGAATTATTCCAATAGATTTATTAATAGTCAACCTGTATCCATTTGAGCAAACCGTTAACCAAGGTGGTTCTTATGAAATGTGTATTGAAAATATTGATATAGGAGGCCCGGCAATGATACGTGCAGCGGCTAAAAACCATGCACATGTCGCTGTTTGCACAGACTCTGATGATGTTGAGCTTGTCCTAGCTGAAATGGATGCTAATCAAGGGAAGGTTAGTGGTGGTCTTAAACAAAGACTCGCAAGTAAGACCTACGCTCAATCAGCAGCATATGATTCGGCCATAGCGAATTATTTTGTAGAACATTTAAATGAAACTAATCCTATTTTTAAAGTGCAAGCAGGTAAATTAAAGCAGAGTTTGAGATATGGTGAAAACCCTCATCAAATAGCTGGTTTTTATTCTGATGGCTCCGCTCGTCCGGGGGTCGCTTCAGCTACTCAATTACAAGGAAAAGAACTTTCCTATAATAACATTAATGATACTGATGCAGCTTATGAACTTGTAGCCGAGTTCGGAAGTGTATCTGAGGGTGCCACCCCTGCTGTAGCGATCATAAAACACGCTAATCCTTGCGGTGTAAGTGTAGCGCCAACATTTCTAGAGGCATATAAAAATGCATTAGCTTGTGATCCGGTATCAGCATTTGGAGGAATAGTTGCGTTAAATGGCTCTTTAGATAAAGACACTGCATCGCATATTTTAAAGGTTTTTACTGAGGTTGTAATAGCGCCATCGGCAGACCCCGAAGCAATAGAGTTATTTAAGAAGAAAAAAAATGTTCGTTTATTAATTGTCGGCAGTTTACCAGACCCTCGAGAACCAAGCTTAACATATCGGAATGTTGGCGGAGGTATTCTGGTTCAAAATCGTGATAATGGACACGTATCTATGACTGATTTGAAGGTTGTAACGAAGAGAAGGCCGTCTACAAAAGAGATGAGTGACCTACTTATGGCTTGGAAAGTAGCTAAGCACGTTAAATCAAATGCTATTATTTATGTAAAAGATGGCTCAACAGCAGGTATAGGAGCAGGGCAAATGAGTAGAATTGATTCTGCACGCATAGCAGCCCGTAAGGCACAGGATGCTAAAGATACAGCGGGATGGGATACTTTAAAAACTGAAGGATGTGCTTGCGCATCTGATGCATTTTTCCCTTTTGCCGACGGTATGCTAGCTGCTGCTGCGGCTGGGGCAACTTCTATAATACAACCAGGGGGCAGCATTCGAGATGATGAAGTAATTGCAGCAGCTGATGAAAAGGGTATTGCTATGGTTTTCACAAATATGAGGCATTTTAGGCATTAAAATTATAAATTCTTATTTTGCCTTAAATATTTGGTTCAATTTAAATTTTTGCTAATTTTTTATCCATTAGTTATGCCTATTCATTTTCATTTGCTAGATTTCGTAATACATAATGTAGTATTCCGCCATTTTTATAATATTCATGTTCATTATCGGTATCAATTCTGACTGTAGTTGTAATTATTTTCTCAGAACCATCTGGATATTTTATTTCAACATCTAATGTTCCTCGTGGTGATAGTTGGTCTATATTTTTTATAGATATTGTTTCCGCACCCTTCATCGATAATTTTTTCCAACTTTCATTGTTAGTAAATTCAAGAGGGAGTACGCCCATACCTATTAAGTTTGATCTATGAATGCGTTCGAAGCTTTCAGCTATCACAGCCTTTACTCCGAGTAGTATTGTTCCTTTAGCAGCCCAGTCTCTAGAGGATCCATTTCCATAAAGGCTTCCAGCAAAAACAACGAGGTCTTTATTTTCTTCAGCATATTTTTCTGCTGCGTCATAGATGCTCATTATTTTATTCGTTGGTATATGCTTTGTGACACCACCTTCAGTTCCAGGAGCTATTTCATTTTTTATGCGTATATTAGCAAATGTTCCACGCATCATAACTTCATGGTTTCCTCTTCGAGAACCAAAAGAGTTAAACTCATTTTTTGGAACTTGACGATCGGAAAGATATACTCCAGCAGGTCCATCATGTTTAATTGCTCCAGCAGGACTAATATGGTCTGTAGTTATTGAGTCACCTAATAATGCAAGTATATTAGCATTTTTAATATCTTCAACAGATTCAGGTGTTGGCTTTATGTCTTTAAAGTAAGGGGGATTTCGTACATATGTTGACCCCGAGTTCCAGTTATAAGTTTCCCCTCCAGTAACTTTTATTTTTTGCCATTCTTCATCACCCTTAAAGACATCAGCGTATCTCTCTGAGAACATTTCTCTAGTTATTACTTTTCTTACTACACTGGCAATTTCCTCAGAGCTTGGCCAAATGTCTTTTAGATAAATAGCCTTTCCGCTCTTATCAACGCCTAAAGGGTCATTATCAAAATCATGATGGAGGGAACCAGCCAGTGCATAGGCCACCACAAGTGGTGGGGAGGCTAAGAAATTAGCTTTTATGTCTGGTCCAATACGTCCCTCAAAGTTTCTGTTACCAGATAGAACTGAGCAAGATATTAGATCGCCTTCTTTAATAGCTTTAGACAATTCTGACGCCAATGGACCGGAGTTGCCAATGCATGTTGTGCAACCATAGCCAACAACATCAAAACCAAGTTCATTAAGCTCATCTTGTAGATGAGATTTTTCCAAATATTCACCTACAACTTGAGAGCCAGGAGCTAAGGATGTTTTTACCCACGGCTTAGTTTGTAAGCCATATTTATTTGCTTTTTGTGCCACTAAGCCAGCAGCTACCATAACAGATGGGTTTGATGTATTTGTACAGGAAGTTATGGCTGCTATAAAAACATCACCATGATCAACAGAATATTCCTTGCCGCCAACTTTTACTGAAGAATTTTTTAGATTATTTTTACCATATTCATCGTTTAGTATTTTTAAGAAATGCTTATTAGCTCCTCTTAAATTGAACCTATCCTGAGGTCTCTTAGGACCGGAAATTGCTGGCATTACTGTTGATACGTCCAATGCAATTGTATCTGTATAAGTTGGTAAGCTGTCATCTCTCCATAAACCTTGCTTTTTGGCATAGGCCTCTACTAGATTAATACGTTTCTCATCACGGCCAGTGGCATTGAGATACTTTATTGTATCCCCGTCTACTGGGAAAAAGCCACAGGTGGCTCCATACTCAGGAGCCATATTTGCCAATGTTGCTTGGTCTTCTAAGGAGAGATAGTCCAACCCAGACCCATAGAACTCAACAAATTTACCTACAACACCTTTTTGTCGTAGCATTTCCACTACTCTTAATACTAAATCTGTCGCAGTTGCACCTTCAGGGAGTTTCCCGATTAATTCAAAGCCTACAACTTCCGGTATTAACATTGAAATAGGTTGACCAAGCATAGCAGCTTCTGCTTCTATTCCACCAACACCCCATCCGAGCACAGATAGTCCGTTTATCATTGTAGTGTGAGAGTCTGTACCCACTAATGTGTCAGGAAACGCATATGTTTTGCCTTCCAAAGATTTAGTCCAAACAGTTTGAGCCAGATTTTCTAGATTTACTTGGTGGCATATTCCTGTTCCTGGAGGTACAACAGCAAAGTTATTAAAAGCTTCTTGGCCCCATTTTAAGAAATCATAACGTTCACCGTTTCGTTCGTACTCCCTTTCAACATTTTTCTTAAATGCTGTTTTTGTTCCATAGTAATCTACCATGACAGAATGGTCTATGACTAAGTGAACTGGGTTCAGCGGGTTAATAGCATTTGCGTTACCTCCAAGCTCCACCATAGCATCGCGCATGGCAGCTAAATCTACAACTGCGGGCACTCCTGTGAAGTCTTGCATTAATACCCGTGCAGGGCGATAAGCTATCTCATGGGTTGACGTCCTAGTCTTTAGCCAATCAGCCATAGCATGAATGTCATCTTTTAATACTGTTTTTCCATCTTCATGTCTAAGGAGATTTTCAAGTAATACTTTAAGAGATCTTGGTAGTTTTGAGATTCCATCTAAGCCATTTTTTTCAGCTTCTTTTAAGTCATAGTATGTATAAACATCTTCACCTACTTTAATTTCTCTTTCACAATTGAAACTGTCTAAAGATGCCATAATAATTCTCACAAATCGGGTTATTTTTTTGGGTTTATAGCATTGATGCACAAGGGATCAATTATAAAGATAGAACAATAAAAATACTTTTTAATTTTATTGATTAATTTTACCATTCTTCATGATGAATGGTAGTTGTGTAAGCATAAAAGCCATTGTGATAGGCATAACGCCAAAAACCTTAAAAGAGGCCCAAAAGCTCTCGGTTTGTGTTCTCCAAATATATTCATTCAATATTGCCATACAAAGAAAAAATACTCCCCACCGAAGTGATAATTTGTTCCACATGGAGTCTGGTAATATTATTGTTTGTTTTAGCATAGCCTTTAAAGGATTTTTTTTAAGAAATGTGCCAATCATAAGTGTGACTGCAAATAGGATATTTATGATTGTTGGCTTCATGAAGAAAATTACTTTATTACCTGACCAAATAGCCAAGGACGCTGTAATTACAATTATGACCGTTGTGAGTATAAGTACTTTTGATACTTTTTTGTACTTAAGCCATCCAATGAACACAACAACAACAGCTAGCGTAGCAAAAATTCCTGCAGCTATTAGCATGGCTGAGTCTGGATTATTTTTTTTGAAAAATTGAAATGAAACAAAAAAAACGAGTAAAGGGCCAAAATCCATCCAAAAGTTAGCAGATTTACTTTGAGTGTTTTCGTGTGTCATAAGTTTATTGTCCCATTTTCAATTATATCATTTTAGTTTTAAAAAACTGATATTACTTAACTAATTCAGAAGTACCTGATAGCGCTGCTGAAAATACGGCGGCTGAAAAGTTTTCTAAATCTTCTATTCTCTCACCTATGCCTATGGCATGGATAGGTAACTTATATTTTTCAGCTAACGCAACCAGAACTCCCCCTTTGGCAGTCCCATCCAGTTTTGTCATAATAATTCCTGTCACACCTGCATGGTCTGTAAAAGCTTTAGTTTGCATAAGAGCATTTTGTCCAACTGTGGCATCGAGCACTAGAATGCAGTGGTGCGGCGCAGATGCATCTTGTTTTTTAATGACTCTAACTATTTTTTCAAGTTCATCCATTAATTCAGTTCGGTTCTGTAATCTCCCAGCTGTATCAATCATTAATATATCGGTGTCTGCTTCTTTTGCTTGATCGATTGCATCATAAACTAACCCAGCTGCATCAGACCCCTGTTTGCCAGAAATGATCTTTGCGCCTGCCAAGTCACTCCAAACTGTTAGTTGCTCTACTGCTGCTGCACGAAATGTATCACCTGCTGCGATCATTACTTTTTTACCCTGAGAACTGTATTTTTTTGCGAGTTTACCTAATGTTGTTGTTTTTCCTGATCCATTTACGCCAACAAAAAGTAAAATTTGCGGTTTTTTATGTGTAAGCTTTAATGGTGATTCTAGAGGAGTTAGTATTTCAGAGATAACTTCGCCAAGCGTAATTTTTATTTCTAATTCATTAACCTCTTTATCAAACTTTTCTTTTGAAAGACTGGAAATAACTTTTCCTGAGGCTTCTAAACCAAGATCCGCTTGAATAAGTATATCCTCTAAATCATTTAGCGCTGCATTATCCAACTTCCTTTTTTTAAATAGGGATGACATTTGCTCTGACATGAGCGATGATGATTTTGATAGACCCGCTGTTATGCGTTTGAAAAATCCATTCTCGTTCAAAACAATTTTTTTATCATCAATATTTAAAGCATTACTCTCATCGGGCTTTTTATCTTTAAGGGGAATTTCTTTTTGTATATCAGATTTATTTGTTAATTTGAGTGGTTTTTTATTTTTTTGACCTGATTTTATTTTCTTTGTTTTTGGAATAGTTGCTTTTTTTTCTGCCTGTTTTTCTACTTTTTCTGGGCTAACTAAGGGTGGGTTTTTAGTTGATGTTTGTTGTGTATCTTCCTGATGAGATGCTTTTAATGCAGCAGCATTTATGACGGCCATTTTTTCAGCCATTTTAGCATCTATTATTTTGTCTTCTTCGGCTTTTCTCGCAGCTTCAAGAGCAAGTTTTTCTTCTTTAGATTTGAAGCCAAGTCTTGAAAGCCAACTACGTTTTTTTTT
>CAJQGR010000013.1 GCA_905477785.1 uncultured Hellea sp.
ATATGTTCGCCTTTAGTCATAATTGAGTTATATTGATCTTTAAACCATGAGTTACTGTTATATATTCCGTGATAGGTCGTTATGAAGGGTATTCCTTCTGCTTTCGCAGCATAATAGGCCACCCATGCCGGTGCACGGGAGCGCGCATGAACTAACTGGATACCGTGTAGTTTGATAATTTTTCTTAAAAAACCTATTCTATAAAAAATAGATAGTATGTTTTTTGAACCAATGTTTGTTATATGCAATTTTGTACCTAATTGTAAAAATTCTTCCTCAAGACGCCCCCCTCTTGTTATAACATGGGTTTCATAACCTTTATTTGACAAGGCCTCTGCAATTTCTAGTGTAGTTTTCTCTACACCTCCGGCATTGAGTTCTGGGACTACTTGAAGCACAATCATATTTATAAACTCCCATAAGGATCTTTCAGATGCAAGATGAAGTATTGATTAATTATTTGCCTTCACAAGGTGAAAAAAAGATAGCCTATAAATACAATAAGGGAGTAGGCCCAACCGTTCTCTGGTGCGGTGGATTGAAGTCCAGCATGGATGGGGGTAAAGCAACTTACTTACATAATTGGGCTATCAAAAAAAATTATAACTTTATTAGATTTGATTATTTTGGCCATGGTGCCAGCGATGGAAACTTCCGGGACGGTACTATCACTATCTGGACTGATAACATTATAACGGTTATCGATAAATTAATTGATAAAGATGTAATCTTGGCGGGGTCCTCTATGGGGGGCTGGACTTCAATTTTAGCGGCTATTGCCAGAAGAAATAAAGTTAAGGGCCTTTTTTTAATTGCGCCAGCGCCTGATTTTACACAAAGGTTAGTTTGGGATCAGTGGACTGATGAGCAGAAGCAAGAATCTTTAGCAGGGAAAAGCATTTTTGTTCCATCAGGCTATGATGAAGACTATGAATATAGCTCTCGGTTAATTTCTGATGGAAAAGATAACATGATATTAGACAATAAAATTGATCTCGAAATACCCATTAGAATTTTACAAGGTATGAAAGATGAGGTGGTTCCTTGGGAGTACTCATATAAGATATTAGAGGCTGTAAAAAGTAAAAAAGTATCATATACTTTAATAAAGAATGGAGACCACAGTCTGTCTACTCCAGCTGACCTTAGCCGCTTAAGCTCTGAGCTACAGAGCCTACTAAAGAACATTGATGCATAATAAGCATGGCCAGAAGAAACAAATATGATTTAATGTCACTCGAAGATTTGAGTTATAAATCTATAAGACGATTTTTATTAAAGTTATTTGACGAGCATGGTTATGATACCCCTGGCTTAGATGCAAAAATATTAATTATGGATGCTTCCCAGCTATCTCATGCAGATTTACTGGTTGAAAGCTCTACCATCCCTGAAACAAGGGTTATAAAAAAAATAAACGAATATATGAATAAACGCATTAAAGGCGAGCCAGTTGATAAAATTATAGGGTATAAGGAGTTTTATGGAAGAAAGTATAAAGTTAGTAAAAATGTTTTGTCCCCACGACCCGATACGGAGACATTGGTAGACCTCGCTTTAGACGAAATTAATAAATCAGGAAGCAAAACTGTATTAGAGCTTGGTACAGGTACAGGTTCAGTAATAATATCAATTATATTAGAGAAAAAAGGCGTAATTGCCACAGCAGTTGATATATCAGATGATGCTTTAAAAATTGCAAAATATAATGCTGGAGTTTATTCTGTAAGCAAACGTATAAACTTTTTTAAAAGCTCATGGTTTGAAACGGTGTCTGGAACTTATGATGTTATAATTTCAAACCCCCCATATATATCCAAAATGGAAATGGGCTTGCTAAGCCCTGAGGTTAGTAAATTTGATCCATTTATATCATTATATGGAGGAGAGGATGGATTGGCGGCATATAGAGAGATAATAAATAAGGTAGGGTCATATCTAAACCCAAAGGGGGTAGTTATATTTGAAATTGGCTACCTACAGGCTGAGGCCGTTACTAAATTACTATTAGAAGAAGGATTTATAAATATTTCAGTATCAAAGGACATGTCGGGAAATAATAGAGTAATAAAAGCATATAAAAGTAAATAAAAAAAGCTTTCCCTTTTGAAATAGCTTTGCTAGTAACATATTGTGAGAAGTTTGAGGCTTAGTAGCCCCCTCACTAGCCCAAAATTGAGAAGCCATTGCAAAACTGCAGGCTTAGGGAGTTTAAGGACGTAAACATGAAACGCCAACGTGGCCGCAATCGCAATAATAATAACAGAAGCAATAACACAAACCCTAATAGGTCATTGGATAGTAATGGGCCTGGTGTAAAGGTTCGTGGAAATGTCAGTACTATCTATGAGAAATATTCAGCTTTGGCGCGTGATGCTCAAAGCTCTGGAAATAGAGTAAATGCTGAAAACTTAAAACAACATGCGGAGCATTACTTGAGACTAATGAATGAAATGGAAACTGCTAGAGTTGCCGCTCAAGCTGAACGAGATGCTCAAAGAGTCCAAAGAAATGAAACCGAATCTAGTGGCGAAGAGATTATTGATAGCAAAACAGGTAGGGCTCAAAGCAAGAAACGGAACTCAATAGTAGACAATATGGCAGTATTGGAATCTGATGAATCTTTAGAGGAGTCGCCGGAAGGTAATCAAGAACAAGGATCTGCTTCAATGGACGAAAACCCTCCCCGGAGAAGACGTAAAGCTCCCCCAAGAAAAAAAACAGAACCAGTCTCTGATGCTGCAGAGTAAGCATGCGTAAGTACTATATTTTTCATGAGCTCTATTAATTTAATATAGTTCTAGATATCAATTTAAATCAGAAGCTCTCAACTGTTCAATTTCTTCACGCCTTTTTTTAAATTTATACATTTCTTCTTTGCCCAAAGGCTTTCCTGATAGTTGGGATAGTCTTTTTGGGTTTATTTTTTTTCCATTTAAAATCACCTCATAATGCAAATGTGGCCCTGTAGACCTTCCTGTGCTACCAACTTTTCCTATTACCTGATCTTGCTTAACATATTTGCCGACAGAAACATTAATCTTACTCAAGTGGAAGTATGCTGTTTTGTAGCCATCTGTATGGCGAATACGTATATATTTTCCAGCTGCGCCATTTCTTGCAGCATATTCTATTATTCCAGATCCAGCAGCAAGAACGGGTGTACCCGTTGGTGCTGCGAAGTCTACACCAAGATGCATTTTTCTATAACCTAAAATAGGATGTTTTCTTGCGCCGAATGAGGATGATATACGTGCTCCATCTATTGGCGTAGCTCTTAGTCTTCTCTTGGCTGTCTTGCCTTTTTCATCATAGAAATTTTCAATCCCTTTTCCGTTTGAGAACAGCCAAAATTCAGATTGTTTATTTCTGGGGCTAAATGATGTATATAAAAGGTCTCCTGTTTTTACTATCTCCCCCTTACGATTTTTGTATGAATTAAAATACATTGTAAACTTATCGCCAGGCTGTATATCTCTTTGAAAATCTACAGAATATTCATAGATTTTTGTAAACTGGTCTACGATACGGTCAGGTATACCTGATTTTATTGCATCTACATAAAGCGAAGTCGAAATTTCACCAGATATATTTACTCTTTGTGATTTGTATTCTGATATTACTTCCCGTGCTTTATAATTACCATTAATCACCTCTATAAATATAGTCTTTTCAAAGTTTGGTCTGAAAACAAAATGTTTTAGTTTGCTATTTTGTAGATATAAAAAGAATTTATCTCCTGGCCTTAATAAGGTAACTGGATACACCTTATCAATCGCTTTTGAAACGCCATATACCTCATTAGATGTTAGGCCTTTTTTCTCAAGAAGGCTCACTAAAAAGTCATCTTGTTTGAGCTCAGCTACTATTAGCTTTGTTTGGTTGCTTTGCAGAACATAAGGGTAAGGGTCTATTTCAGATTTGAAAACACTATCTGGGCTAAATAATAATTTTGTACCTATAGCAAGTAATAAAATTAATACACAGGCAAAGGATATGGTTTTAACCTTCTTCATTTTCCTGTAATTACTAAAAGAAAGATAAGTCCATTAATCACAGTCACCTCATTTAAACCACTAAAGCATGAGGTATAGGGCATTTTTTACTAAGAAGTCGTTAACACTGTATGATATTTTAGGGTAATGAAATTTTATTTGAGCGTGCATTTCTTTTACTCTTCTATTATATTTTTATACTGTAAACGGAGTGATTCGCGAGAGAAATTTTTATGTCTGAAGCCGCTGAAAATACACCCGAGTATGGTGCCGACTCAATCAAAGTGTTGAAGGGCTTGGACGCAGTCCGGAAAAGGCCGGGAATGTATATAGGTGATACCGATGACGGCTCTGGCTTGCACCATATGGTATATGAGGTTGTTGACAACTCTATTGATGAAAGCCTCGCTGGTCACGCTGACCGCGTTGAGGTTGTGTTGCACCCAGATGGCTCTTGTTCCGTAAAAGATAATGGACGTGGTATACCTGTGGCCATTCATGAAGAAGAAGGTGTCTCAGCAGCCGAAGTTATCATGACGCAATTACATGCGGGCGGTAAATTTGATTCTAACTCATATAAAGTATCTGGCGGACTTCATGGTGTTGGAGTGTCTGTTGTGAATGCGTTATCTGTTTCTTTACATCTTACTATCTGGCGAGATGGAAAAGAGCATGCAATGGAATTTAGCCATGGCGATTCAGTGAATTCTTTGAAAGTCGTAGGCGACGCTCCAGATGACCATAGAAGAGATGGAACCATTAAAACGTTAACGGGAACTAAGGTGAGGTTTTTACCCTCTGAGGAAACTTTTACTATGGTCGAGTTTGATAGGAATATACTAGAAAGACGCTTACGCGAGCTAGCCTTCCTTAACTCGGGAGTTATGATTGTGTTAACGGATGAAAGGCCAGAAGACAATATAGTTACAGAGCTTTATTATGAGGGAGGCATAGAAGCGTTTGTAAAGCATTTAGATGCAAACAAGGAGGGCTTACTTGAAAGCCCAATTTCAGTCTGCAAGGAAGTCGAAGGCATAACGGTACAGGCGGCTTTGTGGTGGAATGACGGATACCATGAAAATGTAAGATGCTTTACCAACAATATACCTCAACGCGATGGAGGGACCCACTTAGCAGGTTTTAGAGGTGCCCTTACCAGAACTGTAAATAAATACGCTGCAAGTCTTGGGGCGGCTAAAAAAGAAAAAGTAACTATTTCAGGTGATGATGCCCGTGAGGGTTTAACTTGCGTTCTTTCAGTGAAGGTTCCTGATCCGAAGTTCTCATCTCAAACAAAAGATAAATTAGTTTCTTCTGAAGTAAGGCCCATAGTAGAGTCTGCTATGAATGAAGCTCTTGGTGAGTGGTTTGAAGAGCACCCTGCAGAAGCAAAAATGTTAATGACAAAAATTGCTGAAGCAGCAGCTGCGCGAGAAGCAGCAAGAAAGGCCCGCGACTTAACTAGAAGAAAATCTGCATTAGATATAGCCTCATTGCCAGGAAAGCTTGCTGATTGTCAGGAAAGAGACCCTTCTTTATCTGAGATATTTATTGTGGAAGGAGATTCGGCAGGCGGGTCAGCCAAACAAGCAAGGGATCGACAAAACCAAGCTATTCTTCCTTTAAAAGGTAAAATACTTAATGTTGAGCGGGCTCGATTTGATCGTATGCTTTCTAGTCAAGAGATTGGCACTATGATCACAGCCTTAGGAACTGGGATTGGTCGTGACGATTTTGATGCAGATAAAGCGAGATATCACAAAATTGTAATTATGACAGATGCAGATGTGGATGGCGCCCATATTAGAACTCTACTTCTTACATTTTTCTATCGACAGATGCCTGAGTTAATAGAACGTGGCTACCTGTATATTGCTCAGCCACCACTTTATAAAGTCGAGAGAGGTAAAAGTATACAATATATAAAAGACCAAGGAGAGCTTGATGATTATCTGATCGAGGCCGGATCCAAAGATGCCTCACTTACTTTAGAGGGCGGTATAAAAGTAATTGGCGACGATCTTATACGTATTGCAAAAGAAGCTTTGCAAGCTAAAAGTATAATAGACCGTATGAAGCATAGAGCCCCAGACAGTTCAATTTCTCAGCTCGCGATTGCCGGGGCACTCGAAGTCAAAGAAGATGCTAAGTTAATAACCGCAGGGGTGAATAGATTAGATCTGATAGCTGATGAAGGTGAAGACGGTTGGTCAGGAAAATATAAAAATGGCGACTTAGTTTTTGAGCGAGATGTTAGAGGTGTTACGGATAAAGTAATATTGCGATATGGTTTTCGGGATAGCTCGGAGGCCAGAAAGCTTCATAAGCTTTCGCCTTCCTTAGCTGAAACATATTCAAGTCAAGCAACATTTAAGCGTGGAGATGATGAACCAATTACTGTTAATGGGCCGGCACAGTTGCTCGAAGTAATTTTTGCGGGAGGTAAGAAAGGTTTTAAGATACAGCGTTATAAAGGTCTAGGAGAAATGAACCCGGATCAACTTTGGGAAACCACACTAGATTCAAATGCTCGTAGCTTACTACAGGTAAAAGTAGAAGCTGCGGACGAAACTGACAACCTTTTTACTAAGCTAATGGGTGATGTAGTTGAACCAAGGCGCAATTTTATAATAGAGCATGCTCTTGATGCTGAGGTGGACAGTTAAAGCTACTTTTCCTCTAATATTAAGTTGTAGCAAATTAAGACCTTATAATTGGGGACAAATTAGAAACTTTTCACCGGTCGTTTTTGCAAAATAGTTTGTGACGTTATTAATCTCTAAGGCATCTGCAAGGGAAATTTCATTTGTATAATTACTCTTGAAGGTTGTTTTTAGTTCTGCCGCAACCCTCATGCGTAATTTATTGCCAGCCTCCATACCTATTCTTGCTAAAAAGTTTGGAAGCAACCATCCACCTACGCCCCATGCCATTCCATAACCGCGTGATAACACAGAAGGTGAAATATCTAGGCCCCCATAAAGATAGACCTGTTTGTGCTTAATTGAACCATAGATACTATATGCTCCAGGAGTACGGGCAGCAGCACTTTCCATTGCTGTTAGTATTTGGCTTGCTAAGCCTCCACCCCCTGTAGCATCAAAGGCCAATGTTGCCCCTGTTTCGTGGATTGCATTTATTAAATCAGGCATAAAGGCTTCACTACTGCTATTACATATATATTTTGCTCCCAGGTTTCGTAAAATATCTGCTTGTTCCTCTCTGCGGACAATATTTACAAGTTCCACCCCATCAGCAATACAAACTTTATTAAGCATTTGACCTAAATTGGAAGCAGCCGCAGTGTGAACTAATGACTTATGACCTTCAAGCTTCATGGTTTCTACCATGGATAAGGCTGTTAAGGGGTTTACAAAAGAAGATGCACCGTCTTTGCAACTATTTTCATCAAAGAGCGGTAAACATGTCATAGCAGGAACGCAGCAATATTCAGCATACATACTTCCGCTTAAGGCTGCTACTTTTTTGCCCATCAGAGCTTTTGCTTCTTCGCTATCCCCAGTTAAGACAACAGTTCCAGCGCCTTCGTTGCCGACTGGTAAATTCTGACCAATTCTTGCTTTCATAATTCCCATGCCTTGATCTGAAATAGGCGCGATTAATACCCGTTCTAGACCCTCACCTTTGTGATATGCATTTGCCATATTTGACCATCCAAACATCACCCCTTGATCAGAGGGGTTTATAGGGCTTGCTTCAACACGAATAACTACTTCGTGTGGTTTTGGTTTCGGGAAGTCGTTTTGTACCAACTCCATCCTCAATTGAGCATCTTTGGTTACAGTTGATGTCATTTGGTAATATTTAGTTGGTAAAGTCATAAGTTCCTCCTGAGTTAAAGCGTTAGTAGAGGAGACTTAGAATAGAGTAAATAGCTACAGACCAATTGACTTATAATGTAAAGCTATGTTGTTAATAACACTGTAAAACGCTGACGTTCTGAGGTCTTCTAATTCAGGTTTTTCATTTAGTATGGTCTTTATGTTTATATAGGCCGTGCGCATAGTATCGTCCAGTCCAGCTCTTACTAAATCAATTTCATTCGCTCCTTCAATATATTCAGATTTGAATCGTTTATTAAATTTAAGGCCGTTTTGGTTTGATAAAGCATCAATAAGAGAGCGATTCTTACGTTCTTCGTTTCTTCGTTGTAGTCTACCAAACCGGATATGCCCAATATTTTTTACCCATTCAAAATATGAAACTGTTACACCTCCTGCATTGGCGTAGAGATCTGGTATAATAAAGACACCATTATTCCTCAGAATGCCATCGGCTATTGCTGTTACTGGCCCATTTGCTGCTTCTATAATTAATTTTGCTTTAATTCTATGTGCATTTTTTATGTTAATTACGCCTTCGGTGGCGGCAGGTATAAGGATATCACAAGAGCTTTCAATATCTTCTATGTTAGGTTTTGTATAAGTTCCTTCTTTGTATTCTTTTAATGGCAGGCCGTTCGATAGGTGCTGTTTTAATTCTTCGATATTTATTCCGCTTCTATTGCTAATTGACCCCTCCCGCTCGATTACTTTTATAATTTTTGAACCATCTTCTTCACTCAAAAATTTAGCTACGTGATAACCAACATTACCAAGGCCTTGGACGATAATTTTTTTACCATCTAATGAGCCGCGCATTTTTGCTTTTTTAATGTCATCTGGATGCCGAAAAAATTCTCTTAGAGCGTATTGTACGCCGCGACCTGTTGCTTCAACTCGCCCTTCTATGCCCCCGAGATGAACAGGTTTTCCTGTCACGCATGCAATGTTATCAATATTAGTATTATTTAAGCGCCGGAACTCGTCCATCATCCATGCCATTTCCCGTTCGCCAGTTCCCATATCAGGAGCTGGAACATTTAACGAAGGATGAATAAGGTCTCTTTTTGCTAGCTCATAAGTGAACCTGCGTGTTATTCGTTCTAATTCTTCTTCATCCCAGTCTTTTGGCCGTATGCAAAGCCCCCCTTTTGAACCACCAAAAGGCACCTCTACTAACGCAGTTTTAAATGTCATCAAAGCTGCCAATGCCTCTACTTCATCTTGGTTTACATCTAAGGAATAGCGGATACCGCCTTTGACTGGTTCAATATGTTCGGAATGTACGGCTCGATATCCAGTAAATGTATGAACCTCACCTCTCAGCTTTACGCCAAAGCGAACAGTATAGGTGGCGTTGCAAACCTTTATTTTTTCAATCAATTTTGGTGATATATCTGTAAAACTTGCTGCACGACCATACATCAAATCAACACTTTGACGAAAATTCCAGTCCTTATTTAATGTTATTCCCATTTTCACCTCACTGATTAAATCATGAGTTAGTTAGCTCAGTCTTAAGATTAAAGTAGGCAAGGCCCTAGAAAAAAAATTGCGTATTTTTGTATATTAGAGAATTTTATTTTAAATTTTCTTATCTATTCTTTCCCGCTTTTTTATCTCTGTCTTTAAGCAGCCTTAAACGTAATGCATTAATTTTTATGAATCCACCAGCATCTGCTTGATTGTATACCTCATCTTCCTCAAAAGTTACATGTTCTTTTGAATATAATGAATAAGGCGAGCTACGTCCAACGATTGTAGCATTTCCCTTATATAATTTGAGGCGTACGGTTCCAGTTACCATTTCTTGAGATTTATCAATTGCTGCTTGAAGCATTTCACGTTCGGGAGAAAACCAATAGCCATTATAGATTAATTCTGCATATTTTGGCATGAGCTCATCCTTTAAGTGCATGGCTCCTTTGTCTAATGTAATTTGCTCTATGCCACGATGCGCCATAAGTAGTATTGTTCCGCCAGGTGTTTCATAGATGCCTCTCGATTTCATACCTACAAACCTATTTTCAAGTAAATCAAGGCGACCAATTCCATTTTCTCCTCCGAGTTGATTTAATTGCGTTAGCATTTCTGCTGGCGAAAAAAGCTTATTATTTAACGAAACTGCATCACCTCGTTCAAAACCAATCTCTATATAGGTCGGTTTATTAGGAGCATTTTCTGGACTGACAGTTCGTTGGTAAACAAACTCAGGTGCTTCAACTGACGGGTCTTCCAATGCTTTACCTTCAGATGAGGTGTGAAGTAAATTAGCGTCTACAGAAAATGGCGCTTCACCTCTTTTGTCTGTGGCAATTTCTATTCCATGAGTTTCAGCATAGTTTATTAATTTTGTTCTAGAATTAAGGTCCCATTCACGCCATGGCGCAATGACTTTTATTTCTGGATCCAATGCATAATAGCCTAATTCAAATCGTACTTGGTCGTTTCCTTTGCCTGTGGCGCCATGACAAACGGCGTCCGCTCCAACTTCGTGCGCTATCTCAATTTGCCGCTTTGATATTAGTGGCCTCGCTATAGATGTGCCCAACAAATATAAACCCTCATAAAGTGCGTTAGCCCTGAACATAGGATATACATAATCTCTTACAAACTCCTCACGTAAATCATCGATAAAAATCTCCTTAACGCCTTGTGCTTGAGCTTTTCTTCTTGCGGGTTCAAGTTCTTCTCCTTGTCCCAAATCTGCAGTAAAAGTCACTACTTCATAACCTTTTTCTTCTTGTAGCCATTTTAGGATAATCGAAGTATCTAATCCGCCAGAGTAAGCTAAAACCACTTTTTTAATTTTATTCATTTGTAACTCCATTTTCCAGCTGGGCTATAGCCTAATATTTATAATTAAAGCCATAAGAGTTTTTATTTTTTAAAAAATGGAAGCCAAAGATTCCACATCAACTGATTGGTATTTATAGTTTGATGGTTTTTAAGTCCAAGGGCCATTTTTTTGTGATATTCAGGTGAAAGTTTCAAATAGGTACCAAAAATTCTATCCCAAAATGAAAAGTTAAATCCATAATTTTTATTACTTTCATGTTTTATAACAGAATGATGAAGACGGTGCATATCTGGCGTAACTATTAATTTTCTGATCGCCTCATCAATGACTACCGGAAGCCTTAAATTAGCGTGATTGAAAATTGCGGAGCTACTTAAAATAATTTCAAAGAGTAAAACTAATAAAGCGCTTGGACCTAAAATTAAAATTACAGACCCTTTGTAGAAAATTGATAAAAATATTTCTAAGGGATGAAACCTGACGGCCGTGCTGGTATCTAACTCTCTATCGGCATGATGCACTTTATGAATTTGCCAAATAATTGGAATTTTATGACTTAAAACATGCTGGATATACATGGATAAATCTAGTAATAAAATTATTAACACCCCTTCGATAAAAACAGGCCAATTTAAGTGATTAAATAACCCAATATTTTTATCTGACGCTAAAATTGCTATAAAAACAGCACTTAACGGAAGAATAAGTTGTAAAAAAACATGGCTTATCAAAGACATTGAAAAATTTGTTATCCATCTTTTTTTTAAACTTACAATTTGCTTACGTCTTGGATATTGGGCTTCAAGCCATGCAAAAAATACAAATACTAATAGAAAAAAACTAATGCGAATTATGGGTGCATCCATATTAACAATCATTCATTATTGCTGCTGAACGTATGGAGCGTAATTCTTCTTTTACTTCTAGATCCATTGGCGCTTTTCCTCTGCCAGACGTTCTATCGTCTTCTTGCCTTCTATTGGTTCTACCCCACTCGTTAATATCATCGTCATTGAACAGTTTATATTGCGATATATTTTCAGAGTAAGCGCGGCTAAGGTCGGCCAAATTTTCACATGTTAACTCAAGATATTTTTCTGGGTTTGGAGAGGTAATGCAGGCCGTTAAGCAAAGACTTAGTATCATCGTGATGTTACGCATAATTGACCTTAGACATTATTGATAATTCGAGTTATCATATAAAAATACTAAATTAAATAATAAAAAATTCAGTTAAGTGAAGATATTAGACATGAATATAAGTAATGTGAATTCGGAGAGACATGTTTGTTTGATAACAGGCGCTTCAGCAGGTATTGGTAAAGCAATTGCTGAACGGTATGCTGAGATAGGGTGGGACCTTATTTTAACTGCGCGGCGGACTAAGCCAATGATAGACTTAGGCAGGGAGTTAGAAAAAAAATATGGAACTACCAGCCACATATTTGAAGTTGATTTTTTTGAGAAGAGTGCAACGCAGAAATTATTACAGAGCATAGAGGCCAATGGTCTGAAAGTCTCGGGTCTTGTAAATAATGCAGGATACGGACACCCTGGTGTTTACTTAGACAGTAGTTGGAGTGATCACAGTAAATTTATTCAGTTAATGATGACTGCGCCTTGTGAACTTGCAAGGGCTTTGGCTCCAAAAATGGTAGATGATGGATTTGGTCGAATTATAAATGTTGCATCTTTAGCCGGCCATATGCCGGGGTCAAAAGGACACACATTGTATGCTGGAGTCAAAAGCTTTTTGATAAAATTTTCAGAAAGCTTAAACGCTGAACTTAGGGAAAGTGGCGTTAACGTATCTGCATTATGCCCAGGTTTTACTTTGACTGAATTTCATGATGTTAATGGCACAAGGGAAGGAATAAATAAACTTCCTTCTTTTATGTTAATGGATGCTGATGTTTGTGCGCGTTTGGGGGTTAGCGCGTGTGAAAATAATCATGCAGTTTTTATAACAGGAAAAGTAAATAGATTTATCGCAATGTTAGGTAGAATCTTGCCAAATAAATTCGCACAAAAATTGATGTCAAAAAATTCACAAAGATATCGAAAGATTGATTAATTATGGTAGATCAAAAAACCTCAGACGAAAGATTATATTTAGCTTTGGATTTGCCTAGTGTTGGCGAAGCTAAGAGTTTAGTCAATAAGCTTGGTGAGTGTATAGTAAGTTATAAAATTGGCCTGCAGCTTCTCTCAATTGGAGGTGTGGAGCTCGGCCAAGAATTAAAGGCTATGGGTAAAAATGTATTCTATGATTTTAAATTTCATGATATTGGAGCAACAGTAGAAAAAGCGACTAGATCGGTAAGCGCGCTAAAGGCAGACTTACTTACAGTTCATGCAAGGCCTGAGGTTATGAAATCAGCTGTTGCTGGCAGAGGCGATAGTAACCTTAAAATTCTTGCTGTAACGGTTTTAACCTCTTTAGATAACGAAGCCTTAAAGGAAATCGGATACCACCAAGGCGCAAAGGAACTTGTAATGAGGCGGGTAAATCAGGCGCTAGAGTGCGGCGTAGACGGCGTTGTTGCTAGCCCTCTTGAGGCATCTGCAATAAGGAATGCTGTTCCTAAAGATTTTTTGATTGTTACCCCTGGCATTCGAATGCCAAGTGATAATTTAAACGACCAAAAAAGAGTTTCTACTCCTGGGGCAACTTTAAATTTAGGGGCATCACATTTAGTTATTGGCCGCTCGATCACTCAAGCTAAGGACCCAAGAAAAACAGCATTGAATATTATTTCTGATATAGCTGGTGGGTAGTAAAATGTTTAAAATACAAGTGTCATGTATCGAGTTTCTTGCATGGGGTTTTCATAATAACGCTTAGTGCCCTCAAATCCTAAAATTTCGTAAATTACATTGGCATGATTTAGGGTTTTATCTGTATCGAGGAACATCTCCAAATAACCTAATTTTTTTGATTCTAAATATTTTGCTTTTATAATTAGAATATCACTCACAATTTATTTTAACCCAATATATTTTTACCAATAAGCTCTCTAGATGTAAAATGATCCAATAAGTATTTAAATAGAATTATTATTTAGTTGACGTTAACGTTAACGTTAACTAAATTGTATTTATGGGTAAAGTATTAGAAAGTAAGTCTCAAAAATTTAAGTGGGGTATATGTGAGTTTGCTAAAAAATTTAATGTAAC
>CAJQGR010000014.1 GCA_905477785.1 uncultured Hellea sp.
AACAGTCAATCTATCTAAAACTTTAAAGCGTAAATTAATCATGACACTTAATAAATCTTATATCACAGCTATTTCAGCTGTAGCATTGATTATTTCTTGGTTTATTTTTAACAACTTAAATTCAAAAAAAGTAGTGTCTCAGCCCACAAATAGCTTAAAAATTTTATGAATAAAATTAGAGTAATAACTTCATTTTCAGTGTTTTCATTTGCATTGCTTTCATATCAGATGGGGAATTCTGAAACTTTCCTTGAGGCATTGTCCTCGGTATATAACAATAATCCTCAACTTCAAGCTCAACGCATTAAAGTTAGAGAAATTGATGAAAATTATATTCAAGTTGTTTCAGAAGGAGATTTCCAAGTTGGTGTACTTGGATCAATCGAGACAAATACATCCAGAATAAATAGCAACGCTTTTTCACAAACAGATGGCAGTATAAATGTTAGTGGAAACCCTAGAGCTGTTCAGCTTCAAATTACTAAACCATTATATCAAGGCGGCAGAGTAAAATGGTTAAAAAGCCAAACTAAATCGTCTATACTTTCAGCTAGAGAGAATTTAAAAAGTTTTGAGCAAAACATTTTTATGGCTGGTGCTGAAGCCTATGTCTCTGTTTTAAAATATGAAGAGGTTGCAAAAATAAGAAGGAACAGCGTAAAGGTTTTAACTCGCCAGAGATTAGCAGCTGTTGAGCGTTACAACATTGGAGTTGGAACTAGAACAGATATAGCTCAAGCTGAAAGCAGGTTGGCTTCATCTGAGTCTAGTCTTGCTTTAGCAGACGCCCAATTACAAGCCAGTAGAGCAGCATATACAAGAATTATAGGTCATATACCTGTGAGCTTGCAAGAGGTACCCTTATTCGAAATCCCTAAAACTGCCATTGAAGCAAAATCCTTAGCTCGTAATAATAATCCTGACTTATTAGCTGCCTACTTTAGCGGCGACGCCGCTGCTTCTGCTGTTTCCGTTGCAAAATCAGCATCTCGACCCAAAATCTCATTGAATGCTTTGGCGGGTAGTGCAAGAGGGCAAACTTTTGGTTTGGGTGATTCAGACCAAGTCGCATTATCCGCTCAGGTTAGCATACCTATATTCACTGGTGGTATGAATAAGTCCCGAGTTCGCCAAGCAAGTTTAGCAAAGGCTCGCTTTGATTTTGAATTACGTGACCTTGAGATGTCTATTGATCAAATGGTTGTGCAAGCATGGTATCAGTTAGATGCGTCACGGACCACTCTTGCTGCTAGTAATAAGCAGGTATCTGCTGCGGAGGTAGCTTTTGAAGGTGTTAATCTAGAACAAGAGCTGGGGCTGCGAACAACTCTAGATGTTTTAAATGCCGAACAAGAAGTCTTGAATGCTAAGTTATCTGTAGTTGAGGCTGACTATAATGTTTCAACAAATATGTTTAAGCTTTTAATGGCTATAGGTGCTTTTCATTCGGAAGGAATTGAGCTTCCAGTTTCATTTTATAATCCAAAAAAATATTTTGAGGAAATCAATAAAAATAAAATATCAGATTTATTTAAAAAATTTGAATAGAATCTTGTTATAATCCGTGTAATTAAGGATTTATTCCTAAGTAAAAAATACATTAAAGTTTACTCTTATTTAAATAGTGGCTTTTAATAAACATCATCTCGGTCTAAAGGATTTTATAGCTATATCTTATAATATTTTAGGGTATTCAGTTACACGGATATATTAATGCTTAAGAATAAATTTAATGCTTCTGAAGTTGAACCTCGTCTTTATAAAGCCTGGGAAGAAAGTGGTGCTTTTAAACCAAGAAAACCAAGACTTACAGATACCTCCAGCGATAACTATTCAATAATAATTCCACCTCCCAATGTAACCGGAAGTTTACATATGGGTCATGCAGTTAATAATACAATCCAAGATATTTTAATCCGATACAACCGTATGTTAGGTAAGGCTGTTTTATGGCAACCCGGTACAGACCATGCAGGTATAGCGACGCAAATGGTAGTAGAAAGGAAGCTATCTACTGATAATAAGCAACGTAAAAATATGACGCGCGATGAATTCTTGGGACATGTGTGGAAATGGAAATCTGAAAGTGGCGGCAATATAAACCAACAATTAAGAAGATTGGGCTCATCTTGTGACTGGTCGCGCGAAAAGTTTACTCTTGGTGATCCTGAAAACGAAGATGATAATATGGCAGAAGCTGTTACTAAAGCTTTTGTTGATATGTATAATAAAGGCTTAATTTATCGCGATAAGCGGCTTGTGAATTGGGACCCACATTTCCAAACTGCAATTTCTGACTTAGAAGTTGAAAATATAGAAAAAGATGGACACTTTTGGCATTTCAAATACCCCCTAGCTGACGGAGAAACTTACACATATACCGAGAAAGATGATGAAGGTAATATTCTAATATCTGAGGTTCGTGATTATATTTCAATAGCAACAACTAGGCCAGAGACTATGTTGGGGGATGGAGCTGTTGCTGTGCACCCAGATGATAAAAGATATTCCTCAATAATTGGTAAAAAAGTTAAGTTACCTATTTCAAATAGATTAATTCCAATTATTTCTGATGAATACCCTGATCCAGATTTTGGTTCTGGCGCTGTTAAGATAACTGGTGCTCACGATTTTAATGATTATGAGGTAGCCAAGAGAAATAATATTCCGCTCTACAGCTTAATGGATGAAAGAGGTGTAATGGTGGAAAGTGACTTCATGCCTAAGAAATATGTTGGCATGGATAGATTTCAAGCAAGAAAAGAGGTTGTTAAGGATATTAAAGAAGAGGGTTGCCTGCTTTTAATAGAAGATAAAAAAGTAGTTCAACCGTTTGGTGATAGGTCGGGGGTTGTTATTGAGCCTATGTTAACGGATCAGTGGTTCGTTGCAGCGGATAAATTATCTAAAAACGCAATAAAAAAAGTTAATGATGCTTCAATTAAATTCATACCTAATAACTGGAAAAAAACTTATGATCATTGGATGAATGATATTCAGCCTTGGTGTATATCAAGGCAACTGTGGTGGGGGCATCAAATACCAGTTTGGTATGGTTATAAAAAAGACACCAGCGGAGAAGTTTCAGAATTTATTAACGATAGTAAGAAAAAGCGATTAGTTGAATTTGTTGCTCATAGTGAAGCAGAAGCCATTTCTATGGCTGAAGTGTATTATGAATGCTCAGTGGTGATTGGTAATCATAATGAATGCTCACAAGATGATATGATTAAAATTTGGCGTGACCAAGATGTTTTAGACACTTGGTTTTCCTCAGGCCTATGGTCTTTTTCAACAATGGGTTGGCCAAATAAAACAGAAGAGTTGACTCGATTTTATCCAACCTCAACCTTAGTGACTGCATTTGACATCATTTTTTTCTGGGTAGCCAGAATGATCATGTTGGGTTTGCACTTTATGGATGATGTACCTTTTAATGATATATATATACATGCTCTGGTTCTTGATGAACAGGGTAAAAAAATGTCTAAATCAATTGGTAACACTCTAGACCCTCTTGATTTAATTGATGGAGTTAATATTGATGAATTAATTGCAAAGCGTACGCGGGGACTGAAAAACCCTGACACTGCCCCAAAGATTGCCAAGGTTACTCGTAAACAATATCCGAACGGGTTTGAGGCATATGGTGCAGATGCATTAAGGTTTACTTTAGCCTCCATGGCAGGGCAGGGTAGAAATATACGATTGTCAGTGGATAGAATTGCTGGGTATAGAAATTTTGGTACGAAATTGTGGTCTGCAGCTACTTTTGGACAGCTTAACAAATGTATTCCTTCTTCTTCTTTCTGTCCTGAGGATGTTGAGCATGTTTTGAATAAATGGATTATTTCAGAAGCTGAAAATACAATTGCCAAGGTAACAAATCATATAGAAACTTACCGTTTTAATGACTCTGCTGATGAAATTTATAAGTTCTCTTGGGATACATTTTGTGCGTGGTATTTAGAGTTGGTAAAGCCAATTTTATCAGATCAAAAAAATTCTTATAATAAAGAAACACGTGAAACCTTTGCTTGGGTTTTTGATCAAATATTGAAGCTATTACACCCATTTATGCCATTTATAACTGAAGAACTTTGGCAGAATTTATCTAAGAATCGTGATGAAATGCTTATTGTTTCAGAGTGGCCAAAACTATCTGCTAATGTGAAAGTCAACAGTTCTATTTCCGATGTTGCATGGCTTCAAACTTTAGTAACAAATTTACGTTCTGTGCGCGCTGATATGAATATTCCACCCAGTAAGATGGCTCCATTGTTGGTGCTCTCAGATGAGTTAGATCAGAGGTTTAATATATTTTCAGAGCAATTAAAGCCGCTAGCAAGAGTATCGAGCATAAGTTTATCGAGTGTTGTTCCTAGCAGTGCTCTTCAAACCGTAGTTGAGGGTGTTACATATGCAGTACCTCTTGAGGGGTTGCTTGATAAAAAAATTGAAAGAGACCGTTTGAATAGAGAAATATCCAAGATTAGCTTAGAAATTAAGAAAATAGATGCCAAACTGTCTAACCAATCTTTTGTAAGAAATGCTCCCGAAAAGGTTGTGTCACTTCAAAAAGACCGTAAAGTGTCGTATGAAAATGAATTGGAAAAGCTAAATTTAGCTTTAGTAAACCTTAATTAATCACAGATCAAAGGTTCCAATGACGGGTACATGGTCAGATGGTTTTACTCCGTCTCTAACATTTTTGTCTATCTCTAGTTTTATGATTGTATCCGCTGCTTGCGCGGATAGTAATAGGTGGTCAATTCTAATTCCGTGATTGTTTTGCCAAGAGCCTCCCTGGTAATCCCAAAATGTATATTGACCTGGCCTGTCATCCATTTGCTTAAAAGCTTCGGTAAACCCCAAATTTAACAAACTTCTCCAGTAAAAATGAGTTTCTTTTCTAAAAGCTGCATCACCGATCCAGTTTTTGTAATCATAAACGTCTTTATTTTCTGGAATCACGTTGTAATCACCTGCAAGTATAGTAGGTAGTTCATCTGATAATAATATTGCCGAATATTCTTTCAATCGCCGCATCCAATTAAGTTTATATTCATACTTTTCTGAAAATTTACCATTTTCATTAAATACAGGATTGCCATTTGGTAGGTAAATTGATGCAACACGAAATAGCTTTTTTGGACCAGTTATCAATGCTTCTATATATCTTGACTGATCATCAGATTCATCGCCAGGAAGTTTTACTTTAACCTCTTTAATTGGATATTTAGAAAGAATAGCAACGCCATTATAACTTTTTTGACCATGAGTTTCTATATTGTAACCGAGTGCTTCAATCTCTAGTCGAGGAAAAGCTTCATCTATCGTTTTTATTTCCTGCAAGCATACAACATCAGGATTTTTGTCTGACAACCATTTGATAACAGCATGCATGCGTGCATTAATTGAATTAACATTCCAGGTAGCTATTTGCATATTTGGACTATTTAACCTCCAATAATTGCATATTGAAAATTAGAGTAGCGTTTTCTGGAATGCCAGGCCGTCCTGCAGGACCATATGCTAAATTTCCAGGTACATATAGTATCCATGCAGAACAGGGTTTCATGAGGCTGAGTGCTTCATTCCAACCTTTTATAAATGCGTTTGCATTATATTCCAAAGGCTGTCCCCTTTCATATGAGCTATCAAAGACGTTTCCGTCAGGAAAATATCCATGATAATTTGCGCTTATTACCTGAGAGCCAATTGGTGATACCCCATTACTTATTCCTTCCTTTACTACCTTAAATTGCAAACCACTTTCGAGTGTGATGACGTCAGCCCTTAGTCCATTTTCTTTGTGCCAGTTGTTATAATCATTTGAGGCTGAAGGCGCTGTGTCGGCATACTGAGCAACATTATTTATTATTTGTTCTTGGGGGCAACTTGTCACTTCAGAAATTGATTTTTCTAGCTTTATAGTGTCAGGGCTATTAGCCGAGCAGGCAATTGTTGCCAAGTAAGGTGCACTAATAATAAACGATCTTAGGGACATAATTTCTCCATTTTAATTAATAAACTATCTTGCTAATTCTCTCATGGCATTTTCCAATCCTGATAGAGTCATCGGAAACATTCTGTTTTCTCCAATTAAATCTTGTATCATTTTTGTTGATTGCGAATATTGCCAGTACTTTTCTTCAGTTGGATTAATCCAAATTAAATGCGGGTATATGTCGGCTAATCTTTTGAGCCATACTGCTCCTGATTCTTCGTTCCAGTGTTCAACTGAGCCACCTCGCATGGCTACTTCATATGGACTCATGGCTGCATCACCAACTATAACCACTCTATAATCGGAGGGAAATTTATGCAATATATCCCATGTTGGCGTCACTTCTCTCATCCGTCTTATATTATCTTTCCAAACATGTTCATATATGCAGTTATGGAAGTAGAAGTATTCTAATCTTTTGAATTCACTTCTAGCCGCTGAAAATAAATCTTCAGCCTGCTTGACATGAGCATCCATTGAGCCACCAATGTCAAAAAAGGTCAAAACTTTTACTGCATTGCGTTTTTCAGGTCTCATCTGAATATCAAGCCAACCTTTTTTAGCCGTACCGTTAATTGTACCGTCTAAATCAAGTTCATCAACGGCGCCTTCTCGTGCAAATTTTCTTAATCGTCTTAGTGCAACTTTTATATTTCTAGTGCCTATTTCACGATCGCCGTCTAAATTTTTAAAATTACGTTTGTCCCACACTTTAATAGCTTTTCCGTGTCTTCCTTCTGTTTGACCAATTCGGATGCCCTCTGGATTATAACCATACGCGCCAAATGGTGACTTTCCTGCAGTACCTATATTTTTGTTACCGCCCTCATGCCTTTTATCTTGGTTCTCAAGCCTCTCTTTGAGAGCTTCCATAATTTTATCGAAGTCTCCTAAAGATTCTATTTCTGCCATCTCCTCAGGCGTTAAGTTTGCTTCGGCTAAAGCCCTCAGCCAATCCGCTGGTATTTCATGGTCTTCTTGCCCAAAAATATCGGATAAATAATCTATTCCGCGAAATATATGAGAAAAGACTTGGTCAAATTTATCAAGATCTCTTTCATCTTTAACTAATGTTGTACGGGAGAGATAGTAAAATTCATTTAAACTATCATTTGCAACGTTTTTGTCTACTCCCTCCAGTAGAGTAAGGTACTCCCTAATGGATACGGGTATTTTAGCGGATCTAAGCTCTTTAAAGAATTTTTGAAACATTATGAGACAGTTTCCCGATGGTTGATGGAAGGCTTTTTATATCTTTCACAAACTTCAACGCTTTTCAATAGCATGATGAAGACTTATAGAACCTTATTAATAGGTAAAACGTAGACAACATATGAAAAAATATACAAAACCAATCTGCATATTTATAATAATATTCTTAATGTTAGGTGTGCTATTCCTAAAAACCCCAACAGCCGTAAAATTAGATGAAGATAAAATATTTGATATTGCCTCAACTTATGATGCCAGAATTATTCGTGATGACTTCGGGGTACCACATATTTTTGGAGAAACGGATGCCGACGCCACATTTGGATTTGGTTATGCACATGCTGAAGATGACTGGGAAACTATACAAGATGTACTTATCTCAGCACGTGGAATGACCTCCCAATATAAAGGTAAAGACTCGCTTATTACAGATTATCTTTTTGATTTGTTTAAAGTTAAAGAGGCAGTAGAAAGTAAATATGACACGCACATTAACTCAAAGACTAAAGCTGTTATAAAAGCATATGCAGATGCTATAAATTTATTTGCTGTAGAAAATAAGGATAGAGTTTTACCGGGTGTCTTACCTGTGACGGAATTCGATATTGTTGCTGGTTTTACATGGGCAACTCCGTTTTTTTATAGATTAGATGGTCAGCTTGAGGAGCTATTCACTAGCGAAAATAAACCTGAGGTTTCACCTTGGCAGCAGCAATCAAATATAAACTTACCAGAAGCTGTTCGTGGTTCTAATGGGTTTGCAATAGCCCCAAGTAGATCTGATGATAATCATACGCGATTGATAGTTAACTCTCATCAACCAATGAATGGACCATATGCATGGTATGAGGCTCACATTGTGTCTAAAGATATGAATTTTGCAGGAGCTACCTTCCCTGGAACCCCAATACTTGTACAGGGTGTGAGCCCAGATCTAGGTTGGACACAAACAGTAAATGCACCTGACTTAGTTGATATTTATTCGTTGGAAGTGGATAATGCGAAAAGACCCTCTCAATATATGCTTGATGGGAAATGGCATAAGTTTAAAAAATCATGGTCAACTTTCCGTGTTAAACTATGGGGTCCTTTCTCATTTCCAATAGTTAAGTCTGTTCTTTGGTCTGCACACGGGCCTGTAATTAAAGCCCCAACAGGTGTTTATGCCATTAGGTTCTCTGGCTTACAGGAGGTTGGTGCAATCCAACAATGGTACGATATGAGCAGAGCAAAAAACATGGATGAATGGCGAAAAGCAATATCACAAAATGGTGTTCTCAGCTTTAATATAACCTATGCCGATAAAGAGGGTAATATAGGTGAGATTTACAATGCAAAAATGCCTAAGCGTGTAGAGGGTGTTGACTGGAGTAAACACTTGCCCGGAGACACTTCTGAGCTGATATGGGACCAATATTTATCCACTGATGAGCTTCCTCAGATATGGAATCCTTCATGTGGTTGGTTGTTTTCAGCTAATTCGACACCTTTTAAAATTACTGACCCTAAATGCAATAACAACCGTTCAGACTTCTCAAAAACAATGGGTATTGAAGAAAGGTTTACAAATAGAGCAAGACGTTCATTAGCTCTTTTTAGTCCAGATCCAATAATTTCAGAGTTTGACTTACTTAAATACCGATCTGACACATTTTATGATGCAAAATCTGAACTGATGAATTTAGTGCGTATCTTAATTAATATTGAATCAGAAAATCCGATAGTTATTGAAGCTCAAAAAGTTTTAAAAGAATGGGACGGGGACACCAAAAAAGAAAATCGCGGAGCAGCATTAGCGGTAATTACAGGAATGCGATCTCTTGGGTATGAATATATCAAAAAAGATCAAGACCCGCTTGAAATGCTTATTAAAACCGCCAAAGAACTTAAGAGTCGATATGGAAGAATTGACCCAGAATGGGGTAAAATTAATAGAATTCAAAGAGGTAATTACGACTTACCATTAGATGGTGCTCCTGATATTTTGAGAGCAATTTATGCTGACCGAGATGGAATTTCAAAAAGTGGAGTGATGAATGCTTTTGCAGGAGACACCCATATTATGTATGCAGATTGGAATTCGGAAGGAGTTTTGGATCTAAAGTCAATTCACCAATACGGATCTGCAACGATAGATGATACTTCTACGCATTATGATGATCAGGTTGAGATGTTCACAGCAGGTAAGTATAAGAATATGCCGATGTATCTCGAAGATGTTATAAAGGTTAAGACTCGTGATTATCGTCCAGGTAAAGGTTAGAATTTAGGCAAAATAATCTATATATTTTGCCTAAAAATAACAATTAAACATCTATTTTACATCAAACCTATCAGCCATCATAACTTTATCCCATGCTTTGATGAAATCGCGAGTAAATTTATCTTCAGCGCCTGATTCAGCATATACTTCCGCCAGCCCACGTAATATCGAATTAGAACCAAAAACAAGATCGACACGTGTTCCTGTATATGTCAATTCTCCAGAGCTACGGTTATATCCATTAAATATCTCTTCTGATGAATCAGCTGGTTCCCACTTTGTTGACATATCAAGTAAGTTTATGAAGAATTCATTCGTTAGAGTTTCAGTGTTATTTGTAAAAAGACCGTGCTCTATACCATGCGCATTTGCACCTAAGCTTCTTAATCCACCTACAAGTACAGTCATTTCTGGAGCAGTGAGACCAAGTAGTTGGGCTTTATCAATAAGTAGAGTTTCTGTAGTTCTTGGGTCATCAGTGTTCTTGAAATTACGAAAACCATCAAATTTTGGTTCAAGAAGATTAAAGCTTTCTATGTCAGTTTGAACATCCGTTGCATCAGTTCTTCCTCCTGTGAAAGGAACTGACTTCCCAGAGGCTTTTTCAATTGCTGCACAGCCGCCCAATACTATTAGATCAGCCAAGGAAATGTTAGTATCAGATTCAGATTTGATTTTTTCTAGCTCAGAAATTACTACATCAGTACCTTTGTTTACTTCCCAGTCTTTTTGCGGGGCTAAGCGAATTCTAGCGCCATTTGCGCCCCCCCTTTTGTCGGATCCTCTAAATGTTGCAGCTGACGCCCACGCAGTTGTAACGAGTTGTGCAGTAGTAAGACCACTCGAAAGTATCTTGCTTTTTAAAAGTGATAATTCTTTCTCTGTTGGCAAAGGACCTTTATGTTTAGGAACAGGATCTTGCCATATAAGCTCCTCATCTGGAACCTCTTTACCAAGATAGCAACTAACAGGTCCCATATCTCTATGCGTTAACTTGAACCAAGCTCTAGCGTAAGCATCAGCAAACTCTTCTGGATTATCTAAAAAGTTTTTAGAAATTTTAGCGTAAGCGGGATCTAGCTTTAAAGCCATATCTGCTGTTGTCATCATCAGTGGCTGTTGTTTGGTGGCATCATGTGCCGTTGGTGCCATAGGAGCATTCGATTCTTTGGTAGGTGTCCATTGTACATGGCCAGAATTACTAGTCGTTTGCTCCCAATCATTACCTAGCAATACCTCAAAGTATTCCATATTCCATTCATTAGGTGTTGGTGTCCAAGACCCTTCAAACCCAGCAGTAGTAGTGTCATTCGCATTACCTTTACCGTGGGTATTATGCCAGCCAAAACCTTGGGCTTCTATTTTTGCTCCTTCTGGCTCTACGCCAACTTTATCTTCTGGGCCAGCACCGTGACCTTTTCCGAATGTATGACCGCCAGCAACCAATGCAACAGTCTCGTAGTCATCCATTGCCATCCGCGCAAATGTATCACGAATATCATAAGCTGACTTCAAAGGATCTGGATTTCCATTTGGGCCTTCTGGATTTACGTATATTAAGCCCATTTGAACTGCGGCTAAGGGAGTAGAGAGGTCTCTATCGCCAGAATAACGCTTATCATCAAGCCACTCTGTTTCTGGTCCCCAATAAATGTCTTCTTCTGGTTCATAAACATCTTCACGTCCACCACCAAAGCCGAACGTTTTAAAACCACAAGATTCCATAGCAACATTCCCGGCTAGTATCATGAGATCAGCCCAAGATAGTTTATTTCCATACTTAGATTTGATGGGCCATAAAAGCCGTCTTGCTTTATCTAAGTTTCCATTGTCTGGCCAGCTGTTTAAAGGAGCAAACCTTTGTGATCCAGAGTTAGCTCCCCCCCTACCATCATATGTCCTGTATGTCCCAGCGCTATGCCAAGTCATACGAACGAAAAAACCAGCATAAGTTCCATAATCAGCAGGCCACCAATCTTGGCTATTCGTCATTAGGTCTGTAAGATCTTTTTTAACTTCATCTAAGTCTAAGCTTTGAAATGCTTCAGCATAACTAAAGTCAGGGTCCATTGGGTTAACATTTGATGAGTTTTGATTTAAAATTTTAAGGTTTAATTGCTCGGGCCACCAGTGATGGTTAGCAATTGCGCCGGTAGCCGAAACTTTATTAGCTCCATGCATAACTGGACATTTCCCTTTTGAATTTTCTGTGGTATCACTCATCTTCTTCTCCAAGTCTAATTAATCTAAACGTACAATAAGTATTTACTAAGCAAAGTTCCAATCGATAATACCTTTTTTTCTGATAGTTTCTAGCTATAGAATTGTTATTTCTGGGGACTTCTAGAGGAAAAAAACTTTAGAGTTAATTACTTTTGTCTGGTTTTCCGTAGTCTCGTCTAAGCCTTTGCCCCATTCGCGTAAGCATCTCGTAATTAATAGTTCCTATTTCATTTGCTTCGTTTTCTAGCTGGTCACCACGAAAAACAACTACACCACCAACCTCCTTATGCATATGTACGTTAGTAATATCAATCATGGTAAGATCCATGGAGACTCTACCTACGATTGGAACTTTTTCATCATGTAATGTAGCATAACCTCTATTTGAGGCTAAAACAGGAATACCATCAGCATACCCAGCTCCTACAATAGCTATTTGCATATCTCTAGGAGCTATGTAACTTGCATTATATCCGAGACTTTCTCCTTTACTTATATTTCTAATTTGAAGAATAGGAGCAAGTAATGTAACCACAGTGCGAATATCTTCTTGCTCAGGTTTTGTAGTAGCATAACCTCCATAAAGCCCAATACCTGGACGAACCATTTGAAAATGGTAAGGTTTTCCTAAGTAAATTCCAGCTGTGTTTGATAAACTCAAAGGTGTTAATGGTAATTGCGCTGCAGATTTCTTAAATTTTGCTAATTGATTTGCATTCATTGGGTGTGTTTTGTCTGAGGCACAAGCTAAGTGACTCATTACCCACTCAGGATTAAGTTCGTTCCAAAGAGATCTATCGCGTGCAAATTCTTTAAACTCCTCTGGATCAAACCCCAGTCTGTTCATTCCTGTATCAATATGTATTGCGGTATATGGAGGTTCATTAACATTTCTGCTTACCTGAGCCCAAAATCGTGCTTGCTCTAATGAATTAATAACCGGTTTTAGTTTAGCTCCTAGCAAAACACCTTTATCTCTAGGGGAGGGACCGTTTAGTACATAAATTGCAGAATTAGGCCCAACGCTATCACGCAAAATTTTACCTTCACCTGCTGTGGCTACAAAAAAAATACGGCAACCAGCTCCATATAAAGCACGACCCACCTGAGTTGAGCCAAGTCCATAGGCGTCAGCCTTGACAGAAGCTCCAATTTTTGCATTTCCAGAGCGCTCTTTTAATGATTGGTAATTATATCTTAAATTCTCAAGATTAACTCTCAAAGTAGGTCGTGATGAATAGCTCATTGACGGTTGTGACACATTTAACTCATTTTTCTTAATGACTACCGCTGAAGTGGTCATCAGGGGCAAGATTGCCAAATTTAGTAAGGTCTGGGTTAAATGAGAGCTTAACAGTACCGATAGGCCCGTGTCGTTGCTTTCCAATAATAATTTCTGCCTTTCCGTGCAGCTGTTCCATATCTTCTTGCCACTTTAAATGCTCTTCCGTTCCTTCCGAGGGTTCTGAACGCGCAAGATAGTACTCTTCACGATAGACAAACATAACAACATCAGCGTCCTGTTCTATTGAGCCTGATTCTCTTAAATCAGACAGCTGTGGGCGTTTGTCTTCACGTTGTTCAACTTGACGCGATAGTTGAGCGAGAGCTAATATTGGAATATCTAGTTCTTTGGCAAGAGATTTTAGGCCCTGTGTGATCATCGATACTTCTTGAACTCGGTTTGTGGAGTTATTCATTCCTGTACCACCAGTTAAAAGTTGAAGATAGTCTACCACTATCATATCGAGACCTACCATTCGTTTAAGTCTACGAGCCCGTGCAGAAAGTGCTCCAATAGAGATACCTCCTGTATCATCTATATGCAACGGTAAGCTAGAAATTTCATCTGCACTATCCCTCATATGCTCATATTGTTCTACAGTAATATCACCACGGCGTATTTTGTGAGATGGCACCTGCGAGTGCTCGGACAATAGTCTAGTTGCCAGTTGTTCAGAGCTCATCTCTAGGGAAAAAAACCCTACAATACCACCCGCCGCTGTTTTTTCTATTCCATTATCATCTTTTTCAGATTTATATTTTTTAGCAATATTGAATGCAATGTTAGTGGCTAGCGAGGTTTTACCCATCGATGGACGACCAGCAAGAATAATAAGATCAGATTTGTGCATTCCTCCCAGTTGTCTATCAAGATCAATAAACCCTGTTGAAGTTCCAGATAAATGACCATCACGCGTGAATGCTGCTGATGCCATTTCAATAGATTTTATTAGGGCTTTTTGAAAATCAACAAACCCATTTTGTGTTCCGCCAAGTTCGGCAAGGTTATAGAGTTGGCTTTCAGCATTTACTATTTGTTTATGAGCATCTGCTTCATTGTCGGGGTTAGTAGCTTCACTTTTTATTTCATCTCCTAAACGAATGAGCTCGCGTCGCATAGCTAGGTCAAAAATAAGTTTTGCATATTCTGGTGCAGCAGTGCTTGAGGGTGCATTATCCAATAGAAGGGCAAGGTACTCCACACCCCCTATGTCTACTAATGTCTCGTCTTGTGAAAATCTGTTTTTGAGAACTATAGCATCCGCTAGATTACCTCGCTCTATCAAGACAGCTATTGAGTCATAAATCCTGATATGAATTGGATTATAAAAGTGTTTAGCTTTAACAATACTAGAAACACGATGATAAACCTCATTATCGTACAAAAGGGCACCTAGGAGTGCTTGTTCTGCTTCTTGACTTTGTGGTGTTGAGTCTAGATCAGATTTTTGTGATTCTTGATAATTTGAATTTACTGCCATACAATTCTTTATTCCAAGATTGATAAGTCTCATAGCCTTAAAAGTATTATTTCTCGTTGAAATTCATTATAAAATATTATCCACAATTAATCCTGTGGATAATGGGGATAAAATTAAAAAAGTTCTTATCACAAAATGTATGTTCGGTAAATTTCTTTTGATTAACTATTTATCCTTTGCGTAATACTTTATTAACTCAATAAAGCTTGGCATTTAATAAATGTTCCCCTACTGTTCTCTTATGGTAAAGTCGCGCATTATAGGTTTTGATCCATCCTTAGTAGCTTTTGGGTGGGGTATAATTGATACTCAAGGTATGAAAATAAAGCATGTCGCACACGGAGTTATAAGGCCTTCAGCTAAAAATGATCTACATATACGTCTTCGTGATCTCTACACAGCTATTACAGAAATTATTATGGAATATTCCCCAAAATCAGCTGCAGTAGAGGAGGCTTTTATGAAAAATAATCCCGCAAGTGCGATTAAATTAGGTCATGCCCGCGCAGCTTGTTTAATACCTTCAAGTTTAGCAGGTCTACAAGTTGGCGAATATTCACCACGCTCTGTTAAGAAATCTGTTGTTGGAACAGGAGCAGCCGATAAGTCTCAAGTTGCTCATATGGTAAATATTTTATTACCCTCAAGTAACGTTGAAGCTGGTGATGCAGCTGATGCACTGGCTATTGCAATATGTCACTCGCAAAATATGAATTCTTTAAAGAATATATATGGGAGGGCGTCATGATAGGTATGCTAACTGGAACTTGCCTGGTTAAAGGGGAGGGAGAAATTATTATTGATGTAAATGGAGTTGGATACCTAGTTCAATGTGGCTCTAAAGCCAGTACAGAAATAAGTGTAGGTGAAACAATATGTATGCATATTGAAACACACGTTCGTGAACAAGCAATAACTTTGTATGGCTTCAGAACTGAGGATGAGCGGTCGTGGTTTGTGCATTTGCAATCAGTTCAAGGTGTAGGTCCTAAAGCGGCTTTGGCTATCCTTGATATTTTAAATCCAAGTCAAATTCTTTCATCAGCTAGCCTAGGTGATAAAACATCTTTTGCGAAGGCAAAGGGAATAGGCCCTAAGTCTGCAAGCCGAATAGCTAGCGAGCTAGCATCAAAACCCTTGCCTAAAACACGAGGTCTATCTGGTTTGAATACATCTGATTTAGATAATCGTTTACCAAATTCTAATATTAATAAAATTGAGAATACGGAATTAACATTAAGAAATGATGCAATTTCAGCTCTTGGAAATTTAGGTGTTGGGCAATCTGATGCATTGCGTGCGGTTGCAAGAGCCTTTAATATAATAGATGGTGTTCCTTTGTTGGATGATTTGATTAAGTTGTCATTAAAAGAATTGGGTAAGTAGTTGGAAGATCCTAATAGAATTATAGATACTGACAACCAACTGGGTGACGGACATGACCGTGCTTTGCGGCCTCTGTCTTTTCGCGACTTCACAGGTCAAAGAGGGGCAATAAAAAATCTTAAGGTTTATGTAGATGCTGCTAGGCGCAGAGAAGAGCCTTTAGATCATCTGTTATTATCAGGCCCCCCAGGTTTAGGTAAAACTACACTTGCGCAAATTGTTTCCAGGGAGTTAGGAGTCAACTTTCGCTCTACATCTGGTCCTGTAATAAGCAAAGCCAGTGATTTGGCAGCTTTACTAACAAATTTAGAGCCGCGTGATGTTCTATTTATTGATGAAATACATCGCTTAAACCCAAGTGTAGAAGAAGTTTTATATCCGGCTATGGAAGATTTTGAGCTTGACCTAATTATTGGTGATGGGCCTGCCGCTAGATCAATTAAAATTGATTTGTCTCCATTTACGTTGATAGGCGCAACAACTCGAGCAGGACTTTTGGCTACACCTTTAAGGGACCGGTTTGGTATACCCATTCGTTTAGAATTTTATACAACTCAAGAGTTGTCTGCAATTATACTCCGAAGTTCCAAAAAACTTAATATGAATTTAACAGAGAACGGAGCTAAAGAAATTGCAAACCGTTCTCGTGGTACCCCTAGAGTAGCAGGCCGTCTACTCCGACGAGTCAGAGATTTAGCAGAAGATAGTGGTTATATTGAGATTAATCATAAGGCCGCAAATGAAGCTCTTTTGCGTTTGGGGGTTGATGCAACTGGATTGGATCAACAAGACAACAGTTATTTAAGGGCAATATGTGAGAAGTTTTATGGTGGTCCTGTCGGTATCGATACTTTAGCTGCAGCATTATCTGAAGCTCGTGATGCTATTGAAGATGTAATTGAACCTTATTTGATACAGTTAGGTTTTTTGCAGCGCACACCCAGGGGTAGAATTGCAACTCCAAGAGCTTATACACACTTAGGTTTGAAAATACCTGAAAATAATATGACTTCTGAAATTGATGGTGCGAAATAGATGAGTTTAATTTCTACAATGGGTGAATTTAAAGGTAGAGAACATCACTTCCCATTACGTGTATTCTATGAGGATACTGATTTCACAGGTATAGTATATTATGCAAATTATTTAAGATTTTTTGAGAGAGCTAGAAGTAGTTTTTTTAGGTTGGTAGGATTTAATCATGCAGAGCTTTGGAGTTCTGAGGATCCTATTGCTTTTGCCATCAGAAGCATTCAAATTGATTATAAAAAGTCTGCAAAAGTAGATGATGATTTAAGTATTGTTACCACTTATGATAAAATTAGAGGTGCTCGGCTTTGGGTGACTCAATCTTGTTATAGGGGAAGTGAATTACTTGTAACTGCTACTAGTGAAGCAGCATGTATCTCGCCTGAGGGTAAACCAAAAAGAGCGCCTAGCTGGATGACTTCACAGTTATCACAGTATTTATTAATTGATTAACTCTTAATCAATTGGGCTAATCTACTTATTCATTGAGCGTCGTTAAAAGGATTAAGAAAATTTCATTCAAAGACCAGTTATTTTTACTTCCAAATGATTTCTTTGATAATGGGAGGCATGAGTATTGTCCTGAGTGTGCCGAAATGTGGGGCATTATTAATTATTTTCCAATAATTAGACCTAGTTTGGAGATTATTTATGTCTCAATTGATAAACCAAGAAAAAAGTTAGTAGATATGATTGGCCATGAAAATCAAAATTGTCCTACTTTGATACTTAATGATAAAAGTCCAATATACGAGAATTGTGGGCTATTATCAGTTAATGAATACAATTTTTTTAATAATGTTCGCGATATTGGTCTTTACTATAGTCATCGATTTAAAACGTCCTATCCAAGAGGCGCGTAAATTTCTATCACTTAGCTCAATTGGCGCTACCAATTGTTTCCCCGATACCAGGGCCAACGTTTCCAAGCAGTATATTTTCCTTATCGCATATATCTAAAATTTTATTTCCGTTTGAGTCTTGATAATAAATATTGGCCTGTTTGATTACTACTTCTCTTTTTACTTTATTTTCAATAGGCTCGTATGGTGGGTTATCTATAATTGTAATCGCATATTGTATCTTTGTTTTTGCAGGGACTTCTACTTTTATAAGTGAAGATACTGAAATACATGTTTCTATAGGAGTAACATTAAGGCTATTCGCATTTTGATTTTCGGGGACTGTTTCACACGATAGTAGTCCTATACATAATAAGATACTTATATTTTTGATGTTAACTCGCATTAATTGCTCCTATAACTTTATTTTAGCATATATTTATGAAAAAAGCTAATTTATGCCTAATTTTCTTCTGGATATTGCATAAAGTTATTTGAGTTACTCTTTAATTTGCTAAACTTATTATTTAGTAGGTATTTTATTAAGTTTTGTTTGTTATATTAAGCTTTCAGTAAGATAAAAAATGGAGAAGATGCAGTGCAGTTATTCGAATTATTTTTACAAGCCAATGCCTTGGATTCAATTTTAGTAGATGACTTTTCCTTTCGTTCTTTATTTTTGCGAGCAGACTGGGTTGTGAAGGGAGTGATGCTCATGCTTATAGCAGCATCTATTTGGTCTTGGGCCATAGCAGTTGATAAAGCGATTATGATTTTTTCTTTAAATAAGCATGCAAAAATATTTGAGAATATTTTTTGGTCAGGGAAAACTCTTGATGAACTTAAAGTTGAGTTGGCAGACAATCCAAGAGATCCAATGTCTCGTGTTTTCTCTGCGGCCATTAAGGAGTATGATGAATATAATTCTCTAAAAAAGAAGTCTAATGCATCCATTTCTTCTCAATACCGGATTGATAGCATTATGAGTTTAATTGTTAATCGGGAGCTATCAAAGTTAGAGAGAGGCATGACCATATTAGCCACTATTGGTTCCTCATCAGTGTTCATAGGTTTATTTGGAACAGTTTGGGGGATTATGAATTCTTTTCGTGCTATTGCAGTATCGCAAAACACAAGTTTAACTGTTGTTGCTCCGGGAATAGCTGAAGCCCTTTTTGCCACCGCTCTAGGTTTGATTGCTGCAATTCCAGCAGTTATATTTTACAATAAATATACTGCTGATTTAAATAAATATGGTGGACGCCTTGAAGGGTATGCTGATGAATTATCTGCAATTTTATCTCGTAAAATTAGTAAGAATATTTAATTGGAGAGAGAAATGACTAATTTTCAAGCTGGAAACAAACGTTGGAAAAGGCATCGAAATAACTCTGAATTAAAATCTGAAATTAATATTACTCCTTTAGTAGACGTTATGCTTGTTCTTCTCATTGTTTTTATGATTGCAGCTCCTCTGCTAAGTGTTGGGGTTCCTGTTAATTTACCAAAAACTGAAGCTAAAAGTTTATTGTCCCAAAAAGACCCCTTAACTATCACAATAGATTCGACTGGTAAAATCTTTATTCAAGATGAGGAAGTCTTATCCGAACAGCTAGCGGCAAAGTTAAATGCAATCATTGATAACGGATATGAAGAAAAAATTTATATTAGGGGGGACCGTTCCACGGAATATGGAAAAATTTTAAAAGTTATGGCACGTATAAACACTGCGGGTTTTGAAAATATTGGATTAGTAACAGATCCAATTAACCAATAGATGCGATTTGGTTTTTTTATATCACTATTTTGTCACGTGATTGTACTGATAGGAGGTCTCTTTTTATTTGATGAAAACCTAGAAAGTTTACCAAAAACAACAATTGTACCAATAAATTTAGTCACAATTTCGGATAATACTAATATTAGGGGTACATACACTGAAAAACTATCTGAAGAAACTAAAACTCGTTTTAGTGCAAGTGAAGCAAAGTATGCTGAGGCGAAAAATAACAGAAATTCAAAAAGTTTTGCGGATGAATATAATCTAGCTAATAATAACTCTAAAAAATATATATTTGATTTAGATAAATTATCATCCATGGTTGATAAGAGCAAAGATAATACAACGCCAAAACTTAATAGCACTATTTCATCACCTGACAATATTGATATTATAGAGAGGTCATCCAAGGGCGAGGGCAATAAAATGACTGTGAGTGAAGTTAACGCATTACAGTCAGCAATGTACCGTTGTTGGAGAATGCCAGCTGATGCGGTAAACCCTCAAAACTTAATTGTAAAACTTGAAGTAGCAATGCTCCCCGGAGGTTATGTTCAAAATGTTGAAGTTATAAATAGGTTAGAGCAGAGGCAACTTGACCCAAGTAATGCTTTTTGGGATGTGGCGGAGCAAAGAGCGGTAAGGGCAGTTTCGCAATGTGCTCCTTATAGTTTTCTGCCAGTTAAAAAATATAACCAATGGAAAAAAATTACACTGAATTTTAGACCGGAGCTATAGTAGAAAACTATGAAAAAATATTATATTTTTAAAAATTCGATATATCATCTTAGTATATATTTGTTTCTAGTGCTGCTTTCTTCGGTTTCAGCAGCGGCTCAACTCACGATAGATATCACAAAAGGTAATATAGACCCGACGCCAGTAGCTGTTCCTGATTTTTTGTCTGAAAATCCTGAATTGTCTCAACTTGGAGAAGACATGGCATCTGTTATAAGAAACAATTTAAAACGATCTGGGCTTTTTGTATCCTTAAACCCCGAAGGTTTTTTGGAGACCCAAGTAAATATTGATTATCAACCTAATTTTTCTTCTTGGCGTGTTATAAATGCACAGGCATTGGTTTCAGGACGAATAGTGTCTGAAAGTTCAAATAAATTAAGAGTTGAATTCCGTTTATGGGATATATTCGCAGGGAAACAATTGATAGGAATGAGGTTTATAACAAAAAATGATCAATGGAGAAGAGCAGCTCATAAAGCCTCAGATGAGATATACAAAGCGCTTACTGGTGAAATTGGTTATTTTGACAGCAGAATAGTCTTTATCGATGAAAAAGGTTCAAAACTTAATCGCAAAAAAAGTTTAGCTATCATGGATCAAGATGGTTATGGGGTAAAATTGCTTACTAATGGATCCCAACTTATACTTACACCACGATTTTCGCCTTCTGCACAAAAAATAGTTTATTTAAGTTATGAGAATATTACCCCTAGTGTTTACTTATTAGACATAGAAACAGGAAAACGTACTAAGCTTGGATCATATCCAGGTATGACCTTTGCTCCACGCTTTTCATCTGATGGCAATAAATTACTCTTATCAATGATTAAAGGTGGAAACAGTGATATATATTCCCTTGACCTCAATAGTGGACTTTCCACTCGTTTAACTAATGATTCATCAATAGATGTTTCTGGTAGTTATTCACCTGATGGTAAGCAAATTGTTTTTAATTCAGATAGAGGAGGTAATCCTCACCTGTATATAATGAACTCTGATGGAACTAATAAAAAAAGAATAAGTTTTGGCGAGGGTCGATACTCATCTCCTGTCTGGTCTCCTCGTGGAGATAAAATTGCTTTTGTTAAAAGCTTAAATGGTAAATTTTCTATAAGCGTTATAAATCCAGATGGTAGTGATGAAAGAGCTTTAACAGAAAGTTTTATGGATGAAGGTCCTGCTTGGTCTCCAAATGGACGGGTAATAGTTTTTTCTAGAGAGACTAGGGGTCGATACGGGTCTAACTCTATTTGGTCTGTTGATTTAACGGGTCGTAACTTAAAAAAAGTTAATACGCCAGGTAAGGCATCCGACCCAGCTTGGTCGCCATTATTACCTTAAAGAGAGCATTACAGAAATAGTTTTTTCCACTGTTTTAGTGTTAAATTTTAGATTAACCGCATGAAGGTTGATTTTTTTCTTGATTGATTACCAATCTGCGGCTTTACTGAATGTGATAACCGCCTACTAAAGGACTTTAACATGAATATAAAACCATTTGCTATTTCATTTTCTATATTAGCGCTGAGTGCTTGTGCTAGCCAACCACCAGTTCAGCCTGCACCACCGCCTCCGCCCCCTGTAGTTGAAGCTCCTGTTATTGTTGAAGAAGCCCCAGCTCCAGTGATACAAGAACCGGTAGTTGAAGAAATTGTTCTTCCTAAACTACCGACGCCAGGGTCACTTGAAGATTTCATTATGAGTTCAGGTGGAGACACTCGTGTTTATTTTGATTATGATCAATACTCATTAACTGATTCAGCAGTTGCGTCTCTTCGTGCCCAATCAAGTTGGTTAAAAACTTATACTGATGTCAATGTTATTATTGAGGGTAATGCTGATGAACGTGGAACTCGTGAATACAACTTAGCTTTAGGTGCTAGAAGGGCTGAGTCTGTAAGTTCATTTATGGTTGGTCTAGGTGTTAGTCCCACACAAATTAATGTTGTATCTTATGGTAAGGAAAGACCTATTGATGCGCGATCTAATGAGGACGGCTGGTCTCTAAATAGAAATGCTAATACAAAAATAATGTCGGGTACTGTTAATTAGTTCTTTTAACTAATTGATTGTTAATATTATTTTGAATAAACTCACAAGGTCCGTGGTGAAATAATGTTACGAGTATTACTACTTTCTTTACTAATATTACCTCAATTATTAGTTACTCCCGCTTATGCCGTAAGCAAAAAAGAGCTTGCTGCTAAAGACTTGCAGTTAGAAGAGAGACTACTGGAATTAGAGTCCCGATTTCTTACTGGGGACCCAGCTGCTGAGCAATTAATTAAACGAAATTATGTTCTTGAAACTACTGTTAGGAGTTTGAGAGGGGAGGTTGAACAATTAATATATGAGTTGGATCAGTCAAATAAAAAGATTGATGCTTTGTATGGTGACATAGACATTAGCCTTCAAAGAATTATTAGATTAGAAGATCAATTAGAAGAACTAAACTCATCATTTGAAAATCTAGAAAACTCTTTCATTTCTAACAATAATTCTGGAGAAGATACTTTTCCTAGTGGTGATTTATTCGAAAATAATCTTGATGCTGATAATTTCGAAAAATCAAACAGAAACTCAGACAAATTATTATCGCAAGTTCCTTCTGCTCCCTTTTTTAAAGAGAAAACAATCGAAGTTCAGAAAGCTTACGATGATTTAATAAGATTACCAGATGAAGGAAAAATGAAATTAAGAGAAGGGGATTACCTCGGAGCTCAATTAGATTTTGAAAAGTATATTTTAAAAAGGCCGGATGCGGAAGATATATCCATTGTGAATTACTGGCTTGGGGAAAGTTATTTTGTTCGTAATAGATTTCAAGAGGCAGCAACTGCATATATAGCTTCATTAAGTAATGATCCAAACGGAAAAAAAGCCACCACTTCCATGATAAAATTAGCAACTAGTTTCGCGAAACTAAATAATCCAGAATCTTGCAAAATTTTTAAAGCATTCGAAAGTGAGTATCCAAATGCTACGGAAATGGAAAAAGCTAAAGCTAATAAAGAAGCAAAAAAAGCAGGTTGCTAAACAGATAGAATCTTTTCTCATGCTGTGATAAATAAAGACATGTTGCTTGAGTCTATAAATGATGAAATAAATAAATTAATTCCAAATAAGGAAAAATTTGCAATCGCTTTCTCTGGTGGAGGAGATAGCACCGCTTTGGTTCATGCTCTCAAGAATCACCCTCAATCTGAAGTTGTCTATATAGTCGATCACGATTTAAGGAATGGTTCGTTTAATGAAGCTCGATCTGCGAAACATTTTGCAGAGAGTTGCGGTTATAATGTTGAAGTTTTGAAGTGGAGTCATTCGTTACTTAGGACAGCCGTTCAAGAGAAAGCTCGAATAGCACGTTATGGTTTAATTGGTGATAAATGCAGAGAGAAAGGTATCAAATACCTTCTTACAGCTCATAATCTAGAAGACCAAGTTGAGACACTAATGATGCGATACGATCGCAAAACTGATTGGCGTGGTGCTGCTGGGATGAGTTCAATTACTTATGCCCCAGTATGGCCAGAATTATCTCTAATTAATATTGTAAGGCCATTGCTTGGTGTTTCTAGGCAATTGCTGAGGGATTACAATATTAATAATAAAATAAAGTGGTCTGAGGACCCATCAAACAAAGATATGAAATACACACGAATTAAGGTAAGAAATTACCTTCAAGAGAGGCCTAGTTTAGCAGAATTACTTCTTCAAACGAGTAAAGAAATGAAAGAGTTTGTTAAGGAAGAAAATCAAATTCTATTGGAGCAGTTTAGAAAAATTGGAAAAATTGATCAGTTTGGAAATATTTATTTAAATGAAATACCATACCCTGAACTTATGTTCCATTGCTTGCGTGCTACAAGTGGACAGGGGTGTATGATTGATAGATCTAAAATTAAAAAGTTACTGAGAAGAATGGAAAGTATTAATTTTCAAGCTAGTACTCTTGCGGGATCCATGGTTTCAAAGATTAAGCAGGGATATCTTATTGGCAGAGACCCCATAGTCGTTAAGGGAAGAGAAGATAGTCACCATTATAGAAAAAATTATTCTTCCAAGCTCGAAATAACCTCAAATGGTAAACCTCAATTATGGGATGGTCGTTTCGTATTTGGAGCTAATGGAAAAAAAATGAAAATGGCAGCACTTTATAATAATCAAAATTTATTACCCAGAGAGCAGTTCAAGTTATTAAAGAATATTCCATTTAAATTTCGAATATCCTTACCAGTTGTTATAGATAACTTTAATGCTAAGATCATATCAGATGGAAATAATTTAATACCGAACGTACTGTCCTTAGTGAAAATAAGACTTGAATCCTCTCTTGGCGGAAGTTTAGATAAAACGATTTAATTCTACATCACGTATATATTTTGTTACACGCGAGACTTTATTTTTTGATTAACAATCACTACTTATTATACAAATGCAATATAAAGAAGGTCTAGGTATTTAATTATGAAAAAAAATAATAAAAATATAGTCGTTTGGAGCCTCATCATAACTATGTTTTTAATTATGATGCAGGTGTCATCAAATACTATAAAATCTTCTTCAGCCCCTAATGAATATACTTTTTCTCAATTGGAAAATGAAGTTGCAAGTAGTAAAATTGTTGAAGCAGAAATCAATGAGGCGGAAGGCCTTATTACTGGGGAAACCTCAGACGGAAAACGCTTTAAGGCAAATACATCTAGAATAGATGACAGAGCAGGGGAGCTTTTCGATAAATACAATGTACCTTATGAGTATTCCAAGGTTAAAGGAACTAATACTCTTGCAGCAATGTTTATAAATATCCTTCCTTTATTGCTGATAATTGGTGTTTCAATGTTAATTTTCCGTTCGATGCAGGGAGGAGGGCGTGGCGGTGCGATGAGTTTTGGTAAATCAAGGGCCAAGATGCTCACAGAAAATACAAACCGTGTCACATTTGAAGACGTTGCTGGAGTTGAATCTGCCAAAGAAGATTTAAAAGAAGTCGTTGAATTTCTAGAGGATCCTTCAAGGTTCACACGATTGGGAGCTAGAATACCGACTGGTGCCCTATTAGTTGGACCACCTGGAACAGGTAAAACACTTTTGGCTAGAGCTGTTGCTGGCGAAGCAGGAGTTCCGTTTTTTACTATTTCAGGTTCTGACTTTGTTGAGATGTTCGTGGGTGTAGGTGCTTCGAGAGTTAGAGATATGTTTGCTGATGCAAGAAAAAATGCGCCATGTATTATCTTTATTGATGAAATAGATGCTGTAGGTCGACACAGGGGTGTAGGAACTTCAGGTGGGCATGAAGAGCGCGAACAAACACTCAATCAGCTTCTTGTCGAAATGGACGGGTTTCAGGGAGATGAAGGAGTTATTATAATAGCAGCAACAAACAGACCTGATGTTCTGGATAAAGCCTTGCTGCGTCCTGGACGTTTTGATAGACAAATCGAAGTTCCTTACCCTGACATTTTAGGCAGAGAGAAGATTCTTGAAGTGCATATGAAAGGTAAGCCAATAGCTGCTGACCTTGATGTTAAGTATATTGCTCGCGGAACTCCTGGTTTTTCAGGAGCAGACCTTATGAATCTAGTTAATGAAGCAGCACTTCTTTCTGCACGAAGAAATAAACTAAAAATCACAATGCGTGAATTTGAAGATGCTCGTGACAAAGTACTAATGGGTGCAGAGCGCAGATCATTATCTATGACAGATGAAGAAAGACAAAATACTGCTTATCACGAAGCGGGTCACGCAATAGTTGGGCTAAATATGAAGGGTAGTTTGCCAATCCATAAAGCAACGATAATACCTAGAGGTCGTGCATTAGGTATGGTGCAATATATGCCAGAGAGAGATCAAATATCACAGTCCAGAGAGGAAATGATTGCAAGAATGGCAATGGCAATGGGTGGTCGCGCCGCAGAAGAAATTAAGTTCGGATATGATAAGGTAACTTCTGGAGCTAGTTCAGATATTGAGCAAGTTACTCGCATAGCCACTGCTATGGTTACAGAGTGGGGTCTCTCCGATGCTATCGGTCCCATAGCATTCAAGGATACTGATCAGCAAAGCTTTCATCCTGGAATTGGTAGAGGTTCTGCAATTTCGCCTGAGACAGCTAAATTAATTGAATCTGAGATTAGACGGTTTGTAACAGAAGCTCACGAAACAGCCTTAAAAATACTGAAAAAGAAAAAGAAAGATTGGACTACACTTGCTGAAGCTCTTTTAGAGTATGAAACATTATCAGGGGATGAAATCACTGTACTATTGTCTGATGGAATAAAGCCTAAGCGCTATGATGGGAAAGGTGGGTCTAAACCAGAAGTGTCTGCTGTACCATCAACTAAAAAAGGTGCACTTGGAAATCCACAGCCTGAATCATAGGTATTACTGTAATTCTTTAATTAAAGTAATTAGTTACTTTCGAGGTAAAAAATGCAGATAAGAACGTGTCTTTGATATACAAGCGTCCCAAGGTAATGGGCATTGTAAATGTAACCCCTGACTCATTTTCAGATGGTGGCCAGTTTTACTCTCAGGATTTAGCAATAAAGCAGGCATTAAAACTACTCCATGATGGAGCAGATATTATAGATATAGGTGGAGAGAGCACCCGACCTGGTGCAATAGAAATTAGCACTGATGAAGAAATAGCTCGTGTATTGCCGGTCATAACTGCTTTAAGAGACATTATTAAAGGTTCTTATGATGAGGCTTCTATTTCAATTGATACAAGAAAGTCTGCAGTTGCTTATGCAGCTATAAATGCAGGTGCTGATATTTGGAATGATGTTTCAGGCTTAACATTTGATAATAGCTCTATGGATATTGCTGCTGATTTAGAGTGCCCTTTAATAATTATGCATTCCAAAGGATTACCAATGAATATGCAAAAAAATCCAAATTATAAGGATGTAATAAATGAAATTAAAATATGGTTTCACAAAAGAATAGAGGCTTTTGAAAAAAAGGGAATATATTTCAATAAAATTACTATAGACCCTGGTTTAGGCTTTGGTAAGAGACAGAGTGATAATATTTCACTATTAAAAAACTTAAAGTCATTTAAAGATTTTGGATGTCCAATTTTAGTTGGCGCATCTAGAAAAAGTTTTATTGGAAACATTGATGCTTCCAAATCAGAGGATCGTTTGGGCGGTAGCATTGCATCCGCATTGTGGTCTATCAATGAGGGAGCAGAAATTTTAAGAGTTCATGATGTAAAAGAAACTATTCAGGCTATACGTGTTTGGACACAGATAGCAAAGTTTAATTAATGGTATTATTACATTATTATTTTAAAAATATGAAGTAAGTTTATTTTATATTTCGTCATTTTCTAGAAAGTTTAATTAATGGATAAAATTAATATTCCAAAGGTTTTAATCATAGCAGGATCTGACTCCTCAGGAGGTGCGGGTATTCAAGCAGACATAAAGACCTGTGCAGCATTTGGGGTTTATTCTTCCACTGCAATTACAGCAATTACCGCTCAAAATACATTAGGTGTGCAAGGCATCATGAATATTCCTTCTGAGTTCGTAAGGGAGCAAATTAAGAGTGTAATTTCAGATGTAGGAGCAGATGTTATTAAAATTGGAATGCTTGGAAATTCAGATATTATTGAAGTTGTTGCAGAAGAAATAGAAGACTCAAATGCCTTTATAATATTAGACCCAGTGATGGTTGCATCTACTGGTTCTATATTATTGGAAGAGAAATCCATTGATTGTTTAAAATCAACACTCCTGCCTATAGCTGATTTGATAACGCCAAATGTTCCTGAAGCTGAATTACTTACTGGAAATAAAATTAATGATGTTGATGATTTAGTAAGATCAGGAGAGTTTTTACTAGCACAGAATACTTTTTCGGCCTTAATGAAAGGTGGTCATTTGAAAGGGGAGTCAGTTTTTGATGTTCTTGTTACAAATGAAGGAGCGAATATAATGTCTGGGCCTCGCATATATTCTCGGCACACCCATGGTACCGGTTGTACTTTATCTAGTGGGATAGCATCTTGTTATGCTATAGGTGCATCAATTGAAGAGGCTGTAATAAGTTCTCGTGAATTTGTATATGAAGCAATTAAATCTGCTCCTAAAATCGGCCAAGGTAAGGGACCTCTAAATCACGGTTTAGTAGATACTAATGCAGTGGCTTCTCAATCAAAAAATGAGAATAACCCTTTTAGTGCTTTAAAGAGTCTTTGATTTCTTTTCATTTATTTGAGAAATAAGCATTCCAATTAAAATTATAATAAATGCTATAAATATCTTTATATTTAAAATTTCATTTAAAATAATCACCCCAAATATAACTGACGCTAGTGGAACAAAATAATTAATTTTAGCAACTGTGCTAGGACCGGTTTGGTCAATTATATACAATAAAAGTATTGAAGCAAAAGCAGTTGAGCCTATTCCTAAACCAAAAGCTGTAAAAATACCTGGTAGAGGAGGTATGCTTTTAGGAAAACCAGTAGTTAATAAAGCGATGAATAAGCATGCAATAGCGGCGCATATTAACATCATACAAGCGCCTATTGTGGCCGGTGTATGAGGTGCTCTTTTAGCTATAATAGTAGTTACTGCATAACAAAATGCTGCAATTACAATTATAAGTTGTGAGAACCAGTTTTCCGTTAATTGAATACTAAAGTCAGAAGGTAAAAAGAGTATAACTATACCAATAAACCCAAATATAAATCCTATAATTTTTGTTAGACTTAACTTTTCATTTGCAAAAAAGTGAGCTAAGACAATTGTCATTAGAGGCATTGTTCCCACCATTATCGCTGTTAAACCGCTGTCAATTACGACTTGACCAGTTGATAATAAAAAAAAGGGAATAACCATACCTATCAAGCCCATAGCGAAGTACCATACCCATCGTACATCTTTAATGTTTGGAAGTCTTAAGCCCTTGAAAAGAACATAGATAATTATTAAAATTGCACCTATAATAAGCCTGTATGTAACCAGCCACAATGGCGAGATATATAACACACCTATACTTACTAGAGTGAAGGCGCTACCCCATATTACCACCATTAAAAATGCCATGCAAAAAAGCATATTCTTACTGATTGGTTTTAATTTTTTCTGTAACAAGTAATTAACCCTTAAAAGGGTCTCGCATCAGAATAACATCCTCACGTTCGGGGGATGTTGATACCATACTAACTGGACATCCAATCAATTCTTCTACACGCCGAACATATTTTACAGCCTCTGCTGGAAGTTCAGCCCAAGATCTTGCGCCCCTAGTTGAACCTTTCCAGCCAGGCAGACTCTCGTAGATGGGTTCAACTCTTGCTTGTTCAGCTGCATTGGCTGGTAATCTTTTAATAATTTTACCATCAAGTTTATAAGCTATGCAAATTTTTAGTTCTTTCATTCCATCGAGTACATCTAATTTAGTAAGTGATATTCCTGAGATTCCACTAGTGATTATCGCTTGATTGACCATTACAGCATCAAACCAGCCACACCGCCTTTGACGTCCTGTAACAGTACCAAACTCATGCCCGCGCTCACCAAGCCTTTGCCCTACACTATCTTCTAATTCAGTTGGAAATGGTCCCTCACCAACTCGTGTCGTGTAAGCTTTAGTTATCCCTAATATATAGTTTAGCGTACCTGGTCCAACTCCTGAGCCCGCCGCTGCTTGTCCAGCTATAGTGTTGGAACTTGTGACAAAAGGGTACGTGCCATGATCTATATCTAACATAGCCCCTTGAGCTCCTTCAAAAAGTATTTTCTTATCGTTTTGTCTAGCTTCATCCAATGATTTCCACACAGGGGATATAAAAGGGATAATTTTTGGGGCTATTTCCAGTAGCTTTTTATGTAACTCATCAACGTTGGTCTCTGGATGACCCAAGCCTCTACGAAGTGCATTATGGTGATGAAGAAGGTTCTGTAATCGCGAAAAGAGATGTTTTTCATCCTGCAAGTCACATACTCTAATTGCTCTACGAGCTATCTTGTCTTCGTAAGCAGGACCAATTCCGCGCTTAGTTGTTCCAATTTTTATACCATCGACACGGTTTTCACGTATTCCATCCAATTCAGAGTGGATGGGAAGTATTAATGATGCTGATTCCGATATCATAAGATTTTCTGGAGTTACTAATACACCTTGATCTTTTATGCGCTCAACTTCAGATAAAAAAGCCCAAGGATCTAGAACGACCCCATTTCCTATCACGGATAATTTTCCGCCGCGTACTACACCTGATGGAAGAAGAGAGAGCTTATAAGTAATACCATCAACAACGAGCGTATGGCCAGCGTTATGGCCACCCTGAAACCTTACTACAACGTCTGCTCTGCTCGAGAGCCAGTCTACTATTTTGCCTTTTCCTTCATCACCCCATTGTGACCCCACAACAACAACATTAGCCATGTCTTACTACCTCATAATAAAGTGTAAAATAATTTACCCACACTAAGAATCTTATTCTAATGCGCTTTATTTTCTTAGAGTGTTTTTTTTTGAAATGCGAATCGTATCTGGAGTTATCTACAAAGAAACTAGATCAACAATTTTGACCTGCTCTATATCTTGGATGGACTTGATTGTAGAGCTGTTAACACAAGCATCAATTGCTACCAAGCATACAGCCTCACCACCTTCTTCCATTCGTCCCATCGAAAAAGTTCCTATGTTTACTTTCGCATCACCAAGTATTTTTCCAAGTTTGCCAACAAAACCTGGGCGGTCATCGTTACGAATATATAACATATCTTGTGAAAAAGCTGCATCCATTGGCACCCCAAATAACCTTACTATTCTTGGTTCTCCTCGATAAATTGTACCTACAATTGCAAATTTGCGTTCCGATGTTGTTACAGTAACTCTGATTAAACTTTCTGCGCGTTCAGCCTCCTCTACATAAGATTCTGTCAATTCAATTCCTCTTTCTTTAGCTAAAACAGGAGCCGAAACCATGTTAGCTTCAGGCATCGCATTCTTTAAAAGACCTGCCAAAGCAGCGGCTGTCATGGGCTTATTATTTAAATCTGTAATACTTCCTTTATAGGTCATCTCCACAGAGACTACAGGGGAATGAAGAAGCTGACCCATCATATTTCCCAGTTTTCCTGCTAAATCCACCCAAGGTCTAAGTCGAGGTGCCTCCTCAGCGGAAATACTCGGAGTATTCAAAGCATTAGACACAGCTCCAGAGGTTAGGTAGTCTGCCATCTGTTCAGCAACTTGAACCGCTACATTCTCTTGAGCTTCAAGTGTTGATGCGCCTAAATGAGGTGTAGCAATAAAATTCTCAACTCCAAAAAGAGGGTTTTCTTTTGCGGGCTCTACATTGAATACATCTAGCGCTGCTGCTTTAACATGACCTACATTAAGTGCATCTTTCAAAGCTTCCTCATCAATTAATCCACCTCGTGCGCAGTTAATAATTATGACTCCTTTTTTTGTCATTCCAAGACGTTCGCGATTTACTATGTTTTTAGTACTCTCGACTAATGGAGTATGAAGGGTAATCGCATCAGATCTTTGAAATAAGGCCTCAAGATTCACTTTTTCAACACCAATTTTTATTGCCCGCTCTTCAGTTAGGTATGGATCAAACGCAATGACTTTCATACGTAAGCCTAACGCTCTTTCCGCGACAAGTGCACCGATGTTTCCGCAACCAATTAGTCCTAAGGTTTTATTAAACAGTTCGACACCTTTAAATTCACTTTTAGGCCATTCACCATTTTGCGTACGCATTGAGGCTGAAGGAATCTGTCTAGCAGCTGAAAATAACATCGCTATAGCATGTTCAGCTGTTGTTATAGCATTCCCGAATGGCGTATTCATAACTACTATGCCTTTATCTGTGGCAGCCTTTATATCTATATTATCCACCCCAATTCCAGCTCTGCCAATAACTTTGAGTTTATTTGCTGCTGCAATTATTTCGGCATCTGGCCTTGTTGATGACCTCACCGCTAAACCATCATAATCATGTATAATCTTAATGAGTTCATTTTTTTCAAGACCAGTTATAACATCCACGTTAATACCGCGATTTTTAAAAATATTTTTCGCTGCTGGAGACATTTTATCAGATATAAGTACTCTAGGCATTTTGTAGCTCCTGAATTTTTACTTCATAAGCCCAGTCTAACCATGGAATAAGTGCCTCAATATCAGATTTTTCGATCAGGCCTGACGCCCAGATTCTAAAGCCAGCTGGTGCAGTCTTATAAGAACCAAAATCTAAAGCTACATTTTCATCACTCAATATTTTAACAATAGATTTTGCAAAGAGTGCTTGTTGTTCTTTTGGTAGTGAAGTAATTTTTGGATCTACTATTTTTAAACAAACCCCAGTGTTTGATCTTTCTATTTCTTTTTCAGCAAGATTTGCAACCCAATCCGTTCTATTAATCCAGTTGTAAAGAACTTCCGCATTTGCATCTGCCCGGTTATGCATGAACTGCAAACCTCCATTATTCTTCACCCATTTAAGTGCATCTAAGTGATCTTCTGCGCAAAGCAAAGAAGGTGTGTTAATTGTTGAACCTTCAAATAGTGCCTCGTTGAGTTTACCCTTGCTGGTCATTCGGAATATTTTTGGTAAGGGCCACGGGGGGGTGTAGCTTTCAAGACGATTTACTGCATGTGGGCTAAGAATGATCATTCCATGAGCCGCTTCCCCACCCATATTTTTCTGCCAACTGTAGGTTACTACATCTAATTTTTTCCAATCAAGCTGTTGGGCAAATACTGCAGACGTTGCATCACATATTGTAATTCCTTCACGATTATCTGGAATAAAATCGGCATTTGGAACTCTCACCCCAGCTGTAGTGCCATTCCAGGTAAATACTAAATCGCGATCGCCAGTATAAAGGTCTAGAGGAGGTAGTTTTCCGTAGTCAGCTTCAAGTATTCTCAAGTCTTCCAAAGGCAATTGATTTTTTGTATCTATTATCCAAGCATTACCAAAATTTTCCCAGGCCGCCACATCAACTCCTTTAGGACCAAGCATTGACCACATGGCCATTTCAACGGCTCCTGTATCGGACGCAGGAACTATAGCAATCTTATAGTCTTTAGGGACTTCCAAAACTTCACGTGTAAGGTCTATAACTTCTTTTAGTTTAGCCTTTCCTATATCTGACCTGTGTGATCGACCTAAGGCTGCGCCTTTAAGAACATCAAGAGTCCAACCTGGTCGTTTTTTTGTGGGGCCCGCGCTAAAACGGGGATCAACGGGACGTGCCGTTGGCTTTTTGGCTATCGCCATAATATCTCTCCATTACTTCGATTTTTTGTACGAAGATATGTAGTTCATCTCAGTGGGGAGATGTGGCCCACCGTGCGTATCCTATAATTTAGCTGAGTCGTCAAGTTAGGTTGTAAAAATTCATAATCTACTTTTAAATAATATTAACTATGTGTTAGTTGCTTTCACAAAAAAGAAGTAATTTATGCAGAAACTATCAAAATATACTCCACCTAAAGTTTGGAAGTGGGAAAAAGAAAATAATGAAAATCGTTTCTCTAACATTAATCGCCCGATATCAGGAGCTACTTCTAATAAAGTATTACCCAAAGGCATTCACCCAATTCAACTTTATTCACTTGGCACACCCAATGGTGTAAAAGTAACTGTTATGTTGGAAGAATTGTTAGAAGCCGGCTATACTAATGCTGAATATGATGCTTGGCTTATAAATATACTGGAAGGAGATCAATTCACAACAGGATTTGTAGATATAAACCCTAATTCTAAAATACCAGCACTTGTAGACTATAGTATTGAAAATCAACCGCAAAGAGTTTTTGAAAGTGGATCAATACTTTTTTATCTAGCTGAAAAATTTGATTGCTTTTTTCCGACAGAAAGACAGGCGCGATCTGAAACAATGTCTTGGTTAATGTGGCAAATGGGAAGTGGGCCTTTTTTAGGTGGTGGATTTGGTCACTTTTATGCTTATGCTCCTCATAAAATAGAATATGCAATTGATCGTTTTTCTATGGAAGTTAAACGTCAGCTTGATGTGTTAGATAAACAGCTTGAACATAACCAGTTTATTGTTGGTGCTGAATTAACCATCGCTGATTTTGCGATTTACCCTTGGTATGGTGCTATGGTGCGCGGTCTTTTGTATGATGCAAAAGATTTTTTAGAAGTTGAATCTTATACTCATCTTATACGCTGGGCAAAGCAACTTTCCGAAAGGCCTGCATTTAAAAGAGGATTAATTGTAAATCGCGCTTGGGATACGGAAAAGGGCATAAAAGAGCGTCATAGCTCAACTGATTTTGAAGGTAAAATCTAAACAAATATAAATATTAATTTATCAGAATGCCAGAATACAATTAAGTTAAGTTTTATCAAGAATATCTTGTAAAGCAGCATTTAACCTTTCTTCGTCAGCGCCAGGTATGAGATTGTCGCCTATTATAAAAAAAGGAGTTCCAGATAATGAAGGTATACGGGTGGCAAGAGATAAAGTGTCGGCTAGGTAAAGGTCAACTTTTGGATCATTCATGTCTTTTTTTAGTTTTTTTATATTAAGACCCTCTTTTTCAGCAATCTTATAGATTCTATCTTCGGAGATACTACGTTCATTCATTAGAGCGAAATGAACCGAATTAAATTTTCCTTGATTATTTGCAGCTATAGCTGCTTTTGCTGCAATTTTTGATGTTTTTGTTCTTGAATCTAATATTGGTAATTCTTTAAAGATAATTTTTACATCGTCAGGGTATAATTTAATAACATTCTCAACCCAGCCAGCTGACTTTTTACAAAAGCCGCAGTTGTAATCGAAAAATTCTACTATTGTAACCTTTGCATTATTTGGTCCTATATAGGAATCTCTAGGGTCTTTGTACAATTCATCAGAGATTTCTGCTAAAGCTAGCCTATCTTGTTTCTTATCAAGTTCGATAAATGCATCCCTTAATATTTCGGGATTTTTTAATAAGTAATTTTTAATAATTGCCTCAACGTCAGCAGTTTTTAAATCCATACCAGACTTAGCTTCAGCGCAGCCAAAAAAAGCCATGCTTGATATAAAAATAACAGTGAGGAGAGATAATTTCATGATAGATCCTAGAGTATGAGTATTTGCGGTTAAGGCAAAATTATTACAATGTCATTATAATTTTAAGGTTTACGTCCACGATTTCGACTATTTTTTTTAGCAAGCTGTGCATCGGATACAACGATAATGTCTGAAGCTCTGCGCCACAGTGGGTTACCTCGTTCTAAATCAGTTTGCGCTCTTTGCGCAAATGATCGTGCTCTTGCAAGATCTCCGACGGCATAAGCTTGTTCCGCAGTAGCATATTTTGCTTCAGCTTTCATGCCAACCTCTCCATATGCTCTCGATAGTGTATACCAGGCATAGCTATTTTCCTTTTCACTATTTAATGCTGATTTTAAAAGTTCAATGGCCTCAAATTTTGATTTCTGGTCCGATGCTTCAAGAAGTGATTGTGCAAGCGCTAATTTTAACAAAGGAGCATTTGGTTTTAATTCAAGTGCTCTGCGCGCTGGTTCAAGGGATGCTTGACCTTGACCGCTTTCATAAAGTATTTGAGCTTTTAATTCATGAAAGTATGGATTTTCAGTGCTTTCTGAAATCAAACTATCAATTTCTTTTAAGGCGTTTTTTAAGTCAGCTGATTTAAAATGCGCAACAGATCGAGCATAACGAGCAGGTTGAGATTGATCAGTTGGGGGGTACTTTGAGAAGACTACTTGTGGGCCCTCAAGAAAACCTCTTAGTTTTGCTTTTGCCATTTCTAGTTTAATCTGCTCTTCTTTAGTGTCCTTTACATCTGTGTACTCGCTTTCATCCACTACCTCTCTAAGTGCATCTATTCTATCGGATGATAAAGGGTGTCCTCTGAAATAAGGATATCTTCGTGCATTAGAGAGCACCTCTTGAGCTCTAAATCTATCAAAGAAATCTATTAGTCCTTGTCCTGATTGTTTTGTTGCCTCCATATACTGTGCTGCATACTGGTCAGCTGCTGATTCATTTGTTCTTGAGTATGCAAGAGCCTCTAATTGACCAAATTGCTGTGAACCTCCCAGTACCATTGCTCCAGCCTCTGCTTCTCCTGCAAGAATTGCGGCAATACCTATACCTGCTGCAATTAACATTGCTCCATATGCAGATCTGTTTCCATAATCACTTCGTACAATGTGTCCACCTGCAATATGACCAGCCTCATGGGCAATGACACCTTTTAACTGATTGGGTGTATCGGATTGCAATATAATACCGCTATGAAGAAAAATATTCTGACCTCGGGTAACAAATGCATTTAAGCTTGGGTCATTCACTAGATATAAGTCCACACTACTCGGGCTCAGACCTGCAGCTAAAAGAATGGGGTTTGTATATTCTATCATTGTCTCTTCTATCTCCGTATCACGAAGCAGAGATTGCGAAAAAGCTAGACTGCTAGTTATCATTACTGAAAAGAATGAGATTAAACTAATTAGTAATAAATTCTTTAACCTAAAAATCACTTATAAACCTTTTATCGTTACACCTAGGTATCCTTCTTATCGAGGTTAGCGTCAAGTTAATCACTTGTAATGTTTGGGAGTAAATTCATTTTGAAATTGCATTATATTTATTATTAGTTTTTTAATTACCCAAGCTCTGGACGTATGCCACTATAAGTCTTATCAAAATAAGCCTTTATAGCATCATTATCTTTTTTGATATCGTTGCAGAGGGGCCAAATTCTATCAAGTGAAATTTCTTTATTATCGCCATCTATTCCAATCAAAAAAATAGGAACTTCTGATGCATAAGCAATTCTTAGGTAACCTTTTTTGTAACCTAAAACTTTTGATCGAGTACCCTCAGGTGTTAAGCCCAAGTAAGCATTATCTTGCGAATTAAACCATTCTGTCATTTGAGTAGTGATGTCATTTTTTCTACTTCGATCGATTGGAACACCGCCAAGATACTTCCAGAAAATAGAGAAAGGCCAGAAAAATGCTTGTTTTTTCATCATAAATTTAAATTTTAGTCTTAAAGCCATCACGGCACTCATTGCAATTATAAAGTCCCAATTGGATGTATGAGGGGCCCCTACAATAATAATTTTTTTTTCATTCGGAAATTGGCCTTTGATTTTCCAACCCATAATATTGAGGATAAAACTTCCAAAGTAACTTCCAATCTTTGTTCCTTTGCGCGGAACATGTTTGTTCATTGCTGGATGATCTTTTTTAGCCATTTATCACTCCTTTTTGTGCTCAGATAGCGAAATTTGTCTACAACTGCAATCCATGACTTGCAGAGAGCTTATGCCCCTGCTAACCCGCGCATATGTAATAATGGAGTTTTTCGTGAGCAATCAAAAAAATGTTGTCAACGTGGAAGATGTTAAAAAAATAGCTAGACTATCAAGGCTTCGTGTTGAAGATACAGAATTACAGTCACTTGCTGATGATTTGAGTGGAATATTAGGCTGGATAGAACAATTAAATGAAGTTGATGTAGATAAGGTTGAACCCATGACATCTGCTGTTGCTATGAAGTCTCCAATGCGAAAAGATATTGTTTCTGATGGTGACAAACGAGATCAGATTTTAAAGAATGCACCAAAAAAAGATGATGGATTTTTTGTTGTACCAAGAAGCGTGGAGTAAGACCGTTGACGGATTTAACAAAATATACTCTTAATGATGCTTTAGATGCAATGAACAAAGGTGAGTTTACATCAGAGGAACTTACAACGGCTCATATTAAAGCATGTGAAAATGCAACTAAACTTAACGTTTTTATCACAAGCTCATTTGAGCATGCTCTCGAGGCGGCTAAAAATTCTGATAAACGAAGAGCCAAGGGTAATATAGGTTTAATTGAAGGGGCACCTTTGGGGGTTAAGGATCTTTTTTGTACTGCCGGTGTTAAAACAACAGCTGGTTCAAAGATTCTTGATCAATTTGAGCCTACTTATGAGAGTTCAGTTACCTCAAATATGAATTCACAAGGCATGGTCATGTTAGGAAAATTAAACCTAGATGAATTTGCTATGGGTTCCTCAAATGAAACATCTGCTTATGGACCGGTAATAAATCCTTGGAAAAAAGATGAAAAACTTGTTCCAGGTGGTTCTTCAGGAGGTTCAGCTGCAGCTGTTGCTGCTGATCTTTGTCTCGGTGCAACCGCCACTGATACTGGGGGTTCAATTCGTCAACCAGCGAGCTTTACAGGCACAGTGGGTATAAAACCTACTTATGGAAGATGCTCAAGGTGGGGAACTGTTGCTTTCGCTAGTTCCTTAGACCAGGCAGGACCAATTGCCAAAACAGTCAAAGATGCCGCCATACTTCTACAATCAATGGCAGGATATGACGAAAAGGATTCTACTTCATTAAATATTCCAGTGCCCAATTGGAAAACGAGCTGCGATAAATCAATTAAAGGCCAGAAAATTGGTATACCTAAAGAGTATATGATAGATGGGATGCCTAGAGATATCCAACTACTTTGGGATCAGGGAATTGAATGGTTAAAGGACTCTGGAGCTGAAATTATTCCAATTAGTTTACCGCATACTAAATATGCTTTGCCAGCATATTATGTTGTTGCTCCTGCTGAAGCATCATCAAATTTAGCCCGTTACGACGGAATGCGTTATGGATTACGTGCAGAAGGTTCCGATTTAAATGATACTTATTCGCGAACCAGAACAATGGGTTTTGGGGATGAAGTTAAACGACGTATTATGATAGGTACATATGTGTTATCAGCTGGATATTATGATGCATATTACTTGAGAGCCCAAAAAGTTAGGGCAAGGATTGTTGAAGATTTCGAAAATGCTTGGCATAAATGTGATACAATACTTACACCAACCGCTCCTTCTGCTCCGTTTACTTTGGGTCGTAAAGTAGTGGATCCAGTTGAAATGTATTTGAATGATATTTTTACAGTTACTACCAATTTAGCAGGCCTTCCAGGAATATCTATACCAGCTGGCTTAAATCAAGATGGTTTACCGTTAGGCTTGCAAGTTATCGGTAAAGCATTAGATGAGGACAATGTATTCGCCACAGCAAGTGCACTCGAGAGGGCGGCTAATTTTAATTTGAAGCCAAAAAAATGGTGGATTGAGTGATTAATAATATTTTGGTTTCAATTAAGGTAAGAGAATAAAATGTTCACAGCAGAACGCGTGGCTGACGCAAAAGATTGGATTAAAGGCGAGACGGGTGATTGGGAAGTTATCATTGGCCTGGAAGTACATGCTCAAGTATCCAGTAACTCCAAACTTTTTTCAGGTTCATCTACTGAATATGGCTCAGAGCCTAATAGTCAAGTAAGTTTGGTCGATGCTGGTATGCCAGGAATGCTTCCCGTTGTTAATGAGTATTGTATTGAACAAGCTATCAAGACCGGTTTGGGTTTAAATGCGAAAATAAATTTATATTCACGTTTCGACAGAAAGAATTATTTTTACGTCGACTTGCCGCAGGGATATCAGATTTCTCAGTTTGAACATCCAATTGTTGGTGAGGGAAACATTGAGATTTTACCAATCGATTCAGATGGTAATACTTTGGACCCTGTTTCAGTTGGAATCGAAAGGTTGCATCTTGAGCAGGACGCTGGAAAGTCTGTGCATGACCTTTCACCTGATGAAACTTATGTAGACTTAAACCGTTGCGGTGTTGCCCTTATGGAAATTGTTTCCAAACCAGATATGCGCTCTCCAGAAGAAGCTTCAGCATATGTTGATAAGCTAAGAGGAATTGTGAGAGCTTTGGGTACCTGTGATGGAGATATGGAAAAAGGAAACTTAAGAGCTGATGTTAATGTTTCTGTCAGAAAGCCCGGAGGAGAGTTGGGAACTAGATGTGAAATTAAAAATGTAAATTCAATGAGATTTATACGCCAAGCTATTAATTACGAAGCACGTAGGCATATAGAAATTTTAGAATCAGGTGGATCCATTGATCAAGAAACACGTTTGTTTGATAGTTTAAAAGGTGAAACACGCACCATGAGATCGAAAGAAGATGCTCATGATTATAGGTATTTCCCTGATCCTGACCTTTTACCTTTAAATATTGAGCAATCATATGTTGATGACCTAAAGGCTAAATTACCAGAGTTGCCTGATGCTATTAAAAGTAGGTTTATGGATGATTATAAACTGTCTGAATATGATGCTCGTATCTTAACAGCTGATAAAATAAAAAGTGATTTTTACGAAATAGTTGCAAACGGCCGTGACGCAAAAATAGCTGCAAATTGGACAATGGGTGATTTATTTGGGGCGCTCAATAAGTCAGGATTAGATTTAAACGCGACACCTGTTTCTGCAAAAATGCTGGGTGAACTTATTGATAGAATTTCTGATAATACTATTTCTGGAAAAATTGCTAAGAGCGTTTTTGAGAGAATGTTCAACGGTGAAGGTAATGCTGATGAGATTATAGAAGCTCAAGGCTTAAAACAAGTAACCGATGTTGGTGCAATTTCTGTTATTGTTGATGAGGTGATCGCAAATAATAAGGACCAAGCTCAAAAGGCAGTGGCTAACCCAAAATTGCTTGGTTTCTTTGTTGGGCAAGTTATGAAGGCTACGCAAGGAAAAGCTAATCCTCAAGTTGTAAATAAGTTACTCCGAGAAAAACTGGGTCTTTAATGCGCCTAAATACTTTCTGAATTAGTTAGAGCATTTTATATTAACTAAACTAAGGAATAAAGAATATGAAATTACAAGAAGGTCCAGCATTCGGGGCATTAGTAATTGGGTTTGGCTTCGCTTATTTTATGTATCAGGCTCAGAAAAATATCTTTTTTTCTATATTACTAGGGGTGGTCATAGCTATAGCTGACTATTTCTTTTTAGTTTGGTTGCAAAAGCTTAAAAAAGGAAGAAAATAATGAGTTTCAGTATTAACAAAACCCCAAGTGTTTCTAAAGCATTAGAAACCCGTATTACATGTAGAGATTTTTTAGATAAACCTGTACCAAATGATGTTCTTAAGAGAGTTTTACATACATCTTTGCGGAGTGCATCTGGAGGAAACCTTCAGCCATGGAAGGTTCATATTATTCAAGGCGAAACATTAAAGAAATTCAAGAAAACATGTGTTGATAGAATGATGGCTGGAAAAGTTGAAGAACCCACTTACCCTGCTTATCCTTCGCCATTGTGGGAGCCACAAAGATCATGGCGCTATAAACTTGGAGAAGATATGTATGCTCTCTTGGGTATTGAAAAAGATAATAAAATGGGGCGACTAGCTTGGTTAGCTCAAAATGGAAATTTTTTTGGAGCACCTGTCGGCATTATTATAACCGGAGATAAAAGGTTAGATCAGCCTCAATACATGGACATAGGTATCTATTTACAAAGTTTGATGTTACTAGCAAGAGAAGAAGGTTTGCATACTGCTCCTCAAGGTTGGTGGCGAAATTGGACTTCAGTTTCACATGACCTTTTGGATATTCCAGAAGAAGAAGAGGTTCTAGTTGGCATGGCCTTAGGGTATGGTAACCCTGATCACCCTGTAAATGCTTTATATGCGGACAGAGCTAACCTTAGCGAAATAGCTAAATTTTATGATTGATTTTCTCAACTAAAATAGATCGATTAAAATATATTATTAAACGAAGTTTCGTAATATATACTTTTGAATCTTACCCGTGGAGGTTCTGGGAATAGTTTTAAATACTATTTTATTTGGTACTTTATAAGATGCGAGTGAATTTTTACACCATTTAATGATTTCATCTTCGCTTGCTTTTTTTCCAGGTTTTAACTCTATGAATGCGCATGGTGTTTCTCCCCATTTTTCATGATTCATAGCAACCACAGCAGCCACGTTAACGGAAGGGTGAGTGTAAAGAGTTTCTTCTATTTCAATAGAAGATATATTTTCTCCTCCTGAAATGATAATATCTTTTGAACGGTCTTTAAGCTGAATATAACCATCAGGATAGGTAACTCCTAAATCTCCTGAATGAAACCAACCTCCTTCAAAAGCAGCTTGAGTTGCTTTTTTATTTTTAAAATAACCTTTCATCACAACATTTCCGCGAAACATCACTTCACCAATTGTTTTACCATCATGCGGTACAGGTTCCATATTGTCAGGGTCTAATACCTTAAGGTCTTCGAGGGGTAAATACCTCACGCCTTGGCGTGATTTTAATATTGCTTGTTCCTCTAGAGAAAGATTATCCCATTCTTTATGCCAATCATTTACAACTGCAGGGCCATAGGTCTCAGTTAAGCCATAAAGGTGCGTTACATCAAACTTTTCTTTTTGCATTGCCTCCAGAACTTTAGCGGGAGGAGGGGCGGCGGCTGTAAAAAACTGAACTTTATGTTTTAAGTCATATTTTTCATTATCAGGTGCATTTATTATAAGTGACATAACAATTGGCGCTCCACAAAGATGAGTAACTTTATGATCATAAAGCGCTTTCCATATCGGGCCTGACTTAACATCTCTTAGACAGATATGTGTTCCAACTATTGCAGACATAGTCCATGGAAAACACCATCCGTTGCAGTGAAACATTGGTAAAGTCCATAAATAGTTTGAGTGTTTTTGCATAGAAGTTGTTAGCGCATTACCTTGAGCCAAGAGATATGCACCGCGGTGATGTGAAACAACACCCTTAGGATTTCCTGTCGTTCCCGATGTATAATTTATTGAAATAGCATCCCACTCATCCGATGGCTTAAACCATTCAAAATTTGTACTACCTGCGTTTAGAAATTTCTCATAATCGTGAGTATCATTTGTTATTGCTGTATGTTCATATTCAGGATCATTATATATAATTATGATTGGATTTTTTTTAGATAGCTCTAATGCTTTTTCGGCTAGAACTTTAAATTCACTATCAAAGATGAAAACTTTCGCATCAGCGTGATCTAGCTGAAAAGCAATTGTTTTAGCATCAAGACGTGTATTTATTGAGTGTATAACTGCACCGGTCATTGGAATTCCATAATGGCACTCAAGCATTGATGGGGTATTGGTTAAAAGAACAGAAACAGTATCGCCAGAACCTATATTGTTTTTGTTTAACGCCGAAGCTAACTGGCGCGAACGATCATAAAACTCCCCGTAGTTATATTTTAATTGACCATGGACAATAGCAATATGCTTTGGAAAAACGGATGCGGCTCGTTCCAGAAATGTTATAGGTGTAAGGGGCTGAAAATTAGCAGGATTTTTATCAAGGTCAGTATTGTAGGGGTTAGTCATTTTCTATCGATCATTCCAATCGGGCTCTCGTTTTTCTAAAAATGCGCTAATGCCTTCCTTAGCATCCTCATAAAATAAATTTTCAACCATAACTTTTGATGTATGCTCATAGGCTCTAGCTAGGTCCATTTCTTTTTGGGCATAGAAAGCTTTCTTACCTGTTTTTACTGTTAAGTTAGATTTAGAAGCAATCTTTTTTGCCATTAACGTAACGGTTGCCTCTAAGTCTTTCATAGGAGTCGAACGATTAATGAGCCCTATTTCTTCAGCACGAACAGCAGAGATCATGTCACCTGTTAAGAGCATTTCCATGCTATTTTTTTGAGATATGCTTCGAGAAACTGCTACCATTGGTGTTGAACAAAATAATCCTATATTTACACCAGGTGTGCAAAATTTAGCTTCCTCTGCAGCATAAGCAAGATCACAACTTGCAACTAGTTGACATCCAGCTGCAGTTGCCACTCCTGAAACTTCAGCAATGACAGGTTTTGGGCATGTTACGATAGTTTGCATCAGCTTCGAACAAAGAGCCATGAGCTTTATGAAAAAAGCTTTTCCGTGATCGGCTTCTGCTCTTGCATTTGTAATTTCTTTGAGGTCATGACCAGAACAAAATACTGATCCTTTTGAGGAAATTATTATGACTTTAACAGATGGGTTTAGGGCTGCTTGTTCTAGAGAAGAAATGAGTTGGATAATCATGCTTTCGGATAAAGCATTGCGGCGCGGAATATCATTGAGTGTAATGCGGTTAACACCATTAGTATCAATACTAATAATTAATTTTTTATAATCGGACATTATTTCTGACATACATTACCTAATTGGAAATTTAGAAGATATTCACTTTTACGTTATCTGCAAGTGTATTTGCCACGAAGCAATAGCGATGTGCTCTATTCTGCATTTCTGCTAATTTATCTATCGTAACTTCAAAGCCATCGTCAAATTCAACAACAGGGTGTAGGTCAATTTGAGTCACTGACATTCTTCCTTTTGGATTTTTTCCAAGATGTGCAACAGCATGATCTTTAAAAGATAAAACTGGCCAACCCGCTTTTGCGGCCAATGCTAAAAATGTCATCATATGGCAGCTAGACAATGAAGCTGCTAAAGCTTGCTCTGGGTTTGTATTACTAGGGTTTCCGCCCCAATCCGGAGCAGCATCGACTTGTAAATTATAATTATCATTAAAAACCACGTGATGACTATTTGAGAATTTACCCGCCATTAATTCGGACTCTGATCGGTTCCATTCAAGTGTAATTGAGAGTTCTGACATAGTTTTGATCCTTACAATTTAGCTTTGGCTGCGATATTTTTCTTTGGGTCATAAAAGGGTTTTTCGACAACTTTAGCATCCACAAGTTTAGAGTTAATTTCTACGGACAACTCTGTTCCTATTTTTGCATACTCTATTGCTACCATAGCCAAGGCTATATTTTGGTCAAGACGAGGGGAGTAAACTGCAGATGTCACTTTTCCAATGTGAGTATTATCATTAGTCACAGGCCAAAAACTCGTGTTAGGGCCTTTTAATTGATCGCAATTCAAAATTAATCCAACTTGAATTCTTTTTATGCCTTTTTCTTGAATATCTATTAAAGCTTTTTTACCAATGAAATCGTTTTCTGTGTTAAGATTTATTAAGCGTTCGAGGCCTAATTCAAAAGGGTTCGTATTTATATCCGCATCTGCATGATATGATAGCATAGCGCCTTCAACACGCCTTATAGTCGACGTATGACCAGGTTTTAATCCATATTGAGCGCCTGCAGCCATTATTTTTTCCCATAATTCAGAGCCATATTTACTATCCCGCAGATAAATTTCATACCCGAGTTCACTTGACCATCCTGTTCTAGAGACCACGAGTGGTATACCGTCGAGCTCGAGCTCTCTAAGCCAATAATAACGTAAATTTAGTATGTCTTCACCAAATAATTTTTGCATAATGAGACCTGATTTTGGTCCCTGTAACTGTAAAGGCGATACATCGGGTTCGGTTATTTTAACATCTAAACCTGAATTAATAGCTACACCCTGTGCCCATAATAATATATCTGAGTCTGCTAAGGAAATCCAAAAATGATTTTCACTCAAGCGCAGTAAGATTGGGTCATTTAAAAGCCCGCCATCATTATTTACGATAAATATATATTTGCATTGTCCAACCTTCATTTTTGATAGGTCTCGCGGGGTTAACTTTTGCATAAACTCAGCTGCGTCAGGACCAGTGATTTCAACTTGCCGTTCTACTGCAACATCACATAATATTGCATCATTTACTAGATTCCAGAAATTTTGTTCAGGGTTACCAAAGTCACGGGGAATATACATGTGATTATAAACTGAAAAGCCCTGAGCCCCCCATTTAAGAGTTGAGTCAAAATAAGGCGATTTCCTTATCTGAGTTCCAAATCCAAAATCTTTAATTGAAGACATGAGTACCTCATAAATTAGAATAATTTACAGCTCATTAGGTTACTGAAAACTGATTGTAACCAATCAAGATTTCTAATTTTATTTCTAAGATTCTAGAATTTTTGCACTTAAGTATCTAAATATAAATATTGTGAGAGTCATAGTGCCTGCAAAAATAAAAGAGTTAATGCCTCCGAAACTTAAACTAGCTAGTGCTGGTCCAGGACATAAACCAGCAATACCCCATCCAATGCCGAATATTGAAGCACCAAATATTAATTTAGTGTCTATATCTTTGAAGGAGGGCAACTGAAATTTATCAACCAGTAAAGGTTTTTTTCGTTTTAAAACAACATGATAACCTATAAAAGTTACGGTCACTGCGGCTCCCATTACAAAAGCTAAACTTGGATCCCAATTACCAGTTATATTTAAAAAAGAAATAACTTTTTCTGGATTAATCATTTGCGATAATGTGAGCCCACCGCCAAATAAAATACCTGCAAGAAAACATGAAATTGAAATTTTCATATTATACTCCAACTGTAAATTTGATTACAAAGACAGTAATTATGGCTGTGGTCATAAATATTAATGTTGCAACAATTGAGCGGTTAGATAATAACGCATTACCACAAACCCCATGTCCACTCGTACATCCACTTCCAAGTTGAGTTCCAATTCCAACAAGAACTGCAGCAGTTATAAGTAATGGTTTTTGTACAGTAAATTTTATACTCAATATTGAAGGGTCAAACATTGCTATCAAGTGAGGTGAAATCAAAAGTCCCAGAAAAAAAGAGAATCTCCATAATTTATCGTTATTATTATTTTCAAATATTCCGCCAAGTATTCCGCTAATACCCGCTATACGGCCTACACTTGCCATTAACCAAACTGCCGCCAGTCCGATCATTGCACCGCCTAATGATGCTGAGACAGGTGAAAAATTTTCCATAGTATTAACTCAAATCTTACTTTTTTAATCAAAATTATTCTAACTTATTAGCTTCTTCTCTGATTAGCTCATTCATAAAACGCACACCCCATCCTGCATGTCCTTTAGGTGTGGTGGGAGTTGGGCTGTCTCTCCAGTCAACACCTGCTATATCTAAATGAACCCAAGGTAAGTTTTCATCAACAAATGTTCCAATAACTGCTGCTCCTATAGATGCACCGGGGCGACCAGCTGTACTAACAATATCGGCAATATTTGACTTAATTTGTTCAAAATGGCCTTCATTCAAAGGTAATGGCCAAACATCTTCGCCTGAATTTTTACCAATTTTCATCATACGCATTGATAAGTCCCAGTCACGGGTCAAAACTGCGCCATAATCAGAACCCATTGCGCTTGACGCTGAACCTGTAAGAGTAGCTATATCTAAAAGCATATATGGATTAAAATACTTTTGAGCGTACTGAACAGCATCAGCTAGTTGTAGGCGTCCTTCTGCATCCGTTGATCCAATTTCGATAGTTTTACCTCCCATGCTTGTTAAAACATCTCCGGGCCTAATTGCGTCGGCTGCAGGCATATTTTCTGATAAGGGCATTAACCCTACTATATTAATATTTTCACCACGTTTTGAGGATGCTAAAAGTGTGCCGGCTACCGCAGCAGCTCCTGATAAATCTGATTTCATATACCACATACCACTGTTTTGCTTTAATGTAATCCCACCAGTATCAAATGTTATTCCTTTACCTACTAAAGCTAAAGGTGCTTTTTCTTTTTCTGCCCCATTATATTCAATAATTAGCATACGCGCATCATGTATTGAACCACGAGCAGTTCCAAGTAATACACCCATGCCTTCACGCCGAATTTCGTCTTCTTTCATGATATGTATTTTAATATTTTGTACATTAGAAAATTTAGGAAGGACTCTCTCAATAAACGTATCTGGATATATTATATTTCCGGGTTCAGTTCCTAAATCCCTTGCTAAGTACGTTCCTTCAACAACGTGGACTAGGTCATTATGATAATTCTGATCAGATTTATCTGGTTCGTTGACATGCATTATGATTGGTAATGTTTTTAAGTCATTTTTTGATGAATCTGCTTTATATTTGTATTTTTCAAATTTGTAGTTTTTTAAAGCAAATCCTTTGGCTATATGCGCCCCTGCAGCTAATACATTAGTATTTAAATCTTCAGCAATTACAACTGTATTACCTTCGGATTTGGAGGCTATGTGTCCGCCAAGATCATGTAATTTTCGTTTATTTAATTCTTCCGTTCCTGCTCCGATGATTGTTACTTTATGAAACGGAGATATTGCATTAAATATCAATGCATTTCCAAAATCTCCGCTAAATTCATGTTTTGATAAAGCAATGGAAATTTGATTATTAACAAATTTATCAATTTCTGCACTTTTACCAATTAAGTCACTACTGGTTGCTATGATAACAATATCACCACTTTTAGGAAGATCTTTTGAGTGAAATTGAAATTCAGGCATTTTATCTGCAAAAGTTTGATGCGATAGCATCAACGATACAGCAAGGAAAATGATTGATTTTAATAGATACATAAATACTCCAGAGTTCTGGAAAAATATATTGAATAGTTTTTAAACAAGCAAGTTTATAAGATCTTTATTTTCTGTTTTATATATTATGCTTATTGCAGTTAAAAAATAACATTTAATAGACTTCTACCGAAAAACAGGGTCATCTAGACTTCTAAGCTTTCGTGAGTGGAGTGTTCCAGTTTGGGCTGCTTCGTGCATAATTGACATTGCCTCTAATCCAATATTGAGATGTTGAGAAACCCTACTCCTATAAAACTCTTCCGCAGTTCCTGGGAGTTTAATTTCACCATGTAATGGTTTGTCTGATACGCATAATAATGTTCCATATGGTACTCTATAACGGTACCCATTCGCTGCAATGGTTGCGCTCTCCATATCAATAGCAATCGCACGCGATTGGTTTAATCTTTTTCGTAAGCTTGCATAACGCATCTCCCAGTTTCTATCATCTGTTGTAACTACAGTGCCTGTACGAACATGGTTTTTCATTTCAGATCCAGAAAGCTTCATTACTTTGCTTATAGCCTCTGTAAGAGCAATTTGAACCTCAGCTATTGTGGGTAATGGGATTGCTGGTGGTAAGACTTCGTCTAAAATTTGGTCATCTCTCAAATAAGCATGTGCAAGCACAAAGTCTCCAAGAGTTTGAGTATCACGTAAGCCTCCGCAATGTCCTAGCATTAACCAGCAGTGTGATCTTAACACAGCGATATGGTCAGTAATTGTTTTCGCATTAGATGGGCCAACGCCAATATTTATAATCGTGATGCCTTCATTGTTTTCTCCTATAAGGTGATAGGCGGGCATCTGGGGTAGCTTGATATTATCAGGCGGCTTATAATTATTCGCTGAGGTTACAATTCCAACACCAGGACTAGAAAACCCTTTGTAGGTACCCTTACCAATCACCGATTTTGCATGCTGTATAAATTCATCAACATAACGTTGATAGTTTGTGAAAATAACGAATTTTTGAAAATCAGAGGGAGAGGTCCCAGTATAATGCTTTAAGCGTTGCAAGGAATAGTCTGTTCTTAAAGCGGGAAATAGGCTCAAGGGTAGGGGACTATCATTTGAGTGCTCAAATGCGCCATCTGCTAAATCATCGTGAATTGTCTTTAAGTTAGGAAGAGCAAAGTAATCCCCAATCGATCCTGAATATTCGCTATCTATTTTGAAATCTGAAGTATCTACAGCAAAGGTTACAGGAATTTCCTCATCACTGAGGCCAACGTAATATTCAACGTCATAACTGGCTTGAATATGGCTTAACTGGTCATAGAGATAATTTTTGAAAATCTCTGGGTGAGTAATAGATGTTCCATACCAACCAGGTCCTCGTATACTTACAAATCCGGAAGGGTTTAATCCGTGAAGTTTGCGTTCGCGTAAATGGAGGAGAAGGTAGGGATAATTTGTTTGTTGGTTTTCAGAACGTTTCCCCGTTTTAGCAAAGATTGAGAAAGCTTCATTAAGGTTATTTGTTGAAATTTCATAAAGTGATTCTAGTTGATTGATTGTTGTTTTAATGTCTTCACATAGATTTAGTTGATCAAAATAATGTGGTTTGTTTCCTGTTTTTTTAAAAATAATTTTTCTCCCATTCGGTCTAGTTTATTCCTCCGGATGACGAATAAAATTTCCATGTCTTAATTGAATTATCATAATAAAGTCAAGAAATTTCAACTTATCAAACTGGAGTCCTCAAGCGCGAGACGGATACATTTATTTTTAGAACTTGACGAATTAAATAAACTTTTGGGCAATAATGTTTGCTGATCACCAGACTTTTCTGCGCAAATATTTGACCCAAATGCTTTCTCCTCATGAATTAAGGCGTGCAAAGCCCCAAAGCGTGCCATAAAAGATTCGGCCTTCATCATCGATGTTTATGCCAGAGTAGAGGCTATTATATTTTTGATCGCCAATTATGTAGTGAAAGGTAGATTGTCCTTTGCTCCAGTCAAGAGCTTCAAGCGTCCATTCATTATCTCGTGCACCTATGAAATAGACATGATTGGAACCTAAGCTAACCCAAGGCACTCCATTAGGTGAACTGACCTTGGTATTAACCCAAGCTTGTTCAAGGCGCTGCAGATGAGGATTCCATTGAAATTTTTGAACGCCAAAAGGTTGGAATTTCGGGTTATTCCCGAACGGTCCAATTAATACACTTAAGGCACGGCCTTTTTTGGGAAAGAAGAATGGTACATTGCGGGGACGGTTATTGACCACCATCGCGCCGTACCCTGCAACTACAACTGATTGCTCAGTTTGGATGTCCTCGATGTTTAGTTCACCCATGTTCACAGGAGCTTGCCCAGCTATACGGCTCGAGGGTGCATCTGGTAATGATTGCCAGTTTTCTGGAATTTCGTCACGCCAAAATAAAGTGACATTCATACGAATATCACCGTCAGTTATGACAACGAATTTATCTTCTTCACCAAATCCCATAAGACTTGGTGTTGCCCCTGTGCCATTACCCGTTCCGTTGCGATATTTAGCTGTCCAAGCACCGTCACTTTCATTAATAGAAAATTTATCCCCCATCCAAACAACTTTATGCATGTGATTGCGAGATGCGAGGTAAATGCCGCCTGCATCATCTATAGCAGCCGAGTTTCGCACCCAGCCGTAACCAACGCCTTGCGTGGAAATATCTTCAGTATCTGCATGTTTTAGACGTATTATCCTGTACTCACTGAGATCGCTTGACACTGCAGCAAGATAACCATTCTCAGCTGGAATAATAATCCAACCATCAAATGTCATATTCATACCAACGCTTGGGCCCGAAGCCTCCGGGGGTAGTTGAAAGGTGGCTTTAATAACAATCTCTGATGTTGGATCGTTTTCAATTGCGTCTCCATAAGCCGTTATTATGCCATCATTATCAGCGATATAAACCCAATTGTTCTTGCCTACCATAATGTAGACTCCAGATAGGTCTTTCAGCGGGGACATTGCTTTGATCGCTGTAGGAATTCCAGTGGCACCATTATTTTTATTGAGCTTGGCTGTGAATTCGTTAGCCCATTCCTCGTTATAAGTTCCAGATACTGGCGTTTCAAAGTGGTCATAGATTTCATATGTTTCCTCATCAAGTTTATACAAGCCATTTACCCCATTAGCCCATAAAATGCGCTTTCCATTTGGATAAACATTAGATGTGAAAGCTCCAAAGTAACCTGGACCAAGGTGAACATATGTTATATCATCTGCGCTAAGCCTTTTTGAGACATCAATGGGACCAGCAATTGCAGTGACATCCTGTTGCGCAGGTTCGCCATGCGGCATTGGATTAACACCTTCAGCCAGAAAGGTGTTCTTTGGAGGTAAATTTGGTATCGAATTAACATCAATTTTCTCGGTCATCTGAGGCGCAAGTGGTAAGTCTAAATCTGGGCGTGGAACTTGCTCCTGATGGCAATATTTTAGATAGGCTACCAGAGCTATAGCCAAGACTAATAATATGATTATCTTTGACTTTTTCATGTTAGACTCCGTATTTGAATATTAAGAAAGTTTTCAGCAGTATTATTGATCTTTAGCCATAATAATCCCGGTGCGAATACCTACATAAGCAGCTTCATTAGGGCCCAAAACTACAGGTGCCGTAACGGATGAGTACTTATCCCAAAACCCGCCAGCCCCTTTTCCGATGAGGCGGTCCCATAAAATGTCACCTGTCTCATAATCCATAGCGGTCAAGTACCATCCACCGGTTTTAGCGCCTTGAAATGGTAACTTGAATGTATAAATGTAAATCAGACCAGTCGCCGTGGATAATCTCGGTAAAGAGTGCGATTGCATCTGGCTTGCCCAGACAGTTTTGCAGCCTGAGCGGTCTTCATTGATATCAACCCGAGTGACCCCTGGCGCAGTTTCAAGAGCATTACCCATATAATCATGGCCAAAATCATTTTGAACAATAAGAGCATTTTTATACGAAACAAGCGAGTTCTCCGTAGCGCTAGCGCCTGGTTTAAAAACCGGTTCCTTACAGACAACTCGGGAGCCTTTTATATCAGCTTTGCGCTTATAAACCATTATATTGGTTGATGGGCTACCATCATCAGCAATTGACACAAGATCATCACCTATAAGTGTCGGTGAAGTTCCTGACCCATGAGAGAGTGTACCAATCTTTTGCTCTGAGCCGCGCTCATAAGTTTCTCGCCAGACCGGCTCAGGCTTGCGAGTTTGTTCATTTATCCCAAACATATAGAGCGCATGGGTCGAGACCATATAAACACCGTTCATGTCAACAGCGAAAGAGTTCTGAACAACCTCGCCAAATTCGGGTAGATTGAACGTATGAAATTTACCGTCTGTTTTGTCGCGATAACCGATAACTCCACCGGTAGTAACAAACCACAGGTTTCCGTTCCAATCTGGCATGACATCATGAATGTTAGCTCCTTCCGGCAAAAGATCACCTAATGGATAATTTTCAACCACCTCCCAAGTTAACGTCTTCCCCTTTTCTAGGATTTCAATAATTTTTATGGAATTATCATTTGGGGCGAGAATAGCGCGATTTTGATTGTCCAGATGAAAATAAGCGCCGCCGCTATTATCTTGATTGTCCTTTTTAGGCATTTCGTACTTAGCTAATGTTTCCAAAGTTTCTGGATCCAACAAATGCAATGTTACCTTATTAAGATTAAGCGCAACAGTAATGAGGCGGCCTTTATCATCAAAAGAAATATTAGGTGCGACGCCGATGATTTTGCCAAAAGATCTATGCTTAGAAACTGTATTATTTCCCAGAGGCCCGCCGTAATCACTCACATCTGTATTATAACTTCCTGAGTGCATGCCGCTACGTTGGGGTTCTGTCAGTAGAGGGTGCAATGGAGTATCAGTGGGTAATAAGGGCCGAGCTGCTATTGCATCACCCATCTCGGTAGGGACATCATTTTTTGGTATTTTCATCCACACAGCATAGATCAGGCCTGCGCCCAAAATGGTGGCTGGTATTAAATAACGTTTTTTCATGCTTGAATTTTTTTCCTTATTTTTTCCAATTTTACAGGCACACCGTGAACAACCGCATTTCCTGTGAGTTCGTCCATGACGTTATGATCAGTAATATCATTAAGGCTTGCGCCAGGATGGGCATTTGCGACTCGTTGCCTAGTTCCTTTGCGGGTATGACCCCAGGCATGTGGCAAACAGATAACACCTGGCATGACGTTATCAGTAATAACGACAGGAACCTCGATACTGCCGACAGCTGAAGTGATGCACGCCATATCACCCTCTTTTAATTTCCGATTTTTAGCATCGTGGGGATTTACAAAAAGGGTACAAGTGGGTGGACCCTTTACTAAGCGCTGACTATGGTGAAGCCAGCCCAATGTGCGCTCGGTTAAACGCGAGATAATTAATAGGTCATATTCTTCTTCATTATAACCTGCCACTCCTTCAAACCAGCGTGCTTTGAGACGAGGCAAGTCGGCGAGTATCAATTGGGGTGCGGCATCAATCTTCTTATCATTCGTAAATAAGCCTTCGGGCAATATGCGCTTTGGCTTTCCAAGAAATACGCCATGCGGATTTTCTTTCAATATGTTGAGCGTGAGGCCTTTTTTAAACGGGTTTATTCCTGATCCGTAGGGTCCAAATCGTAGCCCCATGGCAAGAATAAACTCAACTGTGATAAATTTACTTAAAGCACCAAGCAAGCGGACCTTTAATTTTTTTAAGGGGTTACTTGCCTTCTTTACTGCCCAGCGCCTTACAATCTCACCTATGATTTCAAAATCTGTATATCCTGGCTTTTCTGGTTTAAATAGTCTTGGGTTATAGGCCGCCCAATTTATTGTATCGTACGTATGATAGAATAAGTCATAATGACTTTTTTCAAAAGGACCTACTGGGGGCAATATAATATCTGCATGTCTTGTCGTCTCATTAATATACGGATCTACTGCAACCATAAAGTCAAGTTGTCCTAAAGCCTCTTCAAATAGTTTCCCATTTGGCATAGATAAGGCACCATTTCCTGCTATTGCTACAAGTCCACGAATTTTCCCTTTACCAGGTGTCATAATTTCTTCTGCTAATACAGCCACCGGTAGTTCCATTGCGAATTCTGGGCGGTTGCTCACACGACTTCGGTAAGTATCATAACTTCCTCTTGCGCCTTCTATTGCTGTAAATGTATCAATAGCAGTGGTTGGAAACATCATACCCCCCGGCTCATCAAAATTAGCTGTTATTAAGTTTATAACCATCATCAACCAATTGCAGAGACCACCGAACTTCTGCATAGACAAGCCTGTTCTCCCATAACATACGGCAGTTTTAGATGTTGCAAACTCACAAGCTATGCGCTCGATATCATGTTGCGAAATTCCTGTTACTTTAGCGATTGTTGGCAAGTCAAAATTACTTAATGCAGGTTGTATTTTTTCCCAGTTTTTTATGTGAGGGCCAAGTCTACCCTTTTTTGCTAACCCTTTTGAAAATATTGTTTTTATAAGTCCAATTAGAAATAAGGCATCAGTTGAGGGTTTTATGAAGTGGTGTTCATCACAGAATTCTGCACTTTCTGTTCTTCGTGGATCGATTAAAACAACTTTTCCACCCCGTTCTTGGATGCCTACGAATTTTTTATGTGGATTTGCTCCTGTAGACATCATAGCCCCATTAGAAACCTTCGGGTTTGAACCTAATAACAAGAAATAATCTGTTTGATCTATATTTGGTACTGTTGCCATAAATTGATGACCAAGCATAAAATACCAGACGAAGTTGTGCGGCTGTTGATCAACTGTTGAACCGGTATAAGTATTTTGAGTGTTTGCTACCTGACGTAAGGGGTGCACGGTTAAAAGAGCTCCAATATTATGAGCAGTACTTCTCCCTTGGTAAGTTGCTACTGCATTATTCCCATATTTTCTTTGAATGGCTGCTAGCTTAGATGTAGTTTCATTGAAAGCTTCGTTCCAGGAAATCTCTATAAATTTACCATTTACCTTTTTCATTGGTTTATGAAGTCTATCTGGGTCAATGTGGATGTCTTGTAATCCTATTGGTTTTGGACAAATTTCACCTTTACTCAAAACATGTTTTGGATCTCCTTTGATTGAAAGTATCTTGCCACCTTCATGTTCTATAGAAATTCCGCACATGGTTTCGCAAAGATGACAAGTTCGGTAATGGATTTCTGACATTACGAGTCCAATTTAATTTTATTATTTGCTTTTAACTCTAAGGAGAGGGCGGTAAAAATATGATCTAATCCAGAATCTATAGTTGAAGGAATATATGATTTTTGTTGAGATTTAGATAGTGATTGATGAAAAGTTGTATCCATTATAGAACACCCAATCATGAAGCCAGTTAATGAACTCGTAGCATTTATTGTTTGCTGCTGATTAAATCCAGCTGTTCTTAGAACACCAAGTATTTTACTTAGCACCTCCATGGCATTAGGTCCAAATCGTGGGGCATTCCCTAGATATGGGTGTAGACTAGGCATGCTCTTAAGAGAGGTATACATATTAGTATATGTGGCTCTTAACCATTCTTTCCAATCTAAATTTGAAATTTCGTGATTGCATACATCTACATCACAAACAAATGCATCTAATACAGAATTAATAAGATCGGACTTATCTGAAACATGACGATAAATAGCCATGGGGGTAACACTCAGCTTATCGGCTAAAGCTTTCATGGTCAGGTAATCGAAGCCTTTATCTTTAACTAATTCCAATCCTGCATTAGCAATAATTGATCGAGATAAATTCCTTTTGGTTATTCGTTTAAATGAATTTTTCATATGTATATAACATATACATAATAATTGTATATTGTATATAACAAAGAAAAGATTATAAATATATTCTATTGAGTATTAATAGTGTTTAAATTCAGTACTTTATAAATTATACCTTATCTATTTTATTTATGTGATATGTTAATACGTCTGATTATTTAGAAATAATTATATTTATAGTTGCAAGTCATTCGCAAATAGAATAGTGGTAATATATAATGCAAATGCAAATCCATGCGGTATATGGGATTGAAATAAGTGACAGAATGATACGAACTGCACTGTCAAAGCTACCCGATTTCTATGAAAGCGAACTCGAAAAACCTGACCCTAGCTGAGTTCTTTGATTAATGGCCTGAGCCACGAATATAATAATCAAACTTCTGCGAACCTTAGAGATTAGTATTTATGGCTGTGATATCGCTATGACCGTGACTTATTAACAGGCGCACTCTCGATAATTAGGGTCAGCTTATAGCCTTACCTTGTTTCGCAATTGCGGCCTTAACACGCGCGGGTTACCCTTAGAAACTGATCTTTTCATGTCCTTTACTTAACAAGAGACTAGTGGCTTGCCAAGGGCAGGGTAGTTGTGCAAATTGAGGGTATGAAACATTTGACCCTTATCCTCACACTCTTTTTCTCAACAATGTTTGCATCATCCGCATATGCAGATTGGGAGAAGATTGGTGATGATGCGGTGGGTAATACCTTCTATGTAGACTTTGATAAGATGCGTAAAAATGATGGGTATGTGTACTATTGGGAACTACAAGACCTGCTCGTACCTAATGAGTATGGAAACTTGTCTTTCGAAGTTTATTATCAAGGTGATTGTGAATTATTCAGATACAAAGATTTGAGAGCAATATACTACAAACAGTCAAAGGGTGAAGGACGTGGAGAGACCGTTCCGCTTTCTAACGCTGAATGGAAATACCCAACTTCAAAGAGTATGGCGGAGAAAATACTCACCCAAGTGTGTTTCATAGCGGGTTACTAACCTTGGGGGCGTCCTCGTTACCACTAATTTCGGCAGGTTTTGAAATAATATTATAAGAAAAACAATTCTATTGACATTATAAGTGCCAATAATTAATTCTTATATATGATAAATCCAATAGACCTAATGGGCGCACCGGGATCGCCATATACCCGCAAGATGTTATCGCTTATGCGTTTTCGAGAAATTCCTTTTCGTGTCCACTGGACGACTGGGCAAGTGCCGAAGGGTTTTCCCAAACCGAAAGTAGCTTTGCTACCAACATATTTCTTGCCGGGTAAGGGTGGTGAAATAGTGGCGGTTACAGATTCGACGCCGCTTATAAGGCGTTTTGAAAAAGCCTATGAAGGCCGTTCTGTAATTCCGGCTGATCCCATTATGGCATTCTTTAATGACTTGATTGAAGATTTTGCTGATGAATGGCTGACCAAAGCGATGTTCCATTATCGTTGGGCGCATGAGGCTGATAACAAAAATGTTGGACCGCTGCTCGTTTTTTGGGGGAGTTCGGTTATCGATGACGGAACCGCACATAACTTATCTGACCACTTCACACAACGCCAGATAGATAGGCTCTATGTCGTCGGATCTAATGAAATAACAGCGCCCATTATTGAGGCAGCCTATATTCGGTTTGTTGACATACTTGACAGATTAATCGCGCAAGAAGGCTATGTGCTTGGTAGTCGGCCATCGGCGGCCGATTTCGCGGTTTTTGGGCAGATGACGCAGCTGGCGATTGTCGAACCGACCTCGGCTAAAATAACTCGGGACATATCGGCTCGTGTGCGGGCGTGGATAGACCGCATGGAGGATTTGTCGGGACTCTCACCCCAGGCGGATGACTGGTTTGAGGCTTCAAGTGCCAAAGAGATCCTAGGGCCGTTGTTAACAGAAATTGGCCGGACTTATACACCTGTTATGCTGGCTAATGCCAAAGCTGTCATGACAGGCAAAAAGACATTTGAAACGCGCGTTGACGACGCGCCCTGGACACAGCCTACATTTAAGTATCAGGCCAAAACGCTGGGCTGGATTCGAGAAGCTTATTTTGATTTGAAGTCGAAAGATCAAAAACACGTCGATGAAATCTTAAAAGGGACCGGCTGCGAAGCCTTGTTTGGAACATGAAATTGCGTTGGAAACTCTTAACGGGGCTGGGGCTCGCGGCCATTATTGGCGGGACTTATGTCTATCAAAACCGCGTCGATATAATTCTTAAGCGCGTGACATCCCAAGGGAAGCCAGAGGTTGGACCGACTATAAATATTGATTGGGCACAAGGGCCAGACACTACCGCTGAAAATAGTTTACCTAATATCGTTTTCATTCTTGCCGATGATCTTGGTATCAACGACATCTCGACATTTGGCGGTGGTCTAGCCAGCGGGAAAATATCCACGCCTAATATAGATCGCCTTGCAAGTGAAGGGGCTATTTTCACCCAAGCCTATGCTGGCAATGCGACCTGCGCGCCGTCTCGGGCTATGTTGATGACGGGGCGCTACCCCACGCGGACGGGTTATGAATATACGCCCACGCCGCCGGGCATGGGCCGTATGGTGACGATGATTGCCAATGACCTGAAATCCAAAAGCGATAGTCCGTTGCCGCGTAATGTCTACACGAAACCTGAAGGCGATGTGCCGGATTTCTATGGCCAAGGCCTGCCTTCAGAAGAAATTACGATTGCCGAAACGCTCAAGGATAAAGGCTATCATACTGTCCATATCGGAAAATGGCATCTCGGATATGGCGACCGCGCTGCCCATAATCAGGGCTTTGAAGAGTCCTTGCATATGGATGATATGTATTATTTGCCCAAAGACGATGAGAATGTCGTAAATGCAGAACTCGACTTTGACCCGATTGATAAATTCCTCTGGGCGCGGGGTGATTTTGCCAATAGTTTTAATGGCGGAGAGCCTTTCCGGCCCGGCGACTATTTGACAGATTACTGGACAGATGAGTCCCTAAAAGTGATTGAGGCCAATAAAAACCGCCCCTTCTTTTTATACCTGGCCCATTGGGGCGTCCACACGCCTCTGCAATCAACAAAAGCCGATTATGACGCCGTAGACGCGGCTCTAGGTGAGACCGCCACCCACCGCTTGAAAGTTTATGGCGGTATGCTCCGCGCTCTCGATCGGTCTGTCGGACGCGTCATGGACAAGCTTGAAGAGGAAGGCCTTGCTGATAATACCATAATTGTCTTCTCAAGCGATAATGGCGGGGCCGGCTATATCGGCGTCGACAATATCAACGCCCCTTATCGCGGCTGGAAGCTGACCATGTTTGAAGGCGGCATCCGCGCGCCCATGTTTGTAAAATGGCCCGCCCGTATCGCGGCTGGGACTGAAATCGACACGCCCGTCGCCCATATTGATGTCATGCCCACACTTATGGCCGCAGCCGGAGCAGACCTACCAGATGTGGAAATCGATGGCCGCAATATGCTAAGCCTCATTGCGGATGATGGCGGTTTCACCCGCGAAGACGATGCGCTCTATTGGCAGAGCGGCTATCTGCAAGTCGTGCGAGCAGGTGATTGGAAGCTTCAACACGAAGGCCGCCGCGATAAGAACTGGCTGTATAATTTGGCCGATGACCCAACCGAGAAAAATAACCTCGCGGACACCAATCCGGAAAAACTCGCACAGCTCATAGCGCTCCTAAAGAAACACCAAGCCGGACGCATTCCAACGCTCTACCCTTATTCAATGGAAGTCCCAATCCAGATTGATAAGACGCTAGCGGACAAGGCGGCGGAAGATGATGTCGTGGCGTGGTGGCCGAATTGAGAGGTGGTGCTAATAGTCACCTGTAATTCTATTTTGCTTCCGTCCAGTGATGATTAATGGACGCCATATTTCAGGCGTATCGGGGACGCCGTGAAGGAAGATTTTCTCAGCCATGGCGATTAAAATAACACCCTGCGCTTACCCCTTGGTTTCGGTGTTTTTTGCTCTGGCGGAAGCGTGCATATCCGCTCCATTCGCGTAATAGACCCGTCGATATATTCCCAAATCATATCGTTGCGGTCTCGATAGCGCCGAACAACGACAGGACCAAAGCCAAAGGCGTTGAACTCTAGCTTGCCATTGCGCCAGACCGCGCTGGCGGAGGTGCGCATGCAGTAGTCTTTGCCGCCCATGATAAAGCTGACCGAGCCTTCTGTGTCATTGGAGCCGACGCCGCCTGTACTATTGGGGCCTAGGTCGTGGATGATGCCGGATGTTGTGATGACAGTGCGCGCGCCGCATTGCTCGACCCGTTCAATATGCCCGATCTTGCCGGAGACCGCCTTCCAAAGCCCGCGAATGTCTTGCGCGCCGTCCACGAGCGGCTCGGTGCAATCGGCCAGAATAGGCATGGGGAATTGCTCATAGGCACAGCCCGGCGTATTGCCTTTTGGGATATCCACAGCCATCAGGCCTGAGCCGTCAAGTTCGGGGAGGGCGCAGTAATCGACCTTACTACCATCCCCTGCCAAAACGGCCGGGTCCGTCATATTGGCGGGACGCGGTGAGCAATAAGCCAGCCAGAAAAGACAGATGAATAAGAAGAAGAGCAGCCCGATTATGCGCCGTCCCCATTTCAAAGCTTTTGCCATTAATCAGCTGCCGCCAGATAGTCATAACACCCTGTGTCTTTTAGCAGGCTATCCAAAAGGTCTTTGGTATCGCTGGATAGGTTTTTATATCGCTGGCGCAGAGCGGGCAGGCATTCGTCATGGCGATTATGGGCTTTGCGTTTACAGGGTTTTGTTTCGGTCATTATTTCTCTCTATCTTTCTGCGACCAGGCGCATCATTTCATGGGCGGTCACATGGCCAGAATTTTGGTTTTGCCCAGTCACAAAACGCCCTTCATTATCGACCACTGTGTGCGTAGCAAACAAATCTTTCTTAGCAGTGCTGGCTTCAAACTGCGCACCCGCAGCCCGGAGCGCGCTTTCAGGGTGAAGCGGCGTGAAATCAATCTTCAATTCCTTGATTTGTTTATCCGTCACGCCGGACATTTTACGCCCTGCAATCAGGAGATTACCATCTTTGTCTTTGGCTTTCACAAGTCCGAGCGGGCCGTGGCAGACGCCGCCGATAATGGCATCGCTCTCATAATAGGCTGCACTGATTTTCTCGGCCAAAACATCGGATTGACCCAGATCATAAGCTGCGCCCCAACCACCAGCGAGAAAGATAACATCATACCCGGTGAAATCGACATTGTCGATTTTCAAAGATTTTGTGACTTTGGATTGGAAAGTGTCATCCTTGCGGGAGCGTTTGTCAGCGTCAGTAATGATCATGAATTTGTACGACATGGGATCAATCGGGATTGTGCCGCCTTTAATACTGGCGATATTAACATCCATGCCTGCGTCTTGAAAATCATAATAAGGCACTGAAATTTCTGAACCGAAAACGCCGGTTTTCTTGCCTTTAGTTTCGCCAGGCTTGTTTAGCACGCCGTGGCTGGTTGAGATGATTAAAGCGCGTTGCCCCGGAAGTTCATAACTCGGTCCAGCATAGTCGGGATGAAGACCGCGGGATTTCAAAATGGAGGGGAGCGCCATGGCGAAAATAGCGGCGAGTGCCACTAATATTCCCAGACCTATCAGACCTTTTTTCATGGTAATTCTCACTTATGTAAATATTGACACTCATTGTGCCATTATATATAAATGCTGTCAATAATTGGAGAGACTAAAGTGCATTTAAAGTTGGTATTTTTGCTCTTGGCGCTTTTAGTCTTCTCTGAAAACGCTCATGCAAAAGACCTTTCGCAAGAGACATCATCCCCGAATGTCGTGATGATACTTGTGGACGATTCCGCGCTGATGGATTTCGGCGTTTATGGCGGGGAGGCGCAGACGCCCAATATTGACGCATTGGCCTCGCGCGGGGCGATGTTTACGCAATACCGTACATCGCCGCTGTGCTCGCCGACGCGGGCCATGCTTTTAACTGGACTTGATAATCACAAGACAGGCATCGCGACTATCCCAGAGATATTGCCAGCTGAGCAAGAAGGAAAAACCGGATATTCTATGGCGCTTGAACCTAGCGTTCTGACGATAGCGGATCGCTTGAGGGATAAAGGCTACCGCACGCTGATGAGCGGGAAGTGGCATATGGGGGAAGAGGCTAATGAGATGCCGCAAAATCACGGTTTTGATCGCTCATTTGCGCTCGCGGCCTCAGGTGCGGATAATTGGGAAGATAAATCTTATATCCCCTATTATGCTGATGCCCCTTGGTTCGAAGATGGCGTAGAGGCTAGCCTTCCCGAAGATTTTTATTCTTCTAACTTTATCGTTGATAAGATGGTCTCTTATTTGGAAGAGACAGACTCTTCAAAACCCTTTCTAGCCTATCTCCCATTTCAAGCCATTCATATCCCTGTTCAGGCCCCACCCGAATTTACCGCGAAATATAAAGGCCGATTTGATGAAGGCTGGCATGTGCTTCGCGCTGAGAGGCATAAACGGGCGCAAGAGCTTGGATTTATAAGGCGCGGCGCGCCCTTGGCACCCATGCCTGATGATGCGCGGGAATGGGATGATCTTAATGTTGAAACACGGGCACTCTATGCGGCGCGGATGGAGGTTAATGCGGGTATGTTGGACGCGATGGATCACCATATTGGTCGGTTTGTGTCTTACCTGAAAGATAAGGACCAGTATAAGAATACGATTTTTGTAATCACCTCTGACAATGGTCCAGAACCTAATCGTGGTGACCATGATCTTCGGCTTGGACTGTGGATGAAGTTAAATGGTTACAATATTGATTTGGGCAAAATAGGCGAAAAAGGGAGCTGGGGGTTTATCGGAACAGAATGGGCTCTGGCTGCGGCATCTCCAAGCTCGCTTTATAAATTTTACGCCACGGAAGGCGGCATAAGAGCGCCGTTAATTATGGCAGGACCCGGAATAGAACCAAGCCGTATTCATTCTCCAGCCATGGTGACAGACGTCACGCCAACCTTAATGGATATGCTTGGTATTAGCCCCGCGGTGCAAGGCTATATACCCATGACGGGACGTAGCCTGCTACCAATTCTTAAAGGCAAGGCGCAAAGCGTATATGTGGATGATGACATCCGCGCAATTGAGGTCTCCGGTAACTCGGCTCTTTATAAAGGCGATTATAAAATCCTGCGGAGCATTCTGCCCGTTGGGGATGGGAAATGGCGTTTATTTAACTTGGCCGAAGACCCGGGTGAGACGAAAGACTTAAGCACCGAGCAACCACAGATACTGCAAAATATGCTAGCGCATTACGAGGACTATGCCGCTGAGATGGGCGTTCTCGACATGCCTGATGGTTATGATTCGGTAAAACAAATCGGCAAGAATGCTGTAAAACGGATGTTCGCACATCATGGGAAATTCATACTGTTGATTGGTTTTGGTCTACTGGCATTGCTTATCGGCTTTTTTCGCTGGCGCAGGAAGAGAGTCTGAGATGTTGAAATTCTTATAATGGATCACGCAGGAGTCGACTATGCCGCCTTGGATAAGGCCGTTGATGGCGCCTTTACTGAAGATAGTCGTCATGTGGATGATATGAAAAGCACATGGGGATGACCTTTCCGCCAAAATTTTTTGATCTCGCGGGACTTTTAAAAGATGTACTGGATTCCCTAGACGGGTGATTACATACAAAAAAAGCGCGCCAACTAAACCGAAAGCCAAAGTTAACCTGTCAGATGATTAGTCTATCCCGTCAATAATTGACTGAACCATCATGATCATAACGCCTTTGACTTTGGGGATTGAGAGTTTCCTATCTTCGTGCAAACGGCGCATTGTTGAGAAACACATAGAGGCGTCGAGGGCCAAAAGGACCTTATCATAATTGTCGATATCTTTTGGCAGAATGGCCTTTATACCTGATATTTCCAGATTACGAGAACGCTGGTAATCATCCATCAGAACTTGGGATTTGAAGCGTCCGATTTCGCCCGCCATGTTGGGCACTTTAATGCGTTCCCAAATCATGACGTTACGATTTACAAGCTCCGAAAGCTGGTCTTTCCAATGCTTACTTTTTAAAGGCGTCATGAATTCTGGAGTGATTTCATCATAGCAAAGATGCATTAAATCGCGCAGAAGTGTGTCAAGATCTTCGAAATGCCGGAAGACAGACCTTAGGCCAACGCCAGCATGTTCGGCGATTGCAGCCGCGCTCGGTTCCATATCGCCGTCTAGCATCAGTTCCCAATAGGCCCTCAGGATTTTTTCTCGCGAGCGTTGACTGCGTTGTCGGCGTCCGTCGGCTTGCGGGTTTTCTTTGTCTACAACTACAGTTAGTTTCGGTTTTTTACTCATAAGCCATGTTCGTAAATAATAGCGTCACTGTCAACGGGAAGGCGGATAATCATGCCGTCTTCCGACACTGTAATTTTGCCGTCAAATTCGTCTGAAGCGCCCCGTACGAACATCGGGATCAAGGCGTCACTCGGGAGCATGGGTACGATGTGGTAAAGCACTAAGTCGCTCGCCCCGGCTTGCTTCGCTGTTTTTGCCGCATCCACAGGTGAGGTGTGATAGTCCTGAATGTCAAACAAGATTTTCTCAAGTCCTTTTGCGCCATTGGTTTTGGCAGCGGCTTGCATGGTTTTGACCATCTCCATATTTAGCGCCTCATGGAATAAAACATCCACGTCTTTAGAGGCGAGCGCAATATTTGGATCATAAGCTGTATCGCCGGAAATCGCGACTGAACGTCCTTTATAGTCAATACGGTAACCAAAGGCGGGGTGAATGGGTTCGTGAGTAACTTGGAACGCCGTAATCTTGACGCCATCTTTTTGATAAACGACTTTAGAGCCGCCAGACAGATCAATTTCGCGGGCCGTTGCGCCAAATGAAGCAGGATTAGCAACCTTTGCGCCGTGATGCGCTGTGCGGTAAGTGCTATCGATTTGATAAGCCATATTAAAGCCTTCAACAACTTGGGCGGTCCCTGCAGGGCCCGCGACCTTGGTTGGTGAGGTTCGGCCGCTATTAATCCATGTGCCTAGAAGCATTTGTCCTAGTCCGTCCAAATGATCTGAATGAAGGTGCGTCAGGAAAATTTCTTCGACGCGCCCAGTCGGGAACCCCATTGGCCCAAGATTTTGTGAACCATTGGTTCCAGCGTCGAAAATAAAGGCCTTTTTTCCAGCTAAAACAGCGATACAAGGACCGCTGCGCTTTGGATCAGCGAGAGGAGACCCAGCGCCGCACGTGTAAACGTGAAGCCCGTCCGCAAGATCGGCCGTTCTATCGATGCCGACATTAGCCGTGGCCAGTCTTGTAAAACCTCTTTCTACCATTTTGGGGACAAAAACCTGACGGCCAATCAATAATATGGCCAATAAACCCAATGCGAATATAAGAATTTTCTTCATGATTAAGTCTCTTCTTTTGATAATTTGAGGGCGGTGAGCAACATAATGACAAGGATAGCCTCGATCACAATAGGCTGCATTGTGGTTTCACCAATGCCCGTTGAGGTGATTTCAAATAATCGCCCTAGGAGTGTTAAACCCAAAAGCGAAATTGAAACCCATAGGAGATTTGATTTTTCTTGAAATAGGGCAAGCGCTGCCGCGCCAGCGCCCGTAAAGAACATGGCGCCGAAATCGCCTGAAATAGTCCCTCGACCTCCTGAATTTTCGGCTGATACACCTAAAATACCGCCAATAATATCGGGTGATAGAAATGCAAGGCTTCCCATGAGTATACAAAATACCATGGGAATTGATATTAGGATTTTTCTCAGCATGTGATTGCCTTTCTTATGTTTTAGTAAGTTTTTGTAGCGCGTGTTCTATAACCCAGAGTCGATCTTGACCCCATGTTACCGTTTTTCCAACACGAAAGCTAGGTACACCCCAGACACCATGCTTCATCATTTCTAGGCGGTTGGCTTCCGCTTCGTGGCGCCAATCTTGATTGCCAAGAATACTCTTCGCTTCATTCCAATTTAGACCTGCGCATTCAACAATACTTTGCATGCCGGATTTTGAGCCTGCATCTATGCCCTCAGCCCAAACGGCTTTTAGCCACCCTTGGACATATTCATACTCGCGCCCCTGATTACGCGCCCAAGGCAATAAGGAGTAGCCAAGTTCAATAGGCCTTCCGACCGGGTCAAGAACTCTTCCAAAGTCAACACCTTGCCTGCGCGCTTCGCGAGCCGCGTCAAGCGGTATATATTTTTTCTTGGCTTTTGGGACGGGAAGGCCACGCATAACCATGGGGAGGACAAATCTGATTTTCAGGTTTGCGCCATAAGCGTCTGCGAGTGATTTTACGCGGTTTCGAACAATTGCTGTATAAGGTGAACGAAAGGATAGGTACCAGTGAAGGTCGGCATTTGTACGTCCTAATTCGGAGGGGCTCAGCGGAGGGGAGTAAATAAAATCTCTATTGTTGCCGCCATGACGTAACCCCATATCCATGAGTCGCGCCTCAAGATAATGCAGACGATCAAGTCCCCAATACCATTCGCCCCCATAATACAAAGTTCCGCCAAGATAGTGACCGAGCTTTTCCCGCCTAGCATCTGCAACAGTGGTATTAGCCGCTGCTGCTCGCTCTTCGATTTTAAAATCGATACCCGCCTTTTTCGCTAGCCGCATAGTATCCATCTTGGAATATTCTGCCAGTTTCCTCCTTTCCGGTGCTGCCCCTTCGTCTGGTGGGCCGACTAAATGTGTCAGAAGATTGATTTCATATCGTTTAGTAAATGCCGGTAGAACTTTTTCGAGGAGTTGCGAGTAAGGGTCAGAGGGATCATGAAAAAACTCTACAATGTGTTCCTCGCCTGTTTTAATTCTAGTGCGTTCAAACCGTATCCGTTTTTTGTCAAGTTTCTTTTTGCTCAGCATTTTGGCGGCTATGCGTGGAATTAAGAAAGACTTTACAGACATAATCTTGTTCTACTACAAATGTTATCTTTAAAGATACTGATTTTCTAAAATTCCCTTGATTTTATCATTATGGCACTGTTAGTGTCATAATGATAAAATCAGAACAGGTAAAGTACTTAATGAATCAAAACTTCATATTATATGGCATGCAAGCCTCGCTCTATACAGGTAAGGCGCGCGCTTATATGCGGCGTAACCGTATTCCTGTAACCGAGCGCGGCGCAGGACATCCTGAGTTTATGACCCGTATTTACCCGCATATGCAGCGCTTTATTATGCCTGTGATAGAAACCCCTGACGGGGACATTGTTCAGGACGGCACCGACATTTTGGAATATTTTGAGGCCTGCGGGCTCGGCCGTGAGCCGTTGTTTCCTGAGGACCCTATTACGAAGGCGGTGGCTTTATTGTTCCAGCTTTTTGGCAATGAGGGTCTGCTCCGTCCTGCAATGCATTATCGTTGGAATTTTGATGAAGAAAACCTCGATTTTCTTAAAGTCAGCTTCCGCGATGTTCTGTCTCTTGAAATGGGGGTGAAAGGCAATGATACAGGCTTTGAGTATGCATCCGGACGGATGCGCAAGGCCGCAATGGCTTTTGGGGTTTTTGACACTACTAAAGCATTGATCGAGCAGAGTTATGCTGAGTTTTTAAATCTCTATAGTGCTCATTTAAGCAAGAGTTTCTTCTTGCTTGGTGATCAACCAACTATTGGGGATTACGGGCTATTTAATCCGCTTTATGCTCATTTGGCCCGCGACCCTAAGCCAGCATATTTGATGAAAACGACAGCGCCGCTAGTATGGAACTGGGTCGAGCGCATGAACCGGGCTGAAGTCACCGAGGAGCATACATTGGACAATCCGCAAACCGGGTTATATGGCGCAGACAACATTCCAGAAACTCTTAAAGCCTTGATGAAGTATGTTGGTGAAGAATATGCAGCAGAATTCTCGGCTCATGTTGACTATACGGAGCAGTGGTTAGCAAAGCAGGGAG
>CAJQGR010000015.1 GCA_905477785.1 uncultured Hellea sp.
CTAAGATTTTCCAATCGCAATTTATGGGTTTTCACACTACCCATAGCACCTATGTAAAAGGCATCACCCGCTGCTACTTGTTTTAAAATATTAATCTCCCAGTCGTGGTCATGGAATAATAAAACTACAGCAGTCCAATTATCATCAATGGTAATTACAGGATTTTCAGGATTAGATAAATGCGTGAAAGATGAAAATTTAAGCTCATCAGTAATACTTTGATCTTGAGAATGGATATGTACTTCAAAGCCCACCTCTAATGCAAGTGAAGCTAAAGAGTACAAAGCCTCATCGCGTCCAAAAAGTTTAAGCTGTAATTTAGGACTATATTTATGTTTATACCCATTTAACTTGAGAATGAATTCTTTACGGCTTTTCAATGCTTCTATTGCTTCACCTAAAATTTTTCTATTTGGATTGGGTATAATTATTAATTCAATGGACCCGCCACAGGGAAGTTTAATATCTTTATATTCAGAGTGTTTTCCATATTTAATGGTACGTATTTTATTTTCAGATATTGCAGACTTAGATTGGTATACAATATCTGCATCAATACAACCGTTAGAAATATAACCTGCACAATCACCATTAAACTTGACAGCCATGAGTGAACCTACTGATCTCATAGAACCACCGCTTACGCTTTTTACACAAACTAATGCGCATGAATCTGTTTCATTATAAACAAATTTTAAAACATCATAAGCGTGGTGGTATTTTAGACTCATTATTACTTGGTAAAACAGAAAGTTACATATATCCATATGTATATGATCTCTGTTTCAAAAGCTTTAAGTATTTTAATTAAAAATCGTTTCGAACTAGATGTGCGTACGGTAGAGCTTAAAAAAGCTGTGGGTAATATTTTGGCCGAAGATTTAATTTCAAAGATTACCTTACCACCATTTCCAGTATCAGCTATGGACGGATATGCTGTTAGAGTATCAGATATAAAGAATGGGTCATTAAAACTAAAGGTAAAAGGGGTATCAGCCGCTGGCAACCCATTTAAGGGTGTTATGAATGCTAATGAAACGATTAGAATCTATACTGGTGGAATTGTTCCTAAGGATGCAGATCATATCGTTATCCAAGAAAATGTTATAAAAGAAAAAAATCAAATCATAATTTCAGAAAACGAAGTTTACCCCAGACATATCAGGAAAAAAGGAATTGATTTTACTCAAGGAGAAATATTAATAAAAAAAGGAACACGCCTTGACGCTATGCATATTGGTTTAGCTGCTGCAGCAAATTTTAAATATTTAAAAATATATAGAAAACTCACAATTGCTTTAATCTCGAATGGCGATGAACTAAAAGAACCAGGAAGCACGCTATCTTCTGGTGATATTATTAACTCAAACTCTCATTGTCTTTCAGCTTTATTAAATAAATGGAATGCAGATATTATTGATGTTGGAATTGCTAAAGACAATGTTGCAGACATTATCAGTAAAATTAAAAGCATAAACAATGCTGATATAATCGTTCCAATTGGAGGTGCCTCGGTAGGCGATTTAGATTTTATGCGAATTGCATTTGAAAAATGTGGATTCTTATCAATATTTGAAAAAGTTGCTGTCCGTCCTGGAAAACCAGTATGGTTTGGAAAAATGGATAAAAAATTAGTTTTAGGCTTACCAGGAAATCCAGCTTCAGCGATTGTATGCGCTCATATTTTTTTAAAAACTCTAATTGTTCAGGAAAATCATCCATCTTATTTAAAGGCGAAACTCAACACATCTATATCGCCAAACTCACAAAGAGAAACATTTCTTAGAGGCATTGCAAAGTTTAATGATGCAGGTCAATTAGAGGTATCTCCAATGCCTAAACAAGACAGTTCCCTTTTAGTACCATTTGTAAACTCAAATGTTCTTATACGGTTAAAGCCGAATGAAGCAAAAAAAGAGAAAAATGATCTTATTGATGTACTTCCATTGAAAACAGGGCCTAGTCTTTTTAAGTAATCTCTATTTCGGCTCTCATATACGTAATTGCATGCCCTATTATATTTATACGATTATCAAAAACTTCAAGCCATATAACCCCTCCGCGATCTGATGCTTGATAAGCTTTTAGTTTACTTACTCCAATAGCTTTACTCCAGTAACTTCCTAAAGCCGCGTGTGCAGAACCAGTAACTGGGTCCTCTGCAATACCTTCATTTGGTGCAAAAAATCTTGATATAAAATCATATCCATCAGAATATCTTGCTGTTATGCCGACTCCATGTTTTGAGAGATTGCTAATTTTTGATATATTTAGTTTGTAATTAATTACTTCATCACAATTATCAAAAACAAAATATATATCTTTTCCTGCTTTAAAAGAATCTATGGGATCACTATTAAATACATCTCCAAAATTTTTTGTTGTTTTTAGAGGTCTGATTTTTGGAATGGGAGCATTTAACACATATCGGTCCTTAAGAATGCTAACACTAAGTTTTCCTATCTTAGAATTAAAGACGTATGGAGGCTTAAGCCCATACTCATTATATAAAATATGCGCAGTAGAAATAGTGGCGTGACCACAAAAATCAACTTCAACTGAGGGGGTAAACCATCGCAAATCAAAAATATTACCCCGTTTTACTACAAATGCTGTTTCAGAAAGATTGTTCTCTTTAGCAATTTTTTGCATTGTTTTCGTACTAAAAAAACTATCTACAACCATTACCCCAGCTGGGTTACCTCCAAATAATTTATTTGAAAATGCATCAACTTGATAAAGAATATAAGTCATAAATAACAAAG
>CAJQGR010000016.1 GCA_905477785.1 uncultured Hellea sp.
TACATTGTACAATCCGCAAACAAGGTTATATGGCGCAGACAACATTCCAGAAACTCTTAAAGCCTTGATGAAGTATGTTGGTGAAGAATATGCAGCAGAATTCTCGGCTCATGTTGACTATACGGAGCAGTGGTTAGCAAAGCAGGGAGTAAACCCGGAAAAGGTCAAAGCGCCTTTGGGACGTGGTATTGGTTTTGCCGAGTTTAAATGGCGCGGTGAGTTTATTTCTTCTGTTGTCATGCCCTACCGTTTCTATTTGGCTCAAAGGCTCTGGGATCATGTTGATGGCTGTCCCGAGAATGCGCAAAAGGACATTCGGGATTTATTTACTCAGACGGGTCTCGAAGCCTTTTTGGATAAAAGGCCTAGCCGCCGGGTTTTGCGAAAAGACTATCATGAAGTCTGGGGAGACTAATCATGGAGTATAACCGCAGCTCCGACAGCAATTTTGAAAATCTGACCGATTATCCTTTTGCGCCTAATTATGTAGAAGTCGATGACCAAGAGGGCGGCAAGCTTCGCATGCACTATGTGGATGAGGGGCCGAAGGACGGTCAGACCGTGGTGATGATCCACGGCAACCCGACTTGGTCCTATATGTGGCGAAATCTCATTACGGTTCTGGCGGACAATGGGTATCGCGCTATTGCTATCGATCACATCGGCGCTGGCCGTTCGGACAAACCGACCAAAATGAGTGACTATACTATTGCGCGCCATGAGGCCTGGGTAAAACAAGCTCTGTTTGAGGAAGTTGGCGTCAAGGACGCGCACTTCATTTTACATGACTGGGGCGGCATCATTGGTCTGCGCGCCATTGCGGATAATCAGGATAAAGTCAGTTCAATCATTATGTCTAATACAGGTCTTGCGAACAGGGACCCCGATAAACCTATCACAAAAATGGCCCGAAAGGGCGCGGGCTTCTTGCGAGCTTTTCAGCTTTGGATCCGGTTCAATAAGGGGTGGAGACATTGGAAAACGATTGCAAAATTTGCTCTATCAGACATGCCGCAAGCCGTTATTGATAGTTATGCTGCGCCCTATCCGGATAAATCCTATCTGACAGGACATCGGCAATTTACACAAATGCTGCCAACGCGGAATGATAATCCTATTTTGAAGGAGAACTGGCAGGCTTTGCAGAAACTTAAAAACTTCGAAAAGCCGTTTTTGAACCTTTTTTCAGATAAGGATCAAATAGCGCCGAAAGGGTATAAGTCGGTCCGGCCAGCTATTCCGGGAACGCGAGATTATGAGCCGATCATCCTCAAAGGCGGGTCGCACTTCCTGCTTGAAGATATTCCCCAAGAGTACGCGTGTGAAGTGCTCAAGTTTTATGAAAGTTTCAGTGCATGATATCTAAAGTAATTAATTACGCCCGGTTTTTAAAACGTATGAATCGTGTGTTGAAAATGTCGGATAAGGTCGACCAAACTCCAGACGTACTGGTACCTGATGAAATAGAAGCAACAGTCGATAAATTTCCTGAAAAGCCTTGTATCATCTTTGAAGGAGAGAGCTGGACCTATAAAGCCTTCGAAGCCCGCGCTAACCGATTGGCTCATTGGGCCTTGGGACAGGGATTAAAACAAGGTGATGTTGTTGCTCTGGTATTGGAAAATTGTCCCGATTACCCGGCAGTGTGGTTTGGTTTGTCTAAGGTCGGTATAGAAATCGCATTGGTGAATTGTAATTTGGAAGACGATGGACTTGCGCACTGTATCAATATAGTCGATGCTCAAGCTATTATCGCCTCTGGTTCTCAGGCGAAAAATACTAAAAAAATGCTTAGCAAATTAGATGCCGAAGTTGAGTTATGGGACTTCGATGGAAAATTTGGCCATGATCTTGAAGCTGCCTTGGAAAATAGTTTATCGACTCGCCCAGATAGAAGTTATCGTGATAACCTGACTATTCATGATGTATGTGCATATATTTATACTTCTGGAACGACTGGTCTCCCCAAAGCTGCTAAACTTGTCCATAGTCGCATGCGCCGTACATTTCGAATGCCGATTAGCCTAGCAAAAATATCGCCTGATGACCGAATCTACATTGTTCTGCCCCTTTATCATATTACAGGGGGTGGTTTGGCCATAGGTAGTGCGCTGTATAATGGGGCGACGACAATCTTAAAACGCCGGTTTTCTGCATCTGATTTCTGGACCGATGTATCGGAATATAAGGCAACGATTTTTGTCTATATTGGGGAGTTATGTCGTTATCTTTTAAATACCCGGCCGCATCCAAAAGAAACATCTCATAACCTAAGAGCCGGATTTGGTAACGGACTTAGGGGAGATGTTTGGGAGGAATTTGTCGAGCGATTTAAGGTCCCATCTATGCACGAACTCTATGGGTCGACCGAGGGAAACGTAATACTTTTGAATCTGGACGGAAAAGTCGGAGCTATTGGGCAATTACCCCGATTTTTGGATAAAAAAATAGGAACCGCATTTGTCAAGTTTGACGTAGAAAGTGAGTTACCTATTCGCGATGATAACGGCTTTTGTATAAAATCGGGAATAGATGAAGTCGGTGAGGCTATTGGCCGTATAATGGATCAAGGCCGAGAAAGCTTTCAAGGATATCATGATACAAAACAAACCGACAAAAAAATCCTTACTAATGTTTTTGAAAAGGGCGATAAATGGTTTCGAACCGGTGATCTCATGCGCAGAGATGCTATGGGTTACGTCTATTTCATTGATCGCATTGGTGATACTTATCGCTGGAAAGGAGAAAATGTTGCCACCAATGAAGTCGGTGATGTTTTATCTAAATTTGAGGGCATTGATATGGCTAATGTTTACGGCGTGGAAGTGCCGGGTTGCGAAGGGCGGGCTGGCATGGCCTCTATCACTCTAGTCAAAGATATCGATTTTGCTGAACTTGCAAGCTACCTAAAGTCCGTTTTACCGGTATATGCGATACCTTTGTTTTTGCGGGTGCGGACAGATGTAGATACGACAGGAACGTTCAAATTTCGAAAGGTTGAGGCTGTAAAAGAAGGGTTTGATCTTAAACAGGTTAACGACCCGATCTGGTTTTTAAATCCTGAAACAAAATCATATGCTGCTATGAATATAGCAACATTCAAGCGCATTTCTGCAAAAGACTATCAATTTTAGGAAATTAATTCATGACATCTCAATATCGACTCACAAAATTCCGAACAGCAGATACCGGTAATGATATTTTTGAACTGACTCATGATGACCCTCCGCCCGTTCAGGATGGAGAGGTTTTGGTGCGCCTTGACTGGATTTCCATTGACCCTGCCATGACAGGATGGACCACGAATAAACGCAGTTACATGCCTCCCGTTCAACCAGGGAAAATTATGAGAGCCTTTGGTATTGGCGAAGTAATGGAGACTAAATATGAGGGGCTTGCTGCAGGCGATTGGGTGACTGGGTTTACGGGTATGCAGACCGAAGGCGTATTGAAGGGGAAACACCTTCGTAAAGTTGATGTGAACCTTGCACCTCCAAATCATTATCTTTCTGGTCTTGGAATGACGGGGTACACGGGATATTTTGGCATGCTGGATATCGGCAAACCAGAGCCGGGTAAAACGGTTGTAGTTTCAGCGGCGGCAGGCGCGGTAGGAACGATTGCAGCGCAGTCCGCAAAAATGGCGGGTGCGCGTGTTATCGGCATTGCAGGCGGGCCAATTAAATGTGCGTTTTTGAAAGAAGAACTTCTTTTGGACGGCGCGATAGATTATAAAAGTGATAACATTGGAGAAGGCCTTACCCGTGAGTGTCCGAACGGGATAGATATCTACTTTGATAACGTAGGCGGTGACATTCTCGATGCTGTATTGGCGCGTATTAACTACAAGGGTACAATAGTCGTCTGTGGCGCCATTTCTCAATATGCTGATTTTTATAATCAGGCTGGTCCTAAAAACTACATGCAGCTTATTGCGCAAAGCGCCAAAATGCAGGGCTTCACCATGAAAGATTATATGCACCGTGTACCGGAAGCATTCATAGCGCTTTTAACGGCCCAGAAAAAAGGAGACCTTATTTTTCGCGAACATATCGTTGAAGGTATCGAAAGTTTCCCAATAGCGTTCGAGATGCTCTTTCGTGGTGGCAACCAAGGCAAATTACTTATAAAGGTGAGATCATGAATTGGTGGATTTGTTTAGTTGCAGCCATAGCTTACCTCATGTTCGTAGGGTGGTATTTTAACTGGAAGGGGCCTTTAAAAGGGAATGAAATTGACAGTTTCATTAAGCAGTTAAGTATGTCTCAATCTCCAACTGATCCTGTTGTTTTGAGAAAGTTTTTGGAAGAGGATGACGGCAAAGAATTCATCATGCTCAACCTTGTGCGCTTTCATGATGGAAAGATCGAGCATCCGGATACGAGCGAAAAAATGAGCGGTGCAAAGCTGATTCAAGATTATTTTGGACCCTTTTCAAAGGCTCTCTTTAAACGTGGTGGCCATCCAGTCTTGATGTTCCGCAAGAAAGGGGGTTATATTGATAGTTGGAATGCTTCCGCGGATGAAGGATTTCATTCTATTGGTACGATGCGCTACCGAAGCCGCCGAGACTTGATGTTGCTCGTATCCGACCCTCGTTTTGCAGACAGCCATAAATACAAATTGGCGGCCATTGACGGTACAATTTCATTTCCGATGCAATCATTTATGAGCACTTATCTGAAACCAAAATTTTGGGTGCCATTATTGCTCATACTTTTGGTTTCTCTCGCGCAGAACGCTTCATTCTTTTTTGAACTAAGGAAATAAAATGATGAAAATGCAGGAACTTTTGATCGACCGCGACAACTACCGGAATACCAAAATTATCGAAACTAAATCCCGTCCTTTAGTTGACGGCGAGGTTCGCGTTGCCATAGATAAGTACGGCCTTACAGCCAATAATGTTAGTTATGCCGTTTCTGGCGATATGATTGGATATTGGAAATATTATCCAGTTGATTCCAATAATGGAGTCAATTGGGGTAAAGTACCCGTTTGGGGCATGGCCGACATTGTTGAGTCTAAATGTAACGGTGTAGAAGTGGGCGAGCGCATTTACGGCTTTTTACCTATGTCTAGCGAAGTTATTATGAGACCAGGTAAAATGAAAGCAGCTTCTTTCGTGGATATAGCCGAACATCGCAAGCCCCTTCCAGAGCTGTACAATGGTTATAGTCGAACTGCGGGCGAGCCGGCGCTTTATAAAACATTAGAGAATGAACGTTGCCTTTTATTCCCGCTTTTTATGACTGGCTATGTGCTCGCTGATTTTCTAGCGGATAATAATTATTGGGGTGCAGAACAGGTCTTGATTGGATCTGTGTCATCGAAGACTGGATTTAGTATGGCCGCCTTCCTAAATTCTGAGACGAATTTCGATGGTAAATTAGTTGGCCTGACATCTCCGAGGAATGAGGCATTTGTTGAAAGCCTTGGTGATTGTCAACAGATTGTGACTTATGGTGAGGAGAGTGAAATAGACTCATCTAAAAAGACTGCCTATGTGGATATGTCTGGAAATGGTGAGCTAAGGAATATACTTCACAATTATCTTGGTGATAATATGGTACGTTCCATAGGTGTGGGTGCCACTCACTGGGAAGAACGTCGCAGTGGCGGAAAAATGCCAGGTGCTAAGCCTGAATTCTTTTTTGCACCAGCGCAAATTGGCAAGCGTAATAAAGATTGGGGGCCGGGAGTTCTAATGCAAAGGGCTTATGCTGCAGGGGCACAGCTGGCGAATCGAACATCTGATAACCTGAATGTTGAGTTTTTAAATGGCATGGAAGCCGCGCGAGATATTTGGATTGAAATACTCGAAAATAAAGTCTCGCCCAAGCGAGGAATTATGGTTTCATTAAAAAAACAGAATACTGGATTCTATGTCAACACTTGAGTTGCAAGGTATTTTTGGCAGTTTTGAAGTAATAGGTTGCCGAGTTTAATCATGAAGGGCATTCTCATTTAAGAAATTGTCTTCAACTCCATTCGTAAGATTTATATTGACACTTATAGTGCCAATATATATAATTACATTACACCCGCCTGGACCCAATGGGTGCTTAGGTTTTTTCCTATTTTTGTAATTGCTGTTTGGAGTAAGAATGAACACGTATTCTCCGGTAAATGATCAAGTCGACGATACTGAACTTTTCAAAATACTTATTCAGAAGCCACGAATATCTTGGCCCACTGTTACTTTATTGATTGCGGCTTTTATTACCTTTAGTGTTTCAACATTTGCTTACCTTCAAGGAGAATTGCCGCTAGGCTGGGCCATGTTAATAAATTCCATTGCGTCTTACATGGCTTTTCCTGCGGCGCATGACGCAACCCATGGTGCTGTATTTAAAAGCCGCAAAATAAATGATTGGGCGGGTCGAGCTGCGATGACATTGCTTGAGCCAGGACCATTTTTTCAAGTGTTTCGATTTATTCATATGAAACATCATCGCTTCACAAATCACAGTGAGAAAGACCCAGACATCTATAGCGGGACAGGGCCAGCTTGGTTGTTGCCATTTAAATGGCTGACATTGGACGTTATCTATTTTAAAACTTACCTATCACGAAATACTTTCAAGAAAAGACCTAAGAGCGAACGTCGAGAATTTTATGTTTCCGTTTTATTTGCCATAACTGTTATTGTGACCGTTACGGCCTTAGGTTGGCTGCATTATTATCTACTACTGTTCTTTATTCCTACGCGTATAGCGAAGTTTATCATAGTTATCGCTTTTGATTTTCTACCGCATTTTCCTCACGAAGCCGAAGAGCTATACCGCTGTACATCAAACCGTATGGGTATGGAGTGGTTATTAACCCCTATTTTCATCTATCAGAACTATCATCTCGTGCACCACCTTTATCCCACCATACCGTTTTATAGGTACCTTAAGGTCTGGAATTCGAGGAAGCATTATCACGAGGCGCAAAATCCTGCGATCGTTGACACCTTTTCACTGATGCCAAGATAAATTCTTATACGGACACAAATGGCAATCACCATGGATCTAGGCGCATATTATGAAAACATTATATAAAATTGTTGGGTTAGGTCTTAGCCTCGCTTTAAATGGCGGCACAGTATTCGCAGATGAATCGAACTCTGAGACCTGTGCAGCATGGCTTACGCCTACGGGTAAAACTATCTTTGAGGCTGTCGCACCATCTGTTAATGCAAATACAAATCTTAAAAAACTCATGAAAAAGACTGTTCGTCCTTTGGTTATGTCTGGGAAGCTTAAGCGTAAGGATGCGAAGGCGAATGCACTGCTTGCCGGGGAGTGCCTTTTACTCTTGAAGCGAGAGAAACAAGGCCAATCAAGCGAATAAAAAAACAGGGTCACCTGAAAAGGGACCCTGCTAGTGGGGGGACGCATGCTCAAAAGCGTCCTGTTTTTCTGAAATTAATCAGAAGTTTTTACGAAGGTTTATACCGTAAGTTCGCGGTGCATTCATATATCCATTGATAACGCCGGTTTGCAGCACACCCGGGAATACGGTTGAGACGTACTCATCATTAAAGATATTGCGACCCCAAATTTGGACAGCAAACCCGTTATCAAACTTCACACCCGTAGCCGCGTTGAAAGTACTAACAGTTCGGAAAGGCTGCTGAGCTCCAGTTGTTGTAAATATGGCCTCATTAGATTGCACTTCGCTTTCATATTGCCAATCTACGCGGAAATAGCCTTTGGCGCTATCGCCTACAGGATAGAAAAAGTTCGCACCAATATTTAAAGATGTTTCAGATATGCCAGCAGGTTTTTCGCCGGATAGATCTACAAAGTTAAGACCAGAACCTGCAGGGGCTGGGCCGTTGAGAAAGGAGTCATAAACGGGATCTAAGAATGTTCCTGCAAAGGTTAATTCCATCATCTTATTGGGCTTAAGGGACGCGTCAATCTCTAACCCTTTAGTCGATTGTTTACCCGCATTTACGAGCGAGAAACCGGAACCTACAAAGATGTTGGACTGAAACCCTTCAATGGTTTGATCAAAGAGAGCAATATTGATTGCCCCTTTATCGAACTTAGCTTTTAAGCCAATTTCGTAAACCGTAGCTTCTTCGGGGCCCGCAAAACGTGTACCGAAATTACGCGATGTAGCAGCTGTTGCGCCGACTACGTAATTGTTCGGAAGTAATCCCGCTCCTGCTAAAGAGGTGCCGTCGGAGAAAAATGGTCTAGACCCGCGTGAGAGGTTCCAAGAGGATGATTTAAAGCCTGTTGCGGCGCTAGCATAGACATTGATATTGTCGTTGACTTCATAAGCCGCACGCGCTGTCCATGTTAACTTATCATCGCTTGTTTTGCCGTCCTCAACCGAATTGGGGAAAGCAAGGAACGGAGGGTTAAACTGTAAGGCCTGTAAGCTTGCAATAATCCCGTTTTCTACATTGGGCAAAAACCCGTTCGTAAATGCGCCTTGCACCTGCGGGTTAGGAAACTGCCCCGTTGCTAGAGCTCCGAAAGTTGCGGGATCAAGTGCTAAGCCAAAAGGCCCAAAAGCGGCGCCAAAGGCTTGGTAGAGAGGATCGGCAGGGTTGCCAACGGCGGCTTGAACTGAACCTAAAGCCAACAAGTCAGGCCCTGGCGCTGTATTGAGGTCTAGGGCAAACCATGGATCCGTTGATTGCTGAGACCCCGTGACGGTCTTATCATCATTTGTGTAATTCAGTCCGCCCGTCAAAGTCAGGCGATCACCAATTTCAAAGTCTACCGTTCCGAAGAGGGAGTAAGACGTATTCTCTTGTTTGAAGCTGTCTATAAAAGCGTGTTGGTCGCCGAAGAATGATGATCCGGGCGTGAAACCATTTGCCGCTTCAATAGTTTGGAATAGTGCTGGGCTGCCTGCTAGGACATCAATATAGCGTCGTGTATCTGCGCCCCAATCCAGCCTATCAACGGCTTCGACATTTTCGTCGAATAAAAACCCGCCAACCATCCAGCTTAAAGGTCCGTCACCTTTAGATGTTAAGCGCAGTTCTTGCGTAAAGGTTTTAATTTTATTTTCCGTTGAAACAGTTTCAAGAATTTCAAGGGTTGTGAAATCTGAGTCTGAGTCAAAGAATGTATCGTTGTTTCTGTAGGCCGTAATCGATGTCAGATTGGCAAACCCAAGATCGTGATCAATCTGAGCTGATATACCCCAATCATCCACTTCGTTCACTGAGTCTTTATTGGCAAAATGTTCCCGCGCAAAAGGATCATTTGCATCAGCCGTCTGTCCGCCTAAGGCCCGAACAGCATTTATTGCACCTTCATTTTGGAAATTTGTAATAGCGCAGCAAACCTCATCAAGGGTTGAATAATCTGCTATGATCCTAACCGAGGTTTTATCAGAGGGTTCAAATGAAAGTTGTCCCTGTATATTCCAACGATTTCTATCATTTAGATCTGACAGCCCTGGTTGAGCCTCGGCATAACCATCACGCATATTAAATCCGCCGCCGAGACTAAAAGCAGCGCCGCCATTACCAATTGCATTGGTATAATAAGCCTTACCTGTAAAATTATTATAGTTTCCGTAGCCAAATTCAGCGTAGCCTTCTTTTTCAGCGGAAGGTTTTGCTGTGACTATAGATATAACGCCCGCTGACGCGTTTTTACCAAAAAGTGTAGATTGTGGGCCACGTAAGACTTCTATACGATCAAGTTTAGGCAAATCACCTATACGTGCCGCTGATCGAGATCTGTAAACACCGTCAACAAACACACCGACAGAAGATTCAATACCGGCATTATTAGCGCCATTCCCGAAGCCTCGTATTATAAAATTTGTATTCGTAGAGGTCTGTAATTGATTGACACGAAGAGAGGGATCTACAGACTGTAGATCATTCAAATCTTGGATGCGAGCATTCTCAATGGTGACGTTATCGGTGACAGAAATAGCTAAGGGCGTTTCCTGTAACGTTGTCGTCCGCTTAGTTGCAGTAACGATTACTTCATTATCTGATGTCTGAGCAAATGTTGGTGTTGTAAGTGATGCTGTAAGTGCTGTTGTTACAGCTAAAATAGATAAGCGTGACGTCATAGATTGTTCCCCTTTGTTTATAATTTACTTTTATATGGCATAATGAGTGTCAATACAATACCTATTGGCATTATAAGTGTCAAATTAATTTATTAAACTACAAAGACGATTAAAACCAATAGAAAACCCTATAAATTCGGAAAAATAGCAAACCGTCTTGGGCAGAGAAAATTTAGAGAAAAGTTACTTGAAGTTTATGGAGGTGCATGTGCAGTGACTGGGTGTACTGAAATCAATGTTTTGCAAGCCGCACATATTACTCCATATAACGGACCTAAGACTAACCATGTGCAAAACGGTATACTTCTACGTGCGGATGTTCATAATCTTTTTGACCTTGGTTTGATTTCAATTGATTCTGAATCTATGAGAATTCATGTATCACCAAGAGTTGAGGATTCAATATATCGTTCCTTGGATGGTAATTTGGTCAGTCTTCCAAATGATGAAAATCAGCGACCGAGTCATATAAACCTTAATGATCAATACAAAACTTATTTGAAATAGTAGGCTTTAAAATAATACCTTAAAACCTAATCTAGTTATATTCACAAATATGGAGAGATGATTGAATGTGAAAGCGAAGGTTGTTAGTTACCTAAAGCATCACTCGCCCTAACACTACTTTAGTATCCACTTAAGTCTACAATAGATAATCATCCGCATTCTATTGGGGTTAGTTCTTCACGAAACTTCCAATAGTCATCTAATGTGGTGCTAATTTACCACAGAATGCTTCTATTTCGATACTACTTTTAAAGCTTAGCGGTGACTATATGGGGTACATATTGGGGTACACAATGATTATTTTAGTAAATTATACTATATAAATCAGTTACTTAAGTTAATTTTATGGCGGAGACGAAGGGATTCGAACCCTCGATGGGCTTATGACCCATACTCCCTTAGCAGGGGAGCGCCTTCAACCACTCGGCCACGTCTCCGTCGGCGGGAGTAGCGAAAAGATTGG
>CAJQGR010000017.1 GCA_905477785.1 uncultured Hellea sp.
CTGGTCGCAACATAAATAATCCAACCAAAAAAGCGAGCAGGAGTCAATATAGCAATGAACAGAATTGGCGCGAAATCTGTATCTGGTGAGGGCGGGGAAGATCGTTCTAGATATGTGCCATTACCAAATGGCGATAACCCTAACTCCGCAGTCAAACAAATAGCCTCAGGTCGCTTTGGAGTAAATGCCGAATATTTAAATCAATGCCGTGAGATTGAGATAAAAGTTGCTCAAGGAGCTAAACCGGGAGAAGGAGGACAGCTTCCTGGTTTTAAGGTCACTGAAATGATTGCTAAATTTAGGAATGCCACTCCAGGCGTTACCTTGATATCACCACCCCCTCATCATGACATATATTCAATCGAGGACCTTGCACAATTAATTTATGATCTTAAGCAAATTAATCCAGTTGCAAGGGTAGCAGTAAAGTTAGTAGCGTCTTCGGGAGTTGGAACAATCGCGGCTGGGGTTGCTAAAGCCAAAGCTGACACAATATTAATTGCTGGTCACAACGGCGGAACGGGGGCTTCTCCAAATACCTCCTTAAAATATGCAGGAATACCCTGGGAATTGGGGCTGTCAGAGGCCCATCAAGTTCTTACTCTTAATAACCTCCGTAATTCAGTTACACTCAGGACTGATGGTGGATTAAAAACGGGTCGAGATATAGTTATTGCAGCGATGTTAGGGGCAGAAGAATATGGAATCGGCACCTTAAGTTTAGTAGCTATGGGTTGCATAATGGTAAGGCAGTGCCACTCAAATACTTGCCCTGTAGGTGTTTGCGTACAGGACCCTAGACTTCGTGAAAAATTTACAGGAACCCCAGAAAAGGTTATAAGTTTAATGACGTTTATAGCTGAAGAAGTTAGGGAAATACTTGCAGAACTTGGCGTTGAAAAAATTGATGAAATTATTGGCCGAACAGACTTACTGGCCCAAGTTTCACGCGGAGCAGAAAATCTTGATGATCTCGATCTCAACCCTATTCTAGCAAGAGTAGATAATTCAAAGGTTTTAGACACACGTAGTCAAAGAGTGGAAGTTCCGGACTCATTAGACATCAACATTATAGCGGATGCTGGACAGCTCTTCCTAAACGGAGAGAAAACTTACCTTACATACACTATAGAAAACACCCAGCGCGCAGTAGGTACAAGAACTAGCTCGCACATATATAAAAAATTCGGGGCAGAAGGCTTGCAGGACGAACAATTGACTGTGCGCTTAAGAGGCTCTGCAGGTCAGTCTCTAGGGGCTTTTGGGATGACGGGCCTCAGACTTATCGTTGATGGAGATGCTAACGACTATGTAGGAAAAGGCCTATCTGGAGCAGAAATCATTGTTTCGCCTCAAGGCAGTACCCCCATAAATCATCATGAGAGTGCTATTATAGGTAACACATGTCTTTACGGTGCAACAAAAGGAACTCTTATGGCAGCAGGACGCGCAGGTGAAAGGTTTGCCGTGAGAAATTCTGGAGCCGTTACTGTTGTCGAGGGCTGCGGGACAAATGGTTGTGAGTATATGACCGGCGGGATAGCAGTTATTCTTGGTAAAGTCGGTGATAATTTTGGTGCAGGCATGACGGGCGGGATGGCTTATGTTTATGACGAAGAAGATAACTTCGAAAAAGCAGTTAATCCCGATAGCGTAGTATGGCAAAGGTTAAGCAATGAGCATTATGAAAATGAATGCAAAGCACTCATAGGCAAACATGCAGCTCAAACTGGCTCAAACTTTTCTAAAAACTTATTATTAGAGTGGGAACTTGAGCGAGGAAAATTTTGGCAAATTATTCCTAAAGAAATGCTAACGCGCTTGAGTGTACCACTCGAAAGCGAAGCCGCAGAATAAAAGCCAAATTTGGGAGCTATGTTTAATCAAAGATGACTTCTTCAGCAGCCTTCATTTCTATAACTTTAGTGCCGTCCTGTAGGGTCCTTAATCCCGGATGAGGCTTCTCAGGGACCTTAGCGCCGACTTGAACGGGAATTGAAAACACTCTCGTTTGGAATTGCCCTGAAGGATTCACGGCTCTAGTGAATACATTTATAAAGTGTCTTCCATCCTTTTTGGCCCTAAATGATATATCCATTGTGTGCGTTTTACCTTTTGACATATCAAAACTTGCTTGTTTAGATGTTGAAAATATCTCAAGGTTTTCATTAGTTCCAAGAGATATCTCAAGCGTACCTTCCCCATAACCCTCGTTGAGAGTTAGGGTAAAAGTTTCCATCCCGCCTCGAGATAGTTGAGATTTCAAATTATGAATGTGTCTTATATCTGCACCTGGCTTTTGGTAGGTACTGTTCAAGTCTTTTGAACTATCACTTGCGTAGGCTGATACAGATGCAAACCCTATGATGGATATGGACAACAGTGACTTAAAAATTATTTTAGCAATATTCATTTTTTACCCACCTATCGTGTTATCGTAAAGTTATAGCAAGAATCACCAGGAGTATCCTGATCCCCAACATTAGGGTAATCATACGCATCAATTACATGATCTCCTGCTGATAAAGTAGCCGTGAGGGTTTCTGAAGTATCACCGGAACCTTGGGATACCTGCACTCGAACGCCACTTTTATAAACAACAAAATCAGGGTCTCTAGCAGCAGGACCTGAAGTCTTTGTCATTGTTAATGTGTGGCTTGCAGCTGTAGCTGTAAACTTTAAAAATGCACGATTTCCAAGTTTATTATAATCACCATTATCATCAACTGAGCAAATTTCCACAGCATCTCCATTTACTTCAACAACCTTATGAATAGGAAGGTTGGACGCCAGCCCGCCATTATTTGTTTCGCCAGCGCCGTAATTTTCTGTTGAATTAATACCACGCTCCGCAGCAAATGTTTCAATTGCTGCAGCATCATCCTGTTGCTGCGATTTCAACTCTGCTAAATATGAAAAAATCGAGCTAAACGCTGGATGATCAGAGTAACTCGTCGCGGTAAACGCTGCATAAATAGGTCCCATCCCGAAACGCATACCGTCATCATCATTAGTACCGCGATCGTACAAATCATAAAGCACACCAGCAGTCGTTCGCTCGTCATACCATCCTGTATTATCGTTGCTATCTACATTTATTGAAAAACCCTGCGACTGACCGTTTCCATAACTGTCCCGGTAAAATGGGTCGTCCGTGACCATACCTGAAAGTGCATTACCAAAACCCTCCCCCATAGCGACACGCATATCGAGTTTTTGCCCCCCGCTGTGCGGACCGCCTATAGAATCTGAACGGGACATTTGATCTTCAAAATAATGCCCCCACTCGTGAACTACTACGTGATCATCATATTCATCTGTATCAGAGTCCTCATCTCCTAGAATATAAACGTTTCCATTTCCTTTGTAGGATGAAGTTCCTATGTCACCCGCGGAATCATTACCGCTCACTGCGCGGTTATTAATACTCCAGTTATATTTCATCTCTGGAAAAACAGCATCTGGGTCATCTGCAATCATTTTTTGAATGGCTACATATGTTGGAGCAAGCATAGCAAATGGAGCAGCGGCCCTTGTTGAAGTATAAGAACTTCCGCCCCAACCAGATTGGGCAGTTAACAAACGAATGGAATCTGATACGCCCGAACTTAATAAATCGCCAGTTAATTCATAAACAGCATTTTGATTGGTATTATCAATCACTTTTACATTCCAACCAGCAGTGCCTGTACTCGCTTCCTGTAGCATTTCAGCTCTTGCAACAATTCGTACATCTGTATTTGGAAGGACACTTACACTAAAATCCCCATTTCCATCAGTAACAGCTGTGTCTATAATACCCCCTGCAGCATTCCTAGCCTGAACTGTAATACCCGGAGCTCCTCGCTGAACTGTAGCGCCATAGTCCAATCCATTTGTGGAGGTATTTAAAGGAACAAGTTCATAACTGATCTTCCCAGTGATTTTCACATCATCGGGTAAAGGCTCAACAGTAACATTCAATGTCGCATTGGCACTATTTCCTGCAGCATCTGTTGCAGTAGCGGTACATACAAGGTTTGTTGTGGTGGTAATAGTAGGGGCAGTGAACACACCATCTGAAAAAGAACCACCATTGGTACATGTTGTCGTTAACGATGTCACTGCAGCATCATCAGTAGCGGTTAAGCTTACCTCTGATGTTTGACCAGAATTTACGGTTAAGTTTGCAACGCTAAAGCTAACAACAGGCGCGGTTGTATCAGGATTAACTGTAACTGTTAAAGTTGCAGACCCTTCGTTGCCTGCAGCATCACTAGCTGTTGCTGTACACTCAGAAGTCAAAGTTTCACTTGTTTCAGGAGCAGTAAATACTCCATCGGAATAATCACCACCATTAGTACAAGAAACGTTCGGCCCTGTTGTAATCCCAACATTATCAGTAGCCGTTAAAGTAGATGAACCAGTGCCCGTTGAAACTACAGTTAGAGAACTTGGGTTAAATTCTAATGATGGTGCTTGAGTATCAGGTGGTGGCGGGGCTGGTGGAGTTACTGTACTTCCAGTTCCCCCTCCGCCTCCACCGCAGGAAACTATTGCTAGCCCGCCTACAGTAATGACAGTACTTTGTAACAGCGTCTTAATGTTCATATTTTTCTCATACTTTTCTTATATTGGTATAAACCATTTTTGATTTTGTCAAATCCATTAAAGAGGTAAATTGTCACTATAATTGGCTATCAAAACTAACACTTTTTATCAACATATATATCGTTTTACCTTCAGTAAGCTTCAGGGACTCAACCCCCGACCTTGTAATCCGGGCTGTAATTTCTAAGTCAGAAAATCTTGCTTTTACTAAAGCATAGGGCGATTGAGCATCAACACTAATACCAACTATCATAGCTTCTATACAATTCTGTATACTGATTTTTTTTGGTGGGACTAAGGCAATAGAAATAGCATCAGCATTTATTCTAATAAATATTTTCTTTCCGCTATAGCGTCTAGATACATCTGGAACCTTAATTATTGCTCCGCCAATATCAACATTAACCATGGAAAACTCGTTATCTTGAGAAACTATCATTCCTGAAAACAATGAAGAGAGTTTAGTATCAGTGTCCAATGTAGCCACATCTAGTTGAGGTAGTATTTCATCAAGTGATCCAAAATCCTTAACTCTACCCGATGACAATAACATCACGTGGTCAGCCAATCTGCAGACTTCTTCTATGTCATGCGTGACATAAATGCAGGGTATATCAAATTTTTTAACTAGGTTTTCAATAAAAGGTATAATGGAGCGTTTTCGTGCTCGGTCCAAACCTATTAGTGGTTCGTCTAAAAATAATATTTCAGGGGCTGATAGAACGGTCCTGGCAAGAGCCACGCGCCGAGTTTCCCCGCCGGATAACACAGATGGGTATTCAGATAATAAAGACTCTAGTTCAAAAACAGAAATTATTTCATCAATCGGTATCGCTTTTGGTGCGCGTTTTTTTGCAAATTCGAGATTTTGTAATACATTTAAATGCGGAAACAAACGCCCATCTTGAAACATGTACCCAATAGGTCTTTTATAGGCTGGGAGGCTTACCTTGTTTTTGCTGTCATACCATAATTCATTCATTTGAATAATACCTGAGTCTGGACGCATGAAGCCTGATAGTAATTTTAAAATACTTGTTTTCCCAGAACCACTTGGCCCGAATATGACAGTGATACCTTTGCTTGGCAAAGATTGGTTAACCTTGAGGGTTATTCTTCCAAGTTTCTTTAAAATATTTATTTTCAATTTATCCGACATTTAAAGGATGCCTGCGATTAAAAGTGTAGATCAAAAATAACACACAAAAAGAAAATACTAATAATATTCCAGAAAGAATATGAGCTTGAGTGTAATCTAAAGTCTCAACGTGCTCATAAATTGCAATCGACATTACCTTTGTGCGTCCTGGTATATTTCCTCCCACCATTAAAATAATGCCAAACTCTCCAAGCGTATGCGCAAAGGTCAAAATTGAAGCAGTTAAGAAGCCGCGTTTAGATAAGGGGGCAACAATTTTGATAAATACATCCAATGGGCTAGCACGCAAACTAGCTGCAGCCTCTCTAATCTCGAAGCCAACATTTTCGAACGCGCTCTGTAAAGGTTGCACCATGAATGGGAGTGAATAAATAACAGAAGCCAGCACTATCCCAAAAAAGGAAAAGCTTAAGCTTTCTCCAGTAAAATTAATCCAGAAAGATCCAATAGGTGATGTAGGATTAAATAAAATAAGCAAATAAAATCCTAAAACAGTCGGAGGTAAAACCAAAGGGAGGGCAGTTAAGGCTTCAATAAAAGGCTTAAGTTTCGAACGTGTGCATGAAAGCCACCATGCCAATGGGGTTCCAATAAAAAGTAACAATACTGTTACCACCAAGGATAACTTTAATGTTAATATTAATGGCCCAAATTCAATCATTCTGAGGCACCTCATATCCAGATTTTATAATGATCTTACGCGCCTCATCTGAACTTAAGAAGCTCAAAAAATCATGAGCGACTTTATTTGTGAGGCCGGGTCTTAATAAAATAGCATCTTGCATTATTGGTGTATAAAAGCTTTGCGGTATTCTCCAATAGGATTTTTTAGTGCCTTGTACTTGTGACAGAGCTACAAAAGCTAAATCAGCATTTCCTGTTTTTACAAATCCATAAGCTTGGCCAACATTTTGGCCAAAAACAATTTTACCCTCCACATTACTTCGAATATTGAGATCGTTGATTACATGGTCAGCAGCAAGGCCGTACGGCGCTACCTTTGGATTTGCTAAAGCCAACTTCAGAAAATTACCCGATTTTAAGTTTTGCTCTACATCCCCAGCACCAAATAAAACAAGTTGCCCTAAGGCGTAGGTTAATTGTGTTTGGGCATCTGCAAACCCCAATGAAGATAATTTAAACGGATTCACATGATCTGCTGAAAGAAATATATCATATGGCGCACCGTTTATAACTTGTGTTGCTAATTGCCCCGAGGAGCCTGATATAAGCAGAACTTCAATACCTGTAGATCTCTCAAAAACTTCCGCAAGTGTATCAGCTGTTGTTAAGAAATTAGTTGCTACAGCCACTTTTAAAACGGGCTCATTTTTAGGTGCACATGATATTAAACCTATCAAGGGAGCTAAAAAGCTAATAAGTAAATAATTTATTTTCTTAAACACATGTCTTTGTAAACGTTAAGAGTAACTTATGCCACTGAAGATTTATATTGATGCAGATGCTTGTCCGGTAAGAGAGGAGACTTATAAAGTAGCTCGTCGCCATAATGTGGAAGTTATCGTTGTAAGTAATTCTTTCATTAGAGTGCCAAGGGAGCCAGGGATAAGCCTTCAAATTGTTTCAGAGAATTTTGATGCTGCAGACGATTATATCGCTAATAATGTAGACAATATGTCAATTACTATAACCTCAGATATACTATTAGCTGAGCGATGCCTTAAAACTGACGGTTTAGTTATCGCGCCTAATGGGAAAAGCTTCACTAAAGACTCAATAGGCGGTGCAATTGCTACAAGAGCTATAATGGCAGACCTTAGAGCCGGAGCAGACATGCCCAACATAGGCGGGCCAAAACCTTTTTCTAGTAAAGATCGGTCAAACTTTCTAAACACTCTCCATGTGAAAATTGAAAAGCTAAAAAGAGATTTAAATTAATTATGATTTGTTTATAGAAACATACTTGTTTAAAGGTCCCGTAGCTCAGTTGGATAGAGCGAGTGATTCCTAATCACTAGGTCGGAGGTTCGAATCCTCTCGGGGCCGCCATCTATAATTAATAATTCAAATATTTATTCACTGTTGATATCAAACTGAGCCGCGCCTATGCTTACTCCTAAGCGGGGGTAACTATGAAAAACTTCTCTATAGAAAAATACCTTTCGATAGCTTTCCACCTAGGAAAGGCATCATACTGGGTAATATTTTTTAATATAATCATCTACTTCGGGCTCATGCTGCTTGCAGGCATTACTATAATAGGACTACTTGTGCTGCCAGCACTACTTGCTGGCCTCTGTAAATTCTTATTAAAAGTTGCAAGAGGGGAAGAAGTGGTCATTGCAGACTCTTTCTCGTCAGGCTTTGATAACGGAATGTGGTGGAAGACTTTGGTTTACAGTCTCATCATGATAATTGGAGTCGCCATAGGATATATACTATTGATCATTCCAGGCATATATTTGTCAATTGCATGGTCCTTTGGATTTTATTTGGTCATAGATAAAGGCATGACTCCATTAGACGCACTTCAAAAATCAAGAGAGCTTGTACACCAGATAGGGTTTTGGAAAATTCTTGGGATTTTTTTAATTGTAGGAGTTATTAATATGTTAATACAAATAATCCCTACTTTGGGTTATCTATTATATTTATTTGTCTACCCCTTTTTAATTATGGTTTCACCAGTAATTTATGAAAATGCAATTGGTGGCTCTTTAGTTCACACAGATAAAGATTAACCACTATACTTTAAATTACATAGATGACGTTGGGAGCAAAGACTAAAGCTCACTCCCTTAATGCTATTAATTTCATCATAGTGCCCCTCAATTAACTCCACGGAAAAGGGCTGTTAGATGTAGGGTGTAATTCTCCTTCAGAATAGCGACCAAAACGGAAAGGCTTCAACAGTTCTGACGTTTTGCCTATAATATGTTCTGCCACTAACTTCCCAACGCCAAGCATTTTATACCCATGATTACTATCTGCAATAATATAACAGTTTTCAAAAAATTCATCAAAAACAGGAAAGCTGTCTGGAGTAAAGCAGCCTACACCTCCTGATGGTTCTTTATGATATTTATCCATCATGCCTTCAAAACGTTTGTGGCAGTGGGCTAGTGCAGAAACCCACATATGCGCAAACTTAGGGGAAGAAATCCATTCGGGTGACGCGGGGCCATAAGGGTCAAGCTGAAGTTCGTCAGCAGGGGTTTTTATAGGATAAGGCATTGCTCCCCCCTGAACACCTCCAAAATGGAAATCAGGCTTATAATAAAGACCCCAAATATTTCCTTCCTCAGTAATAATTGAATCGTCAACAGTGGACTTTAGAACTGCATCTGTATCAACATGCATAACGGGAGGCTGACACCCATCATTTGTTTTAAACATATTAGGGTCAACATTAAGGACACCTTCTTCAAGCTGCCAGAATGTCCACATACCGATGTCTTTATGTACAAAGCCATCGATACCCTTAATATCAACAAATTTAGGAAGTTCTAACATATTCCAAAAATCTCTAACCCAAGGCCCAGCTCCGATTACAACATAATCGCAGGATATATCTCCCTTATTCGTTTCCACAGATCTAATAGCAGAGGACGCTCCGTGCGCACGATGGAATCCCATGACCTTTACCCCTGAAATAATGCGCACACCCTCAGACTGAGCTTTACTCGCGAGCCCATTCATAGACTTAGAGTTATTTGCATAACCCCCTCGTTTTTCATGGAGAACGGAGGTAATATTTTCAGCCTGCCAATCACTATAAATATTTTTCATATAGTCTTTACAAGCTACGTCGCCTTCGATGAATACACTATCATAATTGATTGCTTTTTGCTCTTTAAAAATCCTACTCACATCTTCGTGCATAGCCTCACAAGAGATTTGCATATAGCCAACAGGGTGGTAGGAATAAGCTTCAGGGTCTGACTCCCAAACATCAACCGAATGGGCCATTAATTCACGCATTGCGGGTTGGTAATAATTATTACGAACAACGCCGCAAGCAATCCCTGATGCACCTGACGCAATGGTATCCTTATCTATGACAATGATATCATTACCATCACCTTTACCTGTGTCCTTTAACGTTTTTGCTAAGTGATAAGCTGTTGATAAACCGTGGATACCAGCGCCAATAATAATATATTTAGAATATTCTGGTAATGACATAAAAACTGCCTCCATTTATAAGCAAGCTCAACGCTTTTTATTGTTAATTCAATATATTTTTATACCAATCTATTTTTCTTATCTTGTAAAATTATATTTGGTGATAGTATTATTATTATTTGATTTACAACTATACATAGTTAAGTATTTCTAGTTGTACTTTTCTATATTATAATAAGTACAAGTTCAGCCGAGGAAATAATGTCGGTAAAAAAATTAAAAACTGTTTTAAAAGATATAGATCAAGCCAAGGGCTTGCCTAATGAGCATTATATTTGTCCTCAAACATATAAACTAGAAAACAATAGATTATTTTTTAAAACATGGGCTGCTATCGCATTTGAAGCAGATGTTAAAAATCCTGGTCAAGCATTTCCTGTAAACTTTTTAGGTGTACCCTTATTAGTGATAAATAATAAGGAAAATAGTATTAAGGTCTTCCAAAATACTTGTCGCCATCGCGGTATGATCCTCATTGATAAACCCACAACACTTAAAGGTCCTATAAGATGCCCTTATCACAGCTGGAGTTATGATTACAAAGGTAACCTAATACGCACACCCTATGTTGGAGGCGTGGGCATCGACTCGCACCAAGCTATTAATAATGAAAAGCTTGGTCTTTTCCAAATACGTAGTTTTATCTGGCAAGGCGTGATATTTATAAACCTATCTGGAGATGCCCCTGCCTTTGAAGAAACACATTGTGATATCATGGCACGTTGGAAAGAATT
>CAJQGR010000018.1 GCA_905477785.1 uncultured Hellea sp.
CTGAGGCTATTTGTTTGACTGCGGAGTTAGGGTTATCGCCATTTGGTAATGGCACATATCTAGAACGATCTTCCCCGCCCTCACCAGATACAGATTTCGCGCCAATTCTGTTCATTGCTATATTGAGCGTACCATGTGCTTCAGGTGACAACGCACCTAGGGACATACCCGGAGTACAGAAGCGTCTTCGGATTTCATTAATGCTTTGAACTCTTTTGAGCGGGAGAGGTTTTTTATCAGGACGAAAATCTAGTAGATCACGAATTTGAATTGGGCTTTGATTGTTTACTATGTTTGAATACTTTTTATAGAGTTCATAATTGTCTGAACCAACAGCTTCTTGAAGCATATGTATCATTTCCGCTTTATATGCATGTCTTTCGCCTTTTGCTCTTACTCTATAGAGTCCTCCAACGGGTAGGTAAATTACTGAAGGTTCATAAGCTTTTTCATGTGCCTCGAGTGCCTTAGCCTCTAAACCGGCAAGACCAATCCCAGATATTCTTGACATCATACCAGGAAAGTTCTCTCCAACTAAAGCGCGTGATAAACCCATTGCTTCGAAATTATTTCCACCTCTGTATGAAGAAATAACGGAGATACCCATTTTAGAAATGATTTTTAATAATCCACCTTCTATGGCCTTTTTATATTGGGATATTGCTTGGTCTGAAGAGCAATTCTGTAGGCCACGTGTAGCTCGGTCAGCCAAGCTATCTTGTGACATATAAGCATTAACTGCAGTGGCACCTGCGCCAATTAAAACAGCGAAATAGTGAGTGTCTAAGCATTCTGCAGATTTAACAATTATTGAGCAGGAAGAACGCAGTCCTTTGTTAACAAGATGTGTTTGGACAGCGCCCGTGCAAAGGATAATTGGTGCAGCTACATTATCTGCATCTGTAAATTCATCAGAGAGTATAATATTTTCTATGCCCTGACGGACTGCATCTTCAGCTTCTGCTTTTATTCGAGACAGGGTTAACTTTAATGATGTCCCGCTAGGCTCGGTGCCAACAGCATTAATTGGGAAGGTGCAATTAATCGTGTGAACTTTTTTAGGGCCTACTAAAATTTTAAATTTTTCCAGCATACCTGAAGTCATTACTGGGCTATCCAGAACTAACATTTCATTTGTTTGAGAACTATCTTCTGCAAGAATATTTCTAAGATTTTTAAACCGAGTTTTAAGCCCCATAACGCGAGTTTCTCTAAGGGGATCGATTGGAGGATTGGTTACTTGACTAAAATTTTGTCTAAAAAAGTGCGATAGGGGCCTATAGATATCAGAAAGAACAGCTAAGGGGGTGTCATCACCCATTGATCCAATAGTTTCTTTTCCTGTTTCTGCCATTGGGCCTAGTATGAGTTCAAGATCCTCTTGTGTTTGCCCACATGATATTTGTCTTCTTGTAAGATGTTCGCCCGCGAGATAAGGAGTGGGCTCACTTCCTGAAAGCTGCTCATCAAGATTGACAACCTTTTTCAACCATTTCTTATAAGGCCTTTTTTCTGCAAGTTCATTTATGATGTCAGTAGATCTATAGAATTTACCTTCTTCAAGGTCCACCGCGATCATACGCCCTGGTTTGAGGGCTCCTTTTTGGACGATATCAGTTTCATTCATTGGGCACATTCCAGTTTCTGACCCGACGGCGAGGATTCCATCAGATGAAATAGAGTAACGAAGTGGACGCAATCCATTCCTATCTAGACCTGCCATTACCCACCTTCCATCGTATGCGGCTAATGCAGCAGGCCCATCCCAAGGCTCCATTACCCCATTGCAATACTCATAAAGAGCTCTCCAGCTATCTGGCATTAGATCTCCTCTTTTGGAATAAGCTTCTGGTATAAGTAGTGTCTTTGCCATTGGTGCTGTCCGGCCGGCTCTCACAAGTAACTCAAAAACTGAGTCTAGCGCTGCTGAATCTGAGCTACCTTTTTGAATCACTGGTTTAACATCATCGGCTCGTTCACCAAAGGCAGCACTTGCCATTTTTATTTCATGACTTTTCATGTGATTAGAGTTTGCCTTTAGTGTGTTAATCTCACCATTATGAGCAAGCATTCTGAAAGGCTGAGCAAGCCACCATTGTGGAAACGTGTTTGTTGAGTATCGCTGGTGATATATAGCTGCTCGGGAAACAAATCTTTCATCTTTAAGGTCAGGGTAGAAGTTATCTATATCTTCGGCTAAAAACATTCCTTTATAAATGATTGTTTGGACTGATAATGAGCAAGTATAAAAGCTGGGAATAGCCGCTTCAATGGCCCTTTTCTCTATTCGCCTTCTTACAATATAGAGTTCTCTTTCGAGCTTATTGCCTTTTCGGCCTTTAGGGTCTCGGAACATAACCTGTTCAATAGCAGGTCTTGTTGCTTTAGCCTTCTCTCCAATTACGGAAATGTCTATTGGTACTTGACGCCAGCCATAAATATAAAAGCCCTCTTTGAGAAGCTCTGTTTCCACTATAGTTCTTGCGTTCTCTTGGCTATTAAAGTCTGTCCTAGGTAGAAAAAACATACCTACGGCAATCTTAGCTGCAGTAGGCTTATGGCCCGTTCCCTCTACTTGGGCCCTAAAGAAATCTTGAGGAATATCTAAGCGTATTCCAGCACCATCACCAGTTTTACCATCTGCATCTACAGCGCCTCTATGCCAAACATTTTTAAGAGCTTGTATAGACATTTCAACTACATCTCTTCGCGGTGACCCATCAATTGAAGCAACCAGGCCTACTCCGCAGTTAGCATGTTCATACTCTGGCGAGTAAGAGTGTGATGCAATTAATTTGTTGCGGTTAGTTGTGTAGTTCTCAAGCCAATTTGTCATATTTTACTCTGCTGCAATTTTTTCATCGTTAATCATTTGAGATTTAAGGTTTTTATGAATATGTGCTGCTGCATCTCTACCTTCGCGGATAGCCCAAACAACAAGACTTGCTCCTCTGGTTATATCACCCGCTGCAAATACATTGGGTAAATTTGTTTCAAAAGTTATGGGATTAACTTTTAAAGTACCCCAGCGCGTAACAGAGATTTCGTTTGACAGGCCTTTCATGCTTTCAGGGTTAAAGCCAAGGGCCTTTATTACTAAGTCGGCGGGAACATCGAAACTCGAGTCCTTTATGGCTTCGACACTGTCTCTTCCTGACTGATCTTTATGACCAATTCTCATATTATTTGCTAAAACTGAAGATACCTTGCCATCCTTATCATAAATAGCTCTAGGGTTCGCGAGGTATTTGAAATCTACACCTTCTTCTTTTGCGTTGGCTGTTTCTCTTCTTGACCCAGGCATATTTAACGAATCTCGCCTATACAAGCAGGTTACTGATTTTGCACCTTGCCTAATCGCGGTTCTTACGCAGTCCATAGCTGTGTCGCCACCGCCTATAACAACAACTTTTTTTCCTTCAGCTGTTTCAGTTTTCACATTATCACCAAGCCCTCGTTTGTTTGAGTTTATCAAGAACGGAAGAGCTGGTGTGACTCCTTCAGCATTCGCACCTGGGCACTCAAGGTCTCTGGCCTTGTAAACACCAGTAGCTATTAAAACGGCTTGGTGCTTTTCCCTTAATTTATCAAAAGTAATATCTGCCCCAACATCGCAATTTAATACAAATTTTATTCCACTGTCTTCCAATCGTTGTGTTCTTCTCTGTACAATTTTTTTATCTAATTTAAAATTTGGTATTCCATAAATCAGCAAACCGCCGGCCCTGTCATGGCGATCGTATATCGTAACTTGCCATCCTTTATTTCGTAATTCTTCGGCAGCAGCTAGGCCCGCAGGTCCCGCACCTATAATACCCACTGATAGCGCATATTCCTTTTGCGGAATTATAGGTTTTACCCAGCCTTCTTTCCAGGCAGTGTCTGAAAGATATCGTTCTACAGAGCCTATCGTAACGGTTCCGTGCCCTGATTGCTCTATAACGCAAGAACCTTCGCAAAGTCTGTCTTGGGGACAAATGCGGCCGCATATTTCAGGCATATTATTGGTAGCGGAGGATGCCGCATAGGCTTCTTCAATACGCCCTTCAGCAGTTAGTTTGAGCCAATCAGGGATATTGTTTTCTAGGGGGCAGTGATTTTGACAAAAAGGAACTCCGCATTGAGAACATCGCGATGCTTGTTCTTTGGCTTTTTCCTCTATATAGTCGCCATAAATCTCCAAAAAGTCTTCTTTTCTTTCAGTCGACAACCTTTTTTGTGGCATGTCTCTTTCTGTTTCTACAAATTGCAACATTTTCTGTGACATATTTAATTCCGCATGTTTCATTAAGTACTTCAGGAGGAGAGCACTATATATACTGAAATATTTTTTCGTGAGTCCTAAAGTAATAAATGCGACAATTTGTCAAAAAAGGATAAAAAATAAAAAAATATAAATTATTTTCTACTATAAGTAACTGAAAATTATCGATTTTTAATAAAAGAAATTATATAAATGATTTTTTTTGTTTAAGCTTTTAGTAGAAAAATAAGCTATTTTATTTTTTTAAGGTAAAAAATAATAAAAAAGTTGGATTTTTATTGAGTTACTGTGCAAGTTTGTAAAAAATAAACAAAGAAGTAAGTTTACGCGTTTAGTTGTTAATTATGTCACTATTACAAATAATTATTTTAGCTTTAATTCAGGGATTTACTGAGTTTCTTCCTGTTTCTAGCTCAGCGCATCTAGCCATAGCTCCAGAATTGTTGGGCTGGAAAGAGGACCAAGGCCCTGTATTTGATTTAATGGCCCATTTTGGAACTTTATTCGCAGTAATAATTTATTTCCATAACGACCTCAAAAAAGTCGTTATGGGCACGCGCGATTTATGTAAACTTAAGTTAAATCATAGTTCAGCATTAGCTTTGAACCTAATAATTTCATCCCCTCCTGTTCTAGTGATTGGCTTCTTATTAAATAAATATGGCCTTGATGTGGGTTTAAGGTTCATTCCTATCATAGCATTTACGACTATTGTATTTGGAGTTTTACTTTGGTTTTCAGATGTGAGGTGTGAGGAAGTTAAAACGTCAGAAGAACTAACTTGGAAAAATGCAATTTTATTAGGCTTAATACAAACCCTTGCCTTGATACCTGGCACCTCGCGTTCAGGAATAACAATGACTACAGGGCGTTTTATGAAGATGACGCGTGTTGAATGCGCGCGTTTTTCTATGTTAATGAGTTTGCCAGTTATTGGGGCCGGCGGTGTTTTTTCCTTCATAACTCTTTTGGGCGATACGAATTCAATGAACGGAAACTTATTTGATGGCTTTTTGTTGGCCACCTTATCTTTTCTAGCAGCTTACAGTTGTATCTCTTTATTTATGAAAGTCGTGGCTAAAATAGGTTTTTTACCGTTCATGATATATAGAGTTATTTTGGGATGTTTTTTGCTTATCTGGTTTTTTATATAAAAAGCCCCCATAAATATAATTCATAAGGGCTATATTAAGAATAATATGTGAATATTTGGTTTTAGTAACCAGCTTTGCTCAACTCTTCTTCAAGTTCAGGTAGAGCTTTGAAAAGATCTGCGACTAGGCCGTAGTCTGCAACCTGGAAAATTGGTGCATCTTCATCTTTGTTAATAGCCGCAATAACTTTTGAATCTTTCATGCCTGCAAGATGCTGTATAGCTCCAGAGATTCCTACAGCAATATAAAGCTCAGGAGCCACTGCTTTACCTGTTTGACCAACTTGCCAATCATTTGGTACAAACCCTGCATCGACTGCAGCACGTGAAGCTCCCATTGCAGCGCCTAGTTTGTCTGCTAT
>CAJQGR010000019.1 GCA_905477785.1 uncultured Hellea sp.
GATACGAGCCTAAAGATAAATGTAACCCATTAAATAAATATGGTATGAGTAAAAGAGAAGGAGAAAAAGCAGTAATAGCTACAGGAGGAAGATGCTTAATACTCAGAACAAGCTGGGTATATGATGGCACTGGTAAAAACTTTCTCACTAATATTTTAAAACAGGCAGAAACAAAAAAAAGCTTAAATATTGTATCAGAGCAAGTTGGAAGACCAACTTATGCAGGGCACCTGGCAGAGGCATGCTTATCAACATTTAGAAAAATTCCTGAAATACCAAAAATATATCATATTACAAATGGCGGGAGCAAAACCAATTGGGCAAGTTTTGCTCAAAAAATACTAATGAAATCTGGAGCTCAAAATAAAATTAGACTTGTGAATGATAAATTTTTTGATTCTATAAACCGTCCTAAAAATTCTATGTTAAACATAAATAGTTTTGAAAAAGATTTTCAGCATATTATGGAACCCTGGCAGGTTGGTGTCGATTTAGCCTTTCTTGAAGTTAATAAATAAGCTAGCCTTCTTACATGAAAGAACATCCAGTAATAGAAATAAACGGTCTGCAAAAAACCTATGCTAAAAGTAAAAAGTCACCTCCTAAAAATGCATTAAAAGGAGTGGATCTATCTATTCCAAAAGGTTCAATTTTTGGTTTACTTGGGCCGAATGGAGCAGGTAAATCAACTTTGATAAATATTTTAGCCGGATTAGTTAATAAAACAGCTGGAACTGCAGAAATTTGTGGCTATGATATTGAACGCCAAACCCGCCAGGCTAGAGCTTCTATAGGTATAGTTCCTCAAGAAATAGCTATGGATGTTTATTTTACTCCATTACAAGCTTTAGAACTTCAAGCTGGGTATTATGGTGTCCCAAAAAAAGAAAGACGAAGTGAAGAAATCTTATCGGCTCTTGGACTTTTAGACAAAAAAAATGCTTATGTTCGGCAATTATCAGGAGGAATGAAACGTAGGCTATTAATAGCCAAAGCACTTGTACATAATCCCCCCGTTTTAATACTCGATGAACCAACAGCGGGAGTGGATATTGAGTTACGGCGGCAATTATGGGCTTATGTAAAAGAATTACATAAAAGTGGAACAACAATCATTCTTACAACTCACTATTTAGAAGAAGCAGAAGCCCTTTGTGATAGAATAGCAATTATGCATCACGGAGAAATTGTAGCGAATGAAAGTAAGTCTAGTCTGATGTCACGTCTTGATAAGCGAACTTTACTAATAAACCCTAGCAGTCCTATAATAAAAATCCCATCAAAACTCAAAGGTTTCGATATATCAATAAATAAAGATGGAGCTATAGCAATAAATTATGAAAGTAGAAAAAATTCAATCTCCTCTATTCTTGACAAAGTTAAAGATTCTGGAATTTTAATTAATGATTTAAAAACAGAACAGCCGGATCTAGAAGATGTGTTTTTATCTTTAACTTATTCCACTAATAGCTAGAAATTTCAAATACCTACCATAAAGCCCCGAAGCATATAAAATAAAGCCGCAGCAAAAACACCTGAAACCGGTACAGTTACAACCCAAGCAATAATTATTTTTATCAATAGTGATCTCTGAACCAGTTGCTCAGTATATGCCCTTTTTAATTTTTTTCTTCTTCCACGTTTTCCACCAGCGGTTTTAAGTTCAAGTAAAATTCTTTGTTTTTCACTTACAGATGCCTTATCAAATTCTTTTACAAAAGAGTCAGCTTTTTCAGGGTTTTTACCTTTTTTCTCGATCATATACTCTCGAACAAGCTCCAATCTTTGTTTGTAACGATATTTTAATGCTTCTCTCAGAAACCCTACTCCAAATATCGCACCTACCGCTATATGTGTCGAACTAACTGGTAGCCCAAAATGTGTAGCAATAATAACGGTGATAGCGGCGGCTAAAGATACACAAAAAGCTCTCATCATATCTAATTCAGTTATCTCTGAACCAACTGTTCTTACTAATTTAGGACCATACAACGCTAGCCCAACAGCAATACCTAATGCGCCAACACCCATTACCCATAATGGTATTGCTGCTTTAGTTGCAATTTCCGCAGATCTGACTGCTTCATTAATTGCAGCCAAAGGACCAATTGCATTGGCCACATCATTAGCTCCATGAGCAAAACTAAGAAAACATGCGCCTACAATTAATGGAATGACAAATAATTTATCAATACTTTGGCTATTATTTTCTAACCTTAATGAGGCCTTAGCAATTAATGGCCGTGTAATTATGACAGTTATAACTGCTACTAAAAAACCTAAAGATAAAGCTATTGGCATATCTACTTTGATAAGTTTTTTTATTCCTTTTAGGATTATATAGGTAGTAAATGACCAAGCCATAATTCCTAAAAGGAATGGAATTCGCGTTTTACCTGCTGAAATCATATCGTCTTTATATATTATAGTCTTTTTTATAATGTACAGAAAGCTAGCTGCAATCAGTCCCCCTAAAGCAGGGGATATAATCCAACTAGCCACAATTTGCTGAACCTTTACCCAGTCCGCAATTGCCCATCCTCCTGCCGCTATTCCTGCACCTAAAACACCTCCTACTATTGAATGTGTTGTTGACACTGGGGCACCAGAGGCTGTTGCAATGTTTAACCAAACAGCAGCTGCTAGTAATGCAGCCAACATAGCCCATACAAAAGTTTGAGCATCTGGGATCAAGGACGGGTCGATTATACCTTTCTTGATTGTATTCACTACGTCCCCACCGGCAATTAAGGCACCTGAACTTTCAAATATAAATGCAAGAAATATAGCAGTTGATAATGTTAAAGCACCTGAACCAACTGCAGGTCCTATATTATTAGCAACATCATTGGCACCTATATTAAGTGCCATATAAGCACCTACTACAGCTGAAATAATTAAAAATACTCTACCAGAAGAACTGGGAATATTTGCTATACCTGTACTGGTTACAAAAAGATAAACCCCAACCAAAAACCCCAATGCGAATAAAAATTTTATAATTTCATTTTTTGATATTAAATGAGGCGACAGAGGCTTTTCGTTTTTTACGATTCGCATATTATTTCCCTTAGGGCATTATTGATTTTACGATTTATATCTGTCATCAATTGGTTCATATCCCATAACCTGTATCTTCATATATTAAACTCGAGTCAACAATGTTGCACGATAAAAACCTGAATAACATCCAATCTACAAAAATGCCAAAAACTTGGTCAAAAGAAATGGTTTTATTATTACGAATAGGCATTCCAATGGCCTTGGCTCAGTTTATTCAATTTTTTATATTTTTTATAGATACAGTAATGATTGGACGTATAAGTCCTGAAGACTTGGCGGCTGCCGGTCTTGGATTGGTTATATATTTTGGATTTTGGATGCTATTTTCAGGTCCAGTTATGGCAGTAACTCCACTTATATCTCAAACTCTAGGTAAAAATAAGAAAAATATTCAAAAAACTCGATATTATGTTCGTATGGCTATTTGGGTTATATTTTTAATGATGCCAATTTTTATTTTCATTACTTCATTTACTGAAAATATATTAATTTTTTTAGGCCAAGACGCAGCAGTATCGGCAAAAGCTGGAAGGTATGTTTTTGTTCTCGCATTTGGGCTACCATTTGCATTAGCAATTATGGTTCTCAGAAATTTTCTAGCAGCTCTTGAAAAGACCTTAATCCCATTGTTCTTAGTTACATCGATTACAGGTTTAAATGCCCTATTAAATTATATTTTTATATTTGGTAATTTTGGTATGCCGCGCTTAGGTCTCACTGGTGCTGGTATAGCATCATCATTATCATACTTCTTTGGTTTTTTTATATTTATATACTATATAAGCAAAGACAAACGCGCTCAAGAATTTCAAGTATTTCAAAATTTCTTTTCTATGAAATTTATACATTTAATTGAAATACTAAGATTAGGCGGCCCAATTAGTGTGACAACACTTTTTGAAGGTATGCTTTTTAATATCGCAATTATTATTATGGGTCTCATTGGAGTTATGGAGGCTGCAGCTTATCAAGTAGCGCTCAATATTGCTTCTTTGGCATTTATGTTGCCATACGGCATGTCAATGGCGGGAGCCGTACGAATAGGGTTAGCTGCAGGAGCAGGAAATATTGAAGCTGCCAAGAGGGCCGCAAGCACAACAGTTATTGCTTGCATATTTGCCATAATGTTAATAGCAATACCGGTTGCAATATTTCCAGAAATGACTACCTCCCTATTTCTTGATCTTGATAAGGAAATTAATAGAAATGTAATAAACTTGGTGATTGGCTTCTTGCCTATTGCTACAGGGTTTATGTTCTTTGACTCTGTTCAAGTTGCCGCTAATCAATTGTTAAGAGGCTTAAAAGATGTCGTTTGGCCTATGCTGTTAACAGGTATTAGTTATTGGTTTTTCGGATTTCCAATTGCTTATATTTTAGCTTTAAAAACTGATGTTGGGCCCAATGGTGTTTGGTACGGTTTGATGGCAGGTCTGGCATTAGCTTCGGTACTATTAGGTGGAAGACTGTTATCTAAACTAAATAGTAACAATCAATTTTCTACAGGTTCCGTCAAAAAATGATTTCTTTTTTTATCAATTATTTCAATAATCCATAGATCTGGGTCTTGGCGAACTTTTTTTGCTAATTCTTCATCGATAATACACTCTTTTAAAGGACCTTTAGAAAGCCAAGCAATATCACCTTGGGTATTCCTAATCTGATTGTAAATAGTTGCATGACCCTCAAGGTCACAAACCTTAATTAAACATACTCCCGCATCGGCATCACCTTTCTTCAAAACAGCAGAAAAAGAACCAGCTATTTCAACACGCTTCATGAGCGCAGAAACCCAGATTTTAGTTTTTAATTTTGTCATTCAAAAAATCCATAAACTCATTTAGTAAATAAGAGGTTTTGGTATCATTATTCACGTTCTAGAGTTGCATATTAAACGGCAAAGTAATGACGGCTTTAGTGCCTATATCTTTTTTAGATCTCATCTCTAACTTACCAAATTGTTGTTCCAATAAAGACTTAACAATAAATAAGCCTAAACCTTTACCTTCATTAAAGTTATAATCTCCTTCGAGACCTTTACCAAAATCTTGTACCGAAATTATTAGACTATCATTGTCAATTTTTCCTGATATTTTTATACTTCCTCTACAACTAGAAAATTTAATAGCATTTGATATGAGATTAAACATTATTTGATTTAGGCTAGTTTTATCAAGAAAAACTGGAAGTAATACTTCTTCAATATTCGTGGAAATAATTACATTCTTTTTTGTAGCAAGAGGCTTTAAAATTTTTACTATTCCTAAAATTACTTCAGAGGCATCAAATTTTTTAGGGCTATATTTGGTTTTGACTGCAGCAATATTTATTGGGTTTAAAACTTCACTAACTAACTCTAGCATGAATAATGCACTTTCATGAACAGAGTGAGCATATTCTATATATTTCTCTGGTAAAGGGCCGTGTATCTCAGATTTAATCATATCTGAAAATCCGATAATGGAATTTAAGGGTGTACGGAATTCATGCGAAACTTCAGTTACTAAATTAGCTATTTTCTTTTCATTCCTCATTATTGAAATTCCTGCTTATTAGATATCTCCAAATAAAAATGGCTCCGCTGATGCGGAGCCGGTATTATTACCAAATTTTTACGCGCTCATCAGGAGCTAAATAAAGGGCATCACCAGGCTGAACATTAAAGGCTTCATACCATTTATCAAAATTTCTAACAATACCATTTGCTCTGTATTCACCCGGACTATGTGGATCTGATTTTAAACGATTCCTAAGTGCCTCATCCCTGAATTTTCTTTGCCATATCTGGCCATAAGACAAGAAAAATCTTTGGTCACCGGTCATACCATCAATAACTGGTGCCTCCTCACCATTTAATGACTTTTTATATGCAGCATACCCCATAGTAAGCCCCGTAAGATCACCTATATTTTCGCCCAATGTAAATTTACCGTTTATAAATTCTCCTGGTAATGGCTCAAATGCGTTGTACTGTTCGACTAAAGCCATAGATCTAGCTTCAAAGGCTTCACCATCCTTTTGAGTCCACCAATCTCTTTGCTCACCGTCTCCATCTGTTTTTCTGCCTTGGTCATCAAAACCATGGCCCATTTCATGACCAATTACAGCACCAATTCCGCCATAATTAACAGCAGGATCTGCCGCAACATCGAAAAAAGGTGCCTGTAATATACCTGCAGGAAATACTATTTCATTTAAGTCAGGGCGATAATAGGCATTAACAGTTTGAGGATTCATCCCCCATTCGTCTCTATCTATTGGGCCTCCTAATTTTTTAATCTCATTATTCCATAACCATGCATAAGCTGACTTTACTGTTCCGATTAAATCAGAACGATTAACTGACAAATCAGTGTAATCTGTCCACTTATCAGGGTAACCAATTTTTGGATTAAATTTAGCTAGTTTATCTTGAGCCTCTACTTTGGTTTTATCATCCATCCACTCTAGATTATCAATTCCATCTTTAAATGCAGCTCTTAGGTTTTCTATAAGCTTATCCATTTCATCTTTGGATTTCTGAGGAAAATATTTTTCGACATAAACTTTACCGACCATTTCACCCATGAATGAGTCGATTTGACTAACACCACGTTTCCATCTCTCACGCTGCACTTCAGTTCCCCTGAGAACTTTACCGTAAAACTCAAAATTCGCATCGTCTAATGATTTAGGTAAATAAGAAGATTTCCCTCCCAAATAATTAATCAATAAATAATCTTGAAGAACATTTAAGTTTGTTTCTTGAAATACTTGTGCCGTTCCCTCTATGGCATCCGGTTCTCTGACAACAAAACTTACTTGCCCTTGTAATCCGGCCTGATCTAACATGGCATCCCACGGCAAACCAGGAGCTGAAGTTTTCAATTCATCTAAGCTTCGTTTGTTATATGTTTTACTACGATCCCTTCTTTCAGTTGGCGTCCAATGGTAATTGGCAATTTTTGTCTCAAACTCCATTAGCGCCTCAATACGGTCTGTAATATTTTCTTTAGAAACCATCTTAAGCAATGAAGTAAGATACGTTTTATAAGCTTCACGTATCTCCAGTGACTTTTCGTCTTCATCTAGATAGTAATCGCGGTTTGGCATCCCTAAGCCTGACTGAGTTAAGTAAACAATGTAATTAGTTACATCTTTAAGGTCCACGCCAATAAAAGGTGAAACCACTGAACTCAAACCTAATGATGGGTCCGACATAAGTCGCGCTATACCTTCATGATCAGAGGTGGATTTTATGGTTTCTAAGTCAGCTAAAATAGGAGAAAGTCCAGCTTTTTCAATTGTATCAACATCCATAAACGCAGCAAAGAAATCTCCTATTTTTTGTTCATCAGAACCCACAACTGCATTTACTGATGAAGCTTCCTCAATTATTTTGCGGACACGCTCTTCGGAACGGTCACTTAATATTGAAAACCCACCATAAGTAGATTTATCAGCAGGGATTTCTGTATTTGCAAGCCATGTACCATTTACATATTGAAAAAAGTTATCACCTGGCTTTATTGAAAGGTCCATATTTTCAGTAGCAATGCCATATGAGCCTAATACCGGGGTATTATTATCACTCTCAGCGTCTATATTATTACAAGCAGCTAAACTTATGCTTAAAGCAAATAAACTTGGAGCTATTAAACGTGATATTTTCATTTCAATTCCCTTTTTTAAATTTTTTTATTATTGAACAAGCCTAATCTATTTCAATCTTATCCAGAGCTAAAGCAATTTCTGGATTATAAGTTGAGCCTAAAGGAGGTTGTTTTTCTCGTTTTATTATGCCTTTAAAAAATCGTGAGATATCTACACCTACACCATACATTGCAGGAACCAACATTAGTGTAAGGAAAAAGTCAAATAAAACTCCGAAGGCCAATGCTACAACCATAGGCTTTAAAAATTCAGCTTGGGCAGATGTCTCAAAAAGAATCGGCATAATGCCAATAAAGGTTGTTACTGAAGTTAACAAAATAGGCCGAAAACGAGCAACGCAAGCGTCTAACAAGGCTTGATAAGCTCCTACACCCTTGGCTCTCAGGCGGTTTACATAATCAAGTAAAACAAGGTTATCATTAACAGCGACACCTGCGGCAGCGAAAAAACCAAACAGAGACAACATACCAAAGGGCACTCCGGTTACAATATTACCAAATATCATTCCAACTAGCGCAAAAGGTATTGCAACCATTATTAATAAAGGCTGTGAATATGATTTGAATGCAATAGCAAGTAAGCCATACATAATAAATAAGACTGCTATCAAGGAAAGACGGATTTCTTTGATGAAATTAAGCTCTATTTCATCCTGACCAACTTCAATACGAGTCGCCTTTGGATGACGTATTTCCCATTGAGGTAAGAAATTTTCTTTAATGTCTTTACTTATTTTCTGAACCTCAGCTTGTTCCCCGCGTATCCTAGCACCTGTGTACTCCACACGCTTTCTATCCCGACGCTGTATTCGAGTTATACCTTCTTCAAAAGAAACATCTGCCACTGAAAATAGAGGAACATCAACACCACTTGCGGATCTTATTCTTAATTTTTGCAAACTATCTATAGATTCACGAGCATCTTCAGGGTAACGAACCATAACCCTAACATCTTCACCGTTGCGAGGTAACCGCTGTACTTCTTTTCCATAAAACGCTTCCCTTACCTGACGAGTTACATCTGAAAGACTAATACCAAGGGTTTCTGCGCCTGGCTTTAATGTAAATCTTATTTCACGTGCTGAACTTTCTAAACCATCCCATGCACCCGATACAGCACTGAAGCTTTCAATTTCAGATTTAAGGTCTAATATTGCAGACTTTAGTGCGTCTGGGTCAGCGGAGGCAACTCCGTAGTATAACCCACCTCCTCCTTGGCCCCCGGGACCGTAATCTACACCGTATCGAACCCTGTAGGCATCAGGAATTTCTCCAACATATTGCTCAAGTTTATCAGCAATATCTTTACTTGAAACAGTAGGTCTAGTTCTGGGGTCAGATAAAGAAAAGAAACCCTGAACACCACGATTTTCTGTAACTGTCCCGGCTCTTTCTATAATATTTGAATTTACATTAAATTCTTTTTTGGAATTTTTGTTGAGTTCCTCTACCCCAGCTTCAACTTGCTGTCTAACCTGCTCTCTTCTCTCAAAATTTGTACCTTCAGGAAAGCGAGCATTAAATTCTATCATATCTCCTTCGACTACGGGTATGAATGCCGTTGGAGCCACACCTGCTTGCAGTAGCATAATAGACATTGCAAATAACCCAACAAAAACTGAGATAGTTATATACCTAAACTTTATCAGTGCCGCTATTATCGGGCGGAATATATTTTGAGCAAATAAAACCAGGCTATTCGCAATTTTTGTTTGCAAACGCATCAATTTTCCCTGTTCATTGATATTAACTGGCTTTAGGTGCCTTAAATGAGCAGGTAAAATGAAGAAGGCTTCTATTAATGAAAATATCAATACTGCGATTACTACTAGGCTTATCTGGCCAAGCATGGCCTGAATTGGGCCCGTCATTAATAAGAAGGGTATGAACATTAATATAGTCGTTATAACAGCAAAATAGACTGGCTTAACGACCATACCAGCACCAGCTATAGCACCTCTGTTTCCTGATATTCCATTTTCCACATGGAAATGAATACTTTCACCGACGACAATCGCATCATCAACCACAATTCCAATAACAAGTAAAAAGGCAAAAAGTGATATCATGTTTAATGTGATACCTATGTAAGGGGCTATCGCTATTGCACCCATGAATGCCGCAGCAATTCCTGCCGTTACCCAAAATGCTACCGCAGGCCTTAAGAAAAGCATTAAAATTATAAGGACTAAAATCATTCCCGATACTGCATTGCTTCCTATTAGCTCCATTCGACTATCAAACATTTCTGACCCATCAAACCATATTGAAAAAGTAAGGTCGGGAGGTAAGTTGGTGTTAATTTCTTCTTCAAATTTTCGAATAGACCTCCCAGCCTCAGTGACATTCATATTATCTGGAGATTGGACTTGAAATATTGCTGCATTTTGACCATTAAATTTGGCAGCAAATTTAGCTGAGTCGAATCCGTCTATGACATTAGCTATATCTCGGACACGAATTACGCCCCCATTTAATGTTTGACGAACGATAATATCATTAAAGTCTTCTTTATCATTTGCCAAAGATCTCGCTCTTAACTGAAGTTTACCAGCTGCAGTTTCAACAGTACCAGCAGATAAATTTATCGATGAACGAGAAATAGCGGCAGAGACATCTGAAAAAGTTAAGTTATACTGACGTAATGCGTCCTCAGATATTTCAATCGTTACTTGCTCATCAATTTTTGTCATTTGATTAGTTAACTGCAACCCAGGGAGTTTAGTTATTTCAAAACGTAGGTCAGTCGCCGCACGCTGTAGCGTTAGTCTGTCAACGTTGCCATGAAGTGCAAAATAAAACGTATCTTCTCTAGCATCCCATCTAAAGACTTGAGGCCTGTAGGCATTGGGAGGAAGGTTTTGTATCCCATCAACACGGGATTGTACTTCATCTAATAGCTTATCGTAATCAATACCTAATTTAGTTCTTACATTGACATTGTAACTTCCTTCACGAGCTGTAGACTCAATATAATCTATCCCATCAAGTCCATCTATGGACTCTTCAATACGGGTAACTATCTGCTCTTCCACATCTCTAGGAGAAGCTCCCGGCCAACCTGAGGATACTGTCATTCCATTGATTGTAACTTTTGGAATAAACTCGCGGTCTAAATTACTATAACCAAACACTCCAGCCACAAACATTGTGAACATCATTAAATTCGAAGCTACAGGGTTTTTTACAAACCAACTTATCAAAGATTTCATTAGTTATTATTCCTTATTAACTATGACTTTTTCTTGTTCTTTTTCTTAGATTTAGTCTCTTTACTCTTGTCTTCTTTATTGGCCTCAAGCTTTTTCATCCAATCAGGCTTGGGTGGATCTACAAGGATATTATCAGGGTTATTAACATCTAAAGCGCGTAAAGTCATTGATACTCGCGACCTTTCCATTGGAGAAAGAACGACCAACTCTCCTTCATCAACACCGCCAAGAAGCACTGCTCTTTCACTATCAGAGTCAAGCACGTCAACTTTTCGAATATCAGTCTTGCCTTTATTATTAACTATATACACCTCATTATCAGGTCTTAATCCATCCCTCGGTAAAACAATTACTTCTTGATAAACTTTTCCTGCAATTTCTGCATCAACAAATAGACCAGGTGCAAGTGGATAGCCATTTTCTGATGCACCTAAACCATAAGGATCGACCACTTCAGCAATGGCAAATAAAGCACGGGTCTGAGTATCATATGTACTTGCTGTGCGCATTATTTTACCACTCCAATATCTACGTTTACCCCCAATAATGGCACTTAATTTAACATCTATTGCTGACGCTCTATTTTTTGCCACATAAGCAACAGGAAGGTCCATTTTTGATAGATCTCTATCACTTAATGGAAGACGAACCTCAACTATGCTTGTAGAAAAGATACGACCTAATGTGCGTCCTGGGGATACAAACTGTCCGATATCCGAATTTTTCGTTTTAACACGGCCAGTAAAAGGAGAGCGAACCTCAGTGCGTTTCAATTGAAGATTAGCAGAAGCAAGCTCAGCCTCAGCAGCCTGCAAAGAAGCAAGTGCTTGGGCCTGTTGCGGCAAGCGCAGCGCTAAAGGGCTGGGTTCGCCGCGCCCTAACTCAAGGTAATCTTTTTTTGCTATTTCACCTTCAGCCTTTTCCCGAATTAAAGACTGTTCTGCCTGAGCCACTTGTGCTTGAGCCCTGATAACAGATACTTTATAATCGGAGTCTTCAATTCGTAAAAGTACTTCACCTTTTTTAATTATTCCGCCTTCAATAAAATTAGGTGAAACAAATACAATTTTACCTCCAACTTCAGGTACTAGGTCGATTTCTGTTTGCGGCCTTGCTTCACCCTGAGTTTTAACTTCTAATTGTATATCATCTAAGACGGCGTAATCAGCAAGAACTGCTAATGTATTAAATGCTCGCTTTTTTTCTTCTGGCTTGCTGTTATATTTTATTATAACAGACCCTAAAAATATAAATCCAATTATACAAAGAATTGGCACTATATAACTAAAAACTCTTTTCATAAAACTTACTTTTGAAAATTTTTTTATATTTGAATCTACTATCATTTTAGTACGTCCTCTACGACCTCAGAAACTAAAGCTTGTTTAACCGAAAGTTCATTAAGTATTTCTATGCCACCCCCCAATGCTACATGCATCCGCACTCGATTGGATAATCGCTCTTTACGAGAGCTAATAAGTTGTCCTTCCGCGGAAAAACTACGTGATTGTGAATCTAACAATTGGAGTATTGTTGCCAAACCTTCGGTATAACGAAGTTCTAAACGGCTTTCGGCCTTTTTTGCTTCATTGAGTGAAACCCTTAATGCATTTTCTTGCTCAAGAAGTCTCTGCTCGCTTTCGATAGCATTTTCTACCTCTAGGTAAGCGTTAAGAACTAATCCAGCATATGACTCCAATTGGGACTTCATAACCGATTTTTGTTGTGAAATATTTGCTTTAAGTCTTCCTCCTTGGAATAAAGGGGCAGATATACCACCAACCAGCGAGGCAGCTAATGCATCTAGTTCAAAAAAGTCATTCAGGTTTCGAGAGGCTAAAGAGCCACTACCATCCAATGTTATTCGAGGAAGTAAGTTTTTCTTAGCAATTTCTATTTGAAATCCTTGAGACTTCAAACGGTATTCAGCTGCCAATAAATCAGGTCGCTTCCTTAAAACATATCCAGGGGTTCCAATTCCTTTTAGTTTGGGCAGTGTAGGAAGGTCTGAAGGCGCTTTAAGCTCTGCAGCTGGGTATCTACGTAAAAGTATTTCAACGCGACGGGTCGCTGATGACAATCTTTGCATTTGTAGAGATTGTGAAGCTTGGGCGCTAGCTAAAGATGATCTTGCCAACCTGACATCTGACGATCCTGAAACACCCCCTTCAAATCGTCTTTGCGTTAGCTCTAAAGCTCTTGTCTTGGTTGTAAGCGTACGGTCAGATAACTCTAAGAGCAATTGTGCTTCAATAAGGTCAAACCATGCTAAGCTCACTTGGCCAGCCACAGAAAGGCGAGCACTATCATAATCTGCTGAAACAGCTTTAAGGTCCGAGAGACTTGCATCTACGGTGTTTTCTATTCGTTCCCACAAATCATACTCCCAGCTGGCAGAAAGTCCTGCAGACATATTTGTTGAACTTGGAAGAGTGCCAGCATTTTCATTTCTAGTTAATCTTGAGTTAGCACTTAAAGATGGAAATCGTTCAGACCTAGAAATATCCAAACGGGCATTGGCAGCTTCAACACGGTATCTTGCGGCAAGCATGCTTGGGTTTGATAAAAACGCTTCTTGAACAAGACTTATTAAGGCTGGGTCTGAAAAACTATCAACCCAATGTATAGTAGGCAATTCAGTTTGTGATGAATTGGTCCACATTTCGGAAACGGGGATTATGGAAACAGGTAAATTATTTCCAAATTCTGCGTTAGTGTTCTTAATATCACTTAGACTTGCGCAACTGGTAAGTAAAGTTCCTAACAGTAGAGAAATAATAGTCTTGTTAATCACAACCACTCCTCTCAACAAAATTCCATTAAAATCTTAATTCTTAATTCTTAATTATAAACTTATATTATTATTTATTGTACTAAGAGTAATACGCTATAGCTACTGCAAAAAGTTCATACAATCCCTAAAGTAAATGATTACAAGAATTTAATTAACTTAACTCCTAGTCGCTTATAACTAATAGACTGAGAAGTAAAGGTTACATTTTTATAATAATCTTAAAAGATCTATTTTTTTATTTAGAATTACAATATAATAAAACACATGAATAATCTGACAGACAACACATCAATAAATACGCTTCTAAAAATGATGGATAATATAAAAAATGGAGCTATTATAATTGATGATAATTGCAATATTAAACACACCAACAAAACCGCAAAAAAATTATTAGGAAAAAATTATCACAATCAAGGAATTTTAGAATTTCTAGGTGATAAAGAAGTAAATTCCAATATAAAAAAGGTTTTTTCCGGAAAAATCCCTGAGCCAACTACCTATCGTATAGATAAGCCTGTCATTCAACATATACGTGTTTTAATTTCACCTTTTGAACCAGATATAAAGATATCACAAAAAAATCTAGCTCTAATTATTTTAAACGACATAACAGAATATATATTTATGCAAAGTCAAAGAAGTGATTTTCTAGCTAATGCCTCTCATGAACTAAAAACTCCTGTGGCATCACTTTTAGGTTATATTGAAACACTTAAGGGGCACGCAAAAAATGATGAAGAGGCTCGTGAGAAATTTCTATCCATTATGCATACTCAGGCTGAAAGAATGCAACATCTCATAAATGATTTACTTTCTTTGCTTAAAATTGAACAAATAGAGCATATTGTACCTAATCAGGCTTTTGATTTATCTCAAGCAGTTGAAACAGCCCTAGAGACTCTTAGTCCCTTGGCTTTTAAGCGAAATATAAAAATTAATTTTCCTCCAAGTGGGACTAAGTTCGTTAAGGGAGATTATGATGAAATAGTACAAGTAATAATAAACTTAGTTCATAATGCGATAAAAATTTCAAAAAAAAATACTCATATAAATATAATAATATGCTCTCAAAATGTATGCAATTCTAGCTTTAGTACTAACTCAAAAGAAGTAAATTCAAGAGTAATAGTTCCTATTTACGAGCCAAATACTCCACATTATTGTTTACAGATAAAAGATAATGGTCCTGGATTTACAAAAAATCATATACCGCGAATTGGCGAAAGGTTTTACAGAATAGCCGGCGATCTAGATTCACAAGAAAAAGGCACAGGTTTAGGCTTAGCAATTGTAAAGCATATTATTATGCGGCATCGCGGGGGATTAGAGTTAAAAACTGCAGTGGGTAAAGGTTCTGAATTTTGCATTTCGCTGCCGGTCAACGAATAATCCTGAAATATTCATCAAAATGTCATATATTAATTATAAACTTGATGATAATGGTTAACGGATTTTTAAGGAGCTAAAGATCTAAATATGAAACCATATGTTTTAGTAGTGGAAGATGAAGACTCACTAAGTACCCTCTTACAGTATAATTTTGAAAAAGAAGGTTATGAAGTAGAAATTGCCAAAGATGGTGAAGAAGCATTATTGAAAATAAATGAGCGAAAGCCTGATATAATTCTTCTCGATTGGATGCTCCCAAAACTGTCGGGTATAGAAGTATGCCGCAGATTAAGGCTTAATAAAAATCAACAGAAAATTCCTGTCATTATGTTAACAGCAAGGGGTGATGAAACTGATAAAATTACTGGTTTAGACTACGGAGCAGATGACTACGTTCTTAAACCATTTTCTTTACCTCTACTATTTGCTCGAACTCGTGCTTTAATACGACGATCAAGCTCTTCAATAGTTGAAGAAATTTTAACTTCTGGTAATATCGAAATTGATACTAAAGCATTACGTGTTAAAATAAATCACAATCAAGTCCATCTTGGACCAACTGAATTTCGACTGCTAGAACATTTTATTAGTAATCCTGGAAGAGTTTATTCCCGAGAGCAACTACTCGATTCGGTATGGGGACGTAATATATTCGTTGAGGCGCGAACAGTAGATGTTCATATTGGAAGACTAAGAAAAATACTTAAACAAAACGGAGCAAATGATACAATAAGAACTGTGAGATCCGCGGGATATTCTTTTGAAATAAAACAATAAAACTGTATAATAACGCATAATAATTAAGGCTTAATAATATAATTTTTCTTACCAAGTTGTAATAAAATAATATTTGAAATTTATAATAAATTAAACTTTAATGAGCTAAGCTAGGTTGTTATTTTTTATTACTTACAAATTCAAACATATCTATATTAATTAAGACATTTAAGGGCATAAAATGAAGAAATTTATATCGCTAATTACTTTAATATCTTTAACTTCTTGCGCAACGGCTTCTTTTGATATTTCATCTTATTCACCTGTTATGGATGTTAGAGAAGGCGAGTATGAAATTCATGCAAAAGACCTTAAGGAATGTCGTTATTTAGGCATGAAAGCTCGTGACCAATATGAAAAGCAGAGAGATAAAGAAAAAAATAAGGCATTTAGTAATGCAGTTGTTGGCGCTTTAGTGGGTGCAACTTTAGGCGCTGTAATTGATGGTGGTGATGGAGCAGCGGATGGAGCAGTCATCGGAGGAGCAGTAGGTGTAGCATCAGGTGCTGAGCAAGTGGATTTCAGTCGCAAATTCGTCAAGCTAGGGCCCGCAGGAATAGTTGATGATTGTATGTCAGAACGTGGATGGTCTATCTTAAGCGCTAGAGGTATGGGTGGTGGTTAATAAAAAATGATGGAAATATAAACTAACTTCAAGGCGTTATTTTTAGGCATAACATTTTTAAGATAAGCACAATTATTAAAAGCTCTCAAAATCTGTTGATATTAAGCTTGAAACCCATATCAGTTTACGCTAGTAGGCCGTCATTCAATAGGTAGTAAAACTACTTAATCATTTTATTAATCAAATGGAGGCCCTGATGGCTGTCCCAAAAAGTAAAATTTCTAACTCACGCCGCGGAATGCGCCGAGCTCATGACAAGCTCTCTGCAATTAATTACGTAGAAGACAAAGATAGCGGTGAACTACGCCGGCAACACCACATTGACCTCAAGTCAGGCATGTATAGAGGTCGTCAAGTAATCGCACCTAAAGATTAAAATGCATATATTCTTTAGGGTCTCTTTAAATGGTTAAGATTGAAAAGATTTTTGCTAGAGAAATACTAGATAGTCGTGGAAATCCAACTCTTGAGGTTGATATAGTTTTAACGGATGGTTCTTTTGGTAGGGCTGCTGTACCTAGCGGAGCATCTACGGGTAAACATGAGGCTGTAGAGCTAAGAGATAATGATAAAGATAGATATCATGGCAAAGGTGTTCTTAAAGCAGTAAATAATGTAAACACACTCATCGCAGATAATTTAATTGGCATTGATGCGAGTAATCAACGTAAAATCGATTCCATAATGATTGAACTTGATAACACAGAAAACAAGCATCATTTAGGTGCTAATGCTATATTAGGTGTTTCGCTAGCAGTATCGAAGGCAATGGCCGCATCTAAAAATATCCCACTATATGCTTATATTGGTGATAAAAATTCTTGCACTCTTCCAGTACCAATGATGAATATTATCAATGGTGGGGAGCATGCTGATAATAAAATCGACGTTCAAGAATTTATGATTATGCCTGTTGGCGCAAAAAATTTTAGTGAGGCACTTCGTTGCGGGGCAGAGGTTTTTCATTGTCTAAAATCGCGACTAATGTCTAACGGGCACAACACTAATGTTGGTGATGAAGGCGGTTTTGCTCCAAATTTAGATGGGTCCAAAGAAGCTTTAGAGTATATAATGCAGTCAATTATTGACGCTGGTTATAAACCTGGTGAAGATGTTTATTTGGCAATGGATGTAGCATCAACTGAGTTCTTTGATGGAACTCATTATAATCTCAAAGGCGAAAATAAAGTTCTTACATCACTCCAAATGGTTGATTACTTATATGACTTAACTATTAATTATCCTATAATATCAATAGAAGATGGTATGTCAGAAGATGATTGGGATGGCTGGGTAGCTTTAAATAATAAAATGGGCAATAACTGTCAGCTTGTTGGTGATGATTTATTTGTTACAAACCCGAAACGATTACAAACTGGGATAGATATGGAAGCTGCCAACTCGATTTTAGTTAAAGTCAATCAAATCGGTACACTTAGTGAAACTTTAGATGCAGTTAATTTGGCACATAGCGCTGGCATGACAGCAGTTATGAGTCACCGGTCAGGTGAAACAGCTGATACCACTATATCCGATCTCGCAGTTGCAACAAATTGCGGTCAGATAAAAACTGGCTCTTTAGCTCGCTCTGATAGGTTAGCTAAATATAATCAGCTTTTAAGAATTGAAGAACAGTTAGAAACTAGAGCTATATTCGCTGGAAGGTCAGTACTTCCTAACCAATAAATCATAAATATTAACTGCTTGCTAACCATAGTAAGTCAATACTCATGACATGAATCGTCTTGAATATATAAAAAACAAATGGCCTGTAATTTCACTTTCAGTTTTATATATATATTTGGTATTCCATGCGATTTCAGGATCGCAGGGTATCATAGGATATCTAGAATACGAAAAAAAAATAAAAATTCAAAAAGGCATTTTATTTGAACTATCAGAAGAACGCAAAAATTTAGAAAAGCATGCAATTAGTTTAAATTCATCCGATTTAGATTTAGATAAACTAGATATAAAAGCACGACAATTACTTTTTGTTTCGGATCCAAAAGAAAAGACGATTTGGCTTGACCAAAGGGAATAAAATAGTTCATATTATTTTCAATTAAAATTCAAAATTATAATTTTACTTCGTATACGAAATAAATAAGGTAATAATATGACTAAAAAGAACAATAAGCCAATTATGCCTATAAAGAGTTCAAAAGATGAGCTTTTAAGTTTTTACAACGACATGTTACTCATTCGTAGATTTGAAGAAAAAGCAGGTCAACTATACGGAATGGGTCAAATAGCTGGATTTTGTCATTTATACATAGGCCAGGAAGCTGTCGTTATTGGAACACGAGCAAGCATGATTGAAGGTGATCAGATGATAACTGGCTACCGGGACCACGGGCACATGCTTGCCTGCGGTATGCAGGCCCGCGGTGTTATGGCTGAGCTGACTGGTAGAGCTGGAGGCTATTCTAGAGGAAAGGGTGGTTCTATGCATATGTTTTCAACAGAAAAACATTTCTATGGTGGCCACGGTATAGTTGGCGCACAGGTGCCTATTGGCGCTGGCTTGGCTTTATCTAATAAATACAAAAATAATGGAAATGTTAGTTTAGCTTTTTTTGGAGATGGCGCTTCAAATCAAGGGCAAGTATATGAAGCATTCAATATGGCCAAACTATGGAGCTTACCAGTTGTTTTTGTTATTGAAAATAATCAGTATGCAATGGGTACATCTGTAATTAGGTCTTCCGCAGAAACAGAGTTACATAAACGTGGTTCTAGTTTTGAAATAAAAGGCATACAGGTTGACGGCATGAATGTATTAGAAGTTAGAGATGCTACTAAGAAAGCCATTGAACATGCAAGAGGCGGTAAAGGGCCTATGATACTCGAGATGAAAACATATCGTTACCGCGGCCACTCAATGTCAGATCCTGCAAAATATCGAACACGAGACGAAGTTACAAAAACTCGAAGCGAAAGAGATCCAATTGATATGGTAAAAAATAGATTAATTGAAGAAGGGTGGGCCACGGAAGATACACTTAAATCAATTGATAAAGAAATTAAGTTGATAGTTTCTGATGCAGCAGAATTTGCGCAGACATCACCAGAACCTGATGCGTCAGAACTTTATACCGATGTCCTTCTGGATGCTTAATTAAAGGTTAAACACAATTTAAAAAGGGAGAATATTATGCCTATTGAACTGAAATATTTATTATGGAGCATAGCCTTATTTTTTATAATGATTTTGGCACAATCATTATCATCAATCTTTTCAGGAAAAGCATCTTTTTCTGAATTAGTTGGCAATAGAGACAATTTGCCTAATGATGGGCTTACCGCATTCCATGGAAGAACAAAGCGTGCGCAAGTAAACTTTGTTGAAGGTCTTATTATGTTTGCGCCTTTGGTTTTGATAACAGTTATTACTGAGAACTCCTCAGAACTAACTGCGTTAGGGGCTGCTCTATTCTTTTGGGGTAGGTTAACGTTTGCTCCATGCTATTGGCTTGGCATACCTTGGATAAGAACTCTAGCATGGTTTGTGTCGATCATTGGAACTCTTATGATCTTCCTTGAGCTTATCAACTAATGGCAATCGATATAAAAATGCCAGCCCTTTCTCCCACTATGGAGGAAGGGACACTTAGCAAGTGGCTAGTTAAAGAAGGTGATACTGTTACCTCAGGTGATATACTTGCTGAAATTGAAACAGATAAAGCAACTATGGAAGTAGAAAGCATAGATGATGGTATTGTTGGAAAAATTAATATTCCCGAAGGAACTGAAAACGTCAAAGTCGGAACCTTAATTGTTCAACTATTAGAGAGTGGAGAAAAAATCGATGATCTTAATAAGCAAAATGACAACCCTATTAATTCTCCTATAAATTCTGAACAAAGTCAGACAACTAAAAAAGCTATTCCTACAAAAGATAGTTTGGATGAAAAACAATCCTTGGGGCAGCACCATATTAAGCATAGTGAAATTACTGTAAGAGATGCATTACGTGATGCAATGGCAGAAGAAATGCGGCGTGATAAAAATGTCTTCGTAATGGGAGAAGAAGTAGCAGAATATCAAGGTGCCTATAAGGTTACTCGCGAATTACTTCAAGAATTTGGAGAAAAAAGGGTTATTGATACGCCCATAACTGAATATGGGTTTGCAGGAATAGGTGTAGGCGCTGCAATGGGGGGGCTAAAACCTATTGTTGAATTTATGACCTTTAATTTTGCTATGCAGGCAATTGACCATATTATTAACTCAGCAGCTAAAACTCTATACATGTCTGGTGGACAGATGCGCTGTCCCATAGTCTTTCGAGGACCTAACGGTGCAGCATCTCGAGTTGGAGCCCAGCATAGTCATGATTATTCTAGCTGGTACGCCAACGTCCCAGGCTTAAAAGTAGTTGCACCCTATGATGCGGAAGATGCAAAAGGTTTACTCAAGTCAGCAATTCGTGATCCTAACCCAGTTGTATTTCTGGAACATGAGCTTCTATACGGAGAAATATTTCAAATACCTGATGTTGATGATCTTATTATACCTATAGGCAAGGCTAAAATCAGACGAGAAGGTTCAGATATAACACTAGTAGCACATAGTAGGATGGTTGGTAAGTGTCTTGAAGCAGCAAAACAACTTTTGACTGAGGGTATTGATTGTGAAGTAGTTGATTTACGAACTATTCGCCCACTAGATAGTAAAACAGTTATAGAAAGTGTTAAAAAAACGAATAGACTTGTTTGTGCTGAAGAGGGTTGGGGGCAAAGTGGTATTGGCGCTGAAATTGTCTCCCGCGTTACCAAAGAGGCCTTTGACTTCCTGGATGCACCGCCTGAAAGAGTTTATCAGGCAGATGTTCCTTTACCATATGCTGCAAACCTCGAAGCCTTAAGCCTACCGGGTACTTTAGATATTATAAAAGCAGCAAAAAAAGTTTGCTATAAAGATTAAAGGTGAAATATGCCGATAGAAATTCTCATGCCTGCACTCTCACCAACAATGGAAGAAGGGACTCTTTCTAAATGGTTAGTGAAAGAGGGAGATCAAGTTAATTCAGGTGATCTATTAGCTGAAATTGAAACAGATAAAGCAACTATGGAAATTGAAGCGGTAGAGGAAGGAACTATAGTAAAGCTACTATTTCCTGAAGGGAGTACTAATGTTAAGGTCAACCGGCCAATTGCAATATTACTTGAAGATGGTGAAGATATAAGTTCACTAAATAATTACAAAGACTCAACTAACCAAGCCCCAAATAGTAAATCTGTAGAAAAAACTATGGAAGCAACCATTAATGAAATAGATACTCAAAAAGAAAAAGCTTCTGGAAAATTAGAAAAAATAAAGTCATCCCCCCTAGCTCGTCGTCTGGCAAAGAATTTAAATGTAGACTTAAGTCAAATTTCTGGCTCTGGGCCTAACGGCAGAGTTATAAAAATAGATATTGAAGCCTATATAAAAGACTTAGAGTCAAATATTATTCCATCTCAAACCAATCAACAAGTCTTTAGTGATAACTCTGCCTCAAAAGAAATAGGAGCGCTAAGGTATGGAGGTGCTGAGCATTTGACTAAATTAGGAATAGAACCAGGATCCTATGACCTAGTGCCCCTAAACAATATTCAAAAAGTTATATCGAAACGACTACTGGATTCTTCACAAAATGTACCTAGTTTTCCATTAACAATTGATTGTGAAATTGATGAATTACTTAGACTTAGAAAAGAGCTAAACCAACAAGCAGGTGAGTTTGTTAAAATAAGTGTAAATGATATGCTCATAAGAGCTTCAGCGCTTTCATTAAAACACTGCCCAGAAGCTAACGCTAGCTATACACCGGATGGAATAGCAATACACAAACATGCAGATATCGCAGTTGCAGTCTCAATCGAAAGCGGTTTAATAACTCCTATTATTCGACAAGCAGATAATAAAGGCTTATCACAAATTTCTACAGAAATGAAAGACTTAGCCTCTCGAGCCAGAGAGCGTAAGCTCAAGCCAACTGAGTACCAAGGAGGAACATTTTCAATATCTAACCTTGGGATGATGGGTATTAAAGAGTTTGGTTCAATAATCAATGAACCGCATGGAATGATACTGTCCGTAGGCGAAGGTAATCAGAGACCAATAGTTCGTGAAGGGGCTTTAGACCTAGCGACCATTATGACAGTAACCTTAACATGTGATCATAGAGTAATAGATGGAGCTTTGGGGGCAAAGTGGTTGCAACACTTTAAGAGATACATTGAAAAACCAATAACAATGATGCTTTAAACAAAGCTTTCATGTTAACTTAACATACAAAAAGTAGATCAAAAAATGTCTGATACAAACTTTGACGTCATCATAATAGGATCAGGTCCTGGTGGATATGTAACTGCCATCAGATCAAGTCAACTTGGTTTTAAAACAGCTATAATTGAAAAAGATAGTCTAGGCGGAGTTTGCTTGAACTGGGGCTGCATACCTACCAAAGCTCTCCTCAGATCAGCTGAAGTATATAGCAATATGAAGCACGCTGAGGACTATGGGTTATCGGCCTCTCCTGAATTTAATTTAAAGAGTATAGTTCAAAGATCTCGAAATATTGCTAACCAGCTTTCGGCAGGCATTAAACATCTAATGAAGAAAAATAATGTAACCGTTATAAATGGTTTCGCATCTCTGCAACCAGCTAAAGAAGCACCAGAGGTTCGTGTAGGAGAAAAAATATATAAAGCTAAGCATGTTATATTAGCAACAGGAGCAAGGGCTCGAACCATACCACAAGCTGGTTTAGAGCCAGACGGAAAGTATATATGGTCTGCAAAAGAGGCAATGATTCCTGACACTATGCCAAACAAACTTCTGGTTATCGGCTCTGGTGCCATTGGTATGGAATTTGCTTCATTTTATAATGCTTTTGGTTCAAAAGTTACAGTAGTTGAAATGGAAGATAGAATTTTACCTGCAGAAGATGAAGAAATATCTGCATTGGCAAAAAAAGCATTCTCTAAACGTGGGATAAAAATTATAACAAACTCAAAAGCAACTTTAAAAGTTGTTGAAAATGGGGTTAAGGCAGTCCTTGAAAATATAAGTGAAAGTAATACAAAAACTTATGACAGAGTAATTCTTGCAATAGGTATTGTAGGAAACACTGAAAATATAGGGCTTGAAAACCTGGGTGTTAAAATTGACAGAACTCACATTGTAGTTAATGAGTACAGCCAAACTTGTGTTGATGGATTATATGCAATAGGCGATGTAACTACTCCTCCTTGGTTAGCTCACAAAGCATCACATGAAGGAATAATATGCATTGAAAAAATAGCGGGCAGAAACCCAGAACCGCTCAATCCAATATCAATACCTGGCTGTACTTACTGCCACCCCCAAATTGCATCAGTGGGTCATACAGAAAAACAAGCCATAAAAGCAGGCTATAGAGTAAAAGTTGGGAAATTTCCATTTGTAGGTAATGGTAAAGCAATAGCTTTAGGAGAGCCTGAGGGATTAATAAAGACTATTTTTAATGAAGAAACAGGTGAGCTATTAGGAGCGCATATGATTGGAACCGAAGTCACTGAACTTATTCAAGGCTATACAATTGCACAAAAACTAGAAACAACTGAGCATGAATTAATGGAAACAGTATTCCCGCACCCTACTTTATCCGAAATGATGCATGAAGCTGTATTAAACGCATATAATAGAACAATACACTTTTAACTGATCTAGTTTACTGATTTTTAGTCATAGCAAATGCTAAAGCTCTAAATTCATCATGTATTTTTGGGTCCTCATCACTCAGGAACTGTAGCAACAGTATACCGAATGAATTATTTTTTCGGTCAATCCAGAAAATTGTGCGAGCCGCTCCTGACCAACCCCAATGACCAATGCCTTTACCGTTTCTAGCTAACTGCTCGGGTGTTTCGTTAATTTGAATAGATCCACCATAACCAAAACCTGACATAAAATCAGGACCCAACCATGGAATTAAATAAGGCTTATCTTGCCCCATATGATCTTTTATCATTAAATCAATAGTTTCTTCATCTAATACTCTATGGCCTTTATATTTTCCCCCATCGAGTATAAGTTTAGCAAATATAGCAAAATCATCTATTGTAGAAACAAGTCCTGCCCCTCCACTTTGGAATTCATTCAAAGGATTAGCAAAAGGGCTATTTTGTCCATCCTCTATTAAAATGAAATTTCCTTCCTTTGTTCTAAAGTAGTTTGAAGCAAATCGTTTTTGTTGCTCTGGTTTAATTGCAAAACTAGTATCAGTCATACCAAGCGGTTTAAACAGCCGCTCCTCCATTATCTCTCCTAATTTCTTACCTTCAATAACTTCAGCAACTCTACCAAGTACATCCATTGAGTAACTATAGTACCAAGCCTCACCAGGCTGAAATAATAGAGGAAGTTTAGAAAGTTTGGTCATTTTTTTTTCCATGCTCTCTGATATTCCGGACTTTTTATCAACCACATAAAAAAGTTCAGCATCATTGTATAAGGACGTAAGGATGCTTTGAGAACCAAATATACCATAGCCCATTCCTGAACGATGCAACATTAAGTCTTCTAAAGTAATAGCTCTATTTTGTGACTCAAGACTTACAAACCCATTTTCATCAATTCTTGCTACCTGCATATTATCAATTTCAGGAATATATTTAGAAACAGGGTCAGAAAGATTTAGTTTTTTTTCTTCTTTCAAATCCATAATTATTGTTGCAGTTACTGGTTTTGTCATGGAAAAAATTCTCCAAATAGTATCTACTTCTACCGGGATATTTCGTTCCCGATCACGTAAACCATATGAATTTTTATAGATAACGCTTCCCTCATCGTAGATTAAAGCTGATACTCCAATTACTTCTTTATTTAAAACAGAAGTACGTAAAAGATTATCAATTTCATTCATATTATTATGAGAAATTTTCTCAATATCGGATGCTGACAAGGTAAGAATTGCTGTTAAAAATATACTGAAAAGTCTTATAATTTTATGAATACACAAATGCGATTGACTTTCTAATTAATTAATAAAATTAGCTTTGCATTGCCCAATCTTCAACATCCATAGCCGCCTGTCGGATAGCCTCAGTGATAGTAGGATGAGCATGGCATGTACGTGCTACATCTTCGCTCGAAGCCTTAAATTCCATAGCTAAAGCTATTTCAGCAATTAAGTCGCCGGCATGAGAACCAATTATATGTGCACCTAAAATTTCATCTGTTTCCGCATGGGCAAGAATCTTTACAAATCCGGTAGTTTGATGATTTGCGCGAGCTCTAGAGTTTGCAGCAAAAGAAAATTTTCCTCGCTTAAAAGGTATATTAGCGTTTGTTAAATCCTGCTCTGTTTTACCAACAGAAGCAATTTCTGGAGATGTGTAAACCACACCTGGAATTACTTCATAATTAACATGACCAGCCTTTCCAACTATAATTTCTGCAACTGCAACACCTTCATCCTCGGCTTTATGGGCCAACATTGGGCCTGTTGTACAATCACCAACAGCATAAATATTCGATATATTTGTTTTGAAATTATCCGTTACTATAAAACCACGTTCATTTTTTTTAAGACCTATGGCGTCTAGTCCAAGGTCATCAGTATTAGGTTTTCGACCAATGCAAACTAAGACAACATCAGCATTAATAGTTTTTAAATTACCACCGGAGCTTGCTTCAGTTTGAACTTCTAAACCATGACTTATTTTATTAACGCTTATAACTTTTCTACTAAGTTCAAATTTCATTTTTTGCTTTTTAAAAATACGCAAAGCTTGTTTTTGAACTTCAGAATCCATGCCTGGCATTATATGATCAAGATACTCTACTACTGTTACTTCAGAGCCCAAACGACGCCAGACAGACCCGAGTTCTAGACCTATAACACCACCGCCTATAACAACTAATTTAGTTGGAACTTTATCTAATTTCAACGCGCCAGTCGAAGATACAATATTCTTCTCATCAATTTCTACATTCGGTAATTTTGTAACATTAGAACCGGTAGCGATAACAATATTTTTAGTACTATAAGATGCTCCATCAATCATAACTGTAGAGTCATTAATAATTTTACCAGTTCCATTTATATGAATAACATTATTTTTTTTAAATAAAAACTCAATTCCTGATGTGAGACCGTTAACTGTTTTTTCTTTAGCTGACATCATTTTTTTTAGGTCAAAACTAATATCACCTATAAGACCCATATTTATAAAATCATTTTGAGCTGTTTCGAGCATTTCAGTCGAATGTAGCAATGCCTTTGAAGGAATACATCCCACATTTAAGCATGTCCCGCCTAGTGTTTTTCGACTTTCTACACATAATACCTTCAACCCTAGCTGCCCACAACGAATAGCACAATTATAGCCTCCAGGACCTCCACCAATAACTATCACATCATAATTATTTGACATTAAAACTCCGAAGGTGGTTAATTATTATTAATTCAGTCAATATTAAATTCCTACAACACAATTAAAATTATTACAGGTCTAGCAATAAACGTTCAGGATCCTCTAAACACTCTTTAACTCTTACCAGAAAAGTTACAGCCTCTTTGCCATCAACTATACGGTGATCATAACTCAATGCCAAATACATCATCGGTCTGATAACAATTTGATCATCTATTACAATAGGGCGCTTCTCTATTTTATGCATCCCTAAGATACCAACCTGCGGAGGGTTTAATATTGGTGATGACATCAATGAACCATAGACTCCACCATTGGAAATAGTAAACGTGCCTCCCATCATATCATCCATTGAAAGCAATCCGTCGCGAGCCTTTGCTCCTAAGTCGCCTATACCTCTTTCAATACCTCCAAGTGAAAGACTATCGCAACTTCGCAGTACTGGAACTACAAGTCCTTTTGGTGTTCCAACAGCAACACTAATATCATAATAATTCTTATAAATAATATCGGTACCATCTATTTCAGCATTAACAGCTGGAACATCTTTTAGTGCTTGTACGCATGCTTTAACAAAAAAGCTCATAAAGCCCAATTTTACACCGTGCTTTGAAACAAAGATTTCTTTATAATTATTTCTCATCCGAATTATGTTACTCATATCTACTTCATTATAGGTAGTAAGCATAGCAGCAGTGTTCTGAGCATCTTTCAAACGACGAGAAATTGTTTGGCGCAACCGAGACATTCGTACTCGTTCTTCTCTTAATTCTGATACTTTTAATCCAGTCCCATTTATATTGCTTTCGATAGAGTCTGGAGCATCTAAATTAGTATTTGCAATGGCAGACAAAGTGTCACCTTTGGTTATTCGGCCATCCTTACCCGTACCTTTCATAGATGATATATTGAGGTCCTTTTCTTTGATAAGCCTCTCAGCACTTGGCATAGGGGCTTTCTTAGGCTTCAATGCTTCTGCTTTATTATCAGATACTGCACTTTCTTTATTATTATCAGCGTTTTTATTTGAATCAATTGGCTTTAACTCGCAAAGAACTTGGCCGACTGATGCAGTTTCGCCTTCAATAACATTGATGGCAGTAATTATACCTGTAAAGGGGGCTACAATTTCTTGAGAGGCTTTATCAGTTTCTAATTCGACTATAGCCTCATCTTTAACTACTTTATCTCCAATATTTTTGCTCCAAGATGCAATAGTAACTTCCGATACTGATTCTCCTAAATTCGGAACTGTAATTTGAGTTGAAGAAGTATTATTAGAAGCAGATATGTCTTTTTGTAGAGCAAGACTGGGATTATTCGAATTTATACGCGCTACTAAAGTTCCCACCGCAACATTATCGCCCTCTTTGGCTAATATTTCTTCTATGACACCGTCCGCAGGAGATACAATTTCTTGGGCAGCTTTATCGGTTTCGAGTTCAAGAATTGGATCATCTTTTTTTATTATATCACCTACTTTTTTAAACCATTGAGCAATTGTGACTTCAGAAACACTTTCACCAACATTCGGTATGATAATATCAGTCATATATTCAACCTATTTTGTAAAAGCATTATCAATAATGCTTTGCTGTTCTCTTTTATGTTTAACTGCAATACCTGTTGCAGTCGAGGCTGCGGAGGCTCGTCCTATATAACGTATACGATCTTGCTTTACATTTATAGATAATAATGTTTCATCAATAAGTGGGTTTATAAAAGACCAAGCGCCCATATTTTTAGGTTCTTCTTGACACCAAACAAATTCTGCATTGTTAAATCGCTTCAATTCTTTATTCATCGCATGCTCAGGGTAAGGGTATAATTGCTCTACTCTGAGTAGATAAACATCATTTCTATGCAATTTTTCTCTTGCTTCAAATAAATCATAATAAATCTTACCAGAGCAAATGATAACCCGTTTTACCTTATTATCAGAACATAGTTTTATATTAGTTACTTCTGGTCTAAACTCTGCATCATCCCACAAAAGCCTATGAAAATCAGACCCTGTTGACATTTCTTCAAAGGTAGAAACACATAATTTATGACGAAGTAGAGACTTTGGGCTCATATTTATTAAAGGCTTCCTAAAATTACGCTTAACTTGACGCCTCAAAACATGAAAGTAATTTGCAGGAGTAGTTACATTAGTTACTTGCATATTATCTTCAGCACACATTTGTAAATAACGTTCGAGCCTAGCTGAACTATGCTCAGGGCCTTGACCCTCATATCCATGCGGTAATAACATAACAAGACCCGACATTCGTAACCACTTTTGCTCAGCACTTGAAATAAATTGGTCGACCATGACTTGAGCACCATTAGCAAAATCACCAAATTGCGCTTCCCATATTGTTAAACCTTTAGGAGTTGCGGAAGAAAAGCCATATTCAAATCCTAAAACAGCTTCTTCCGATAAATGTGAGTTTAATACTTGATAATACTCTTGTGTATCGGAGATATTATTTAAAGGTGTATATTTCTCTTCAGTTACTTGATCTATTATATGTGACTGTCTTTGTGAAAAAGTACCTCTTTCTGAATCTTGACCAGATAGTCGTACAGGATGTCCCTCGGAAATTAATGTTCCAAAGGCTAAATGCTCAGCTAGACCCCAATCAATATTTTTCTCTGCAATAATTTTTTCAAATCTAGCATTTATAATTCGTTTTAAAGTGCGATGAATATTAACAGTTTCAGGTATTGAAGTAATTTTTTTGCCAATTTCTCTTAGCGCTTCTAACTTTACCGATGTATCGCCTTGGCGTCTCTCATCTTTTGCTTCTGGCTGAGATAAGCCTTGCCAAACTCCTTGTAACCAATCTGGGGGTTGAGTTTTAAATGACTTTGCTTTTTCAAATTCAGAGTCTAGCTTTGCGTAAACATTGGCTACATCACCTTGATGTTCTTCTACAGTTAAATCACCCGCTTTGATTAAACGGTCTGCATAAATCTCTCTTGTTGTCTTTTTTCCATCAATTGCTTTATACATCAGTGGTTGAGTAAAAGAAGGATCATCACCTTCATTGTGTCCATATCTTCGGTAGCAAATGATATCAAGCACAACGTCTTTTCCAAATTTCTGACGGTACTCAGTTGCCACCCGTGCAGCAAACACTACTGATTCTGGATCATCCCCGTTAACATGAAATACTGGTGCCTCAACCATAAACGCCACATCAGAGCAGTATTGACCAGAACGGTACTCACTTGGTGTAGTTGTGAAGCCAATTTGGTTGTTTACTACTACATGAATAGTACCTCCAGTTCTGTAACCCACTAATTGGCTCATTTGGAAACATTCCATAACAACACCCTGACCAGCAAAAGCACTATCCCCATGAAGAATGACTGCCATTACTTTTTCGGGGTTATGGGATTGATATGTCCCAGAAGCCATTTGTTGCTTTGCTCTGGCCTTACCCATGACTACAGGTGAAACAACCTCAAGGTGCGAAGGGTTAGGCGCGAGAGAAAGGTGTACTTTATTTCCATCAAATTGACGGTCGTTAGATACACCTAAGTGATATTTTACGTCTCCAGAACCATAGTCATCGCCCCCTGATGATACACCTCCTAAAAATTCATGAAAAATAGCAGAATAAGGCTTTTGCATTACTGAGGCCATTACATTTAAACGACCTCTGTGCGGCATACCAAAATTAATATCTTCAAGCCCTAACTGCCCTCCCCGTTTAATAATTTGTTCTAATGCTGGTAGCAAACTCTCAGCACCATCTAAACCGAAACGTTTTGTACCAGGGTATCGTTTGTGAATAAGTTGTTCAAACGCTTCGCCCTCTATAAGTTTATGTAAAATTGCTCTTCTGCCTTCTTTAGAAAAACTAATTTCTTTATCTGGGCCCTCGATACGTTGTTGCAGCCAACTCTTTTCGTCTGGGTCAGATATATGCATAAATTGCATTCCAAAGGTCGAACAATAAGTACGCTTAACAATTTCTAGTATTCGATTAATGGATGCAGTTTGTAATCCTAGAACTCCATCGATAAAAATCTCTCTATCCAAATCACTATCAGAAAACCCATATGTTGAAGGTTCGAGCTCCGAGTGTACTTCAGGTTTCTGCATATTTAGTGGATCTAGAGTAGCTATTAAATGCCCTCTCATACGGAAAGCTCTAATTAACATCAAAGCACGTAAACTATCCTTAGTTGCCTGCCTAACATCGTCAATAGAAGCATTGGGCATATGTTTAGAAACTTTTTTTTCTAATGTAACATTTTCAATCCAGTCTGAAGTTAGAGCTGAAGTTATTTCTCCATTAATATCTTTAGGCCAATTTTCAGATTTCCAACTTGGGCCATTAGCATTTAATTTAGCATTTCCAGGATCTTCATCCAAAGAAAAGAAATATTGCTGCCAACTAGGGTCAACACTTTGAGGGTCAGCAAAATACTTAGCTTGCATTTTTTCAAGATAAGATGCGTTTCCGCCATCAAGAAATAATGTCTCGAGCATTTCTTTATTTTTTTTACTACGACCTTTGTTAGTCATAACATACCGTCTTTCAGAGCAATTATGCTCCTATCCGTTGAGAACTTCCATCATTGTAACACCGAGCTTTGCAGGCGAGTCAGAAACACGTATTCCTGCTTTTTCCATTGCCATTATTTTATCTTCAGCACCGCCTTTTCCGCCGGAAACTATAGCTCCAGCATGCCCCATAGTACGACCTGGGGGAGCAGTACGCCCCGCAATAAACCCAACCATAGGTTTTTTGATACCCTTTTTTGCCATATGAGAAACATATTCAGCAGCTTCTTCTTCAGCCGATCCTCCGATCTCACCAATCATAATTATTTGTTTGGTATCTTCATCGTTAAAAAATAGTTCCAAACAATCAATGAAGTTTGTTCCATTAATAGGATCTCCTCCAATTCCAATGGCAGTGGTTTGACCCAAACCAACTTGAGAAGTTTGAAAGACAGCTTCATATGTTAATGTTCCTGAACGAGATACAACACCACAACTTCCTTTTTTGAATATTTTACCTGGCATAATACCAATCTTACATTCCTCTGGAGTTAAAACACCTGGGCAATTAGGGCCTATTAACCTTGAGTTTGAGCCTTGAAGTGCTCGTTTAACAGGTATCATATCAGCTACAGGGACTCCTTCAGTAATTGTAATAATTAATTCCATCTGAGCCTCTATAGCCTCTAGAATTGAGTCGGCTGCAAAGGGAGGTGGCACATAAATTACTGAAGCTGTAGCACCTGTAGCATGTTTAGCCTCAGCAACAGTATCATAATTTGGTAAGCCAATATGAGTACTTCCACCTTTTCCTGGAGTAACGCCAGCAACCATTTTGGTGTCATAATAAGCAAGGGCTTGCTCTGTATGGAATGTACCGGTTTTACCAGTCATGCCTTGAGTAATAATTTTTGTATCTTTATTAATAAGAACTGACATTATATTGCTCCAACCGCTGCTACAATCTTCTGTGCAGCATCATCTAAGTCATCAGCAGCTATTACGTTCAAACCTGAGTCATTGATTATATCTTTACCCTCTTCTACATTTGTTCCTTCAAGCCTCACAACTAAAGGGACCTTAAGACCGACCTCTTTGACAGCATCTACAGTTCCTTGAGCAATAACATCACATTTCATTATTCCACCAAAAATATTAATAAGTATTCCCTTAACCTTGGAATCTGATGTCAAAATTTTAAAGGCAGCTACAATATTTTCTTTTGTGGCTCCTCCACCCACATCTAAAAAGTTTGCAGGCTCTGCTCCATATAACTTTATGATATCCATAGTTGACATAGCCAGTCCAGCACCATTTACCATGCACCCAATATTTCCATCAAGTGCTACATATGATAAATCAAATTTCTTAGCCTCGGTTTCTTTAGAGTCCTCTTCTGTGGCATCGCGCAATTCTTGAATGTCTTTATGACGGAAAAGAGCATTCTCATCAAAACTAATTTTAGCGTCTAAACAATGCAGTTTTTGACTCTCAGTAACAATTAATGGATTAATTTCTAACATGCTCATATCTTTAGACAGAAATCCGTCATATAATATGCGTCCAAGAGTATTTGCTTGTTTTGCTAAATCTCCTTCCAGTTCTAAGGCTTTAGCAAGTCTGCGGCCGTGGTGGGGCATAAAACCAGTAGCAGGGTCAATGTCAAAATTAATAACTTTTTCAGGAGTATCATGCGCAACTGCCTCTATGTCCATACCCCCTTCAGTAGAAACTATAAATGATACTCTAGAGGTTTCTCTATTTATTATAATAGAAAGATAAAGCTCACGATCAATGTCAGAGCCATCCTCAATATATAACCTGTTAACTTGCTTGCCATCATTTCCAGTTTGAGCAGTCACAAGATGAGACCCAAGCATTTGATGAGCATTTTCTACAACCTCTTCTACAGACCAAGCCAACCTGACACCGCCTTTTTCGCCAGCAGCGGTTTCTATGAAAGTACCCTTTCCACGACCACCAGCATGGATTTGCGATTTAACAACCCAAAGAGGTCCCCCTAATTCTATCGCTGCTGCTTCAGCTTCAGAGGCATCAAATATTGCTTTTCCCTTAGATACAGGTGCACCTATTTGTTTAAGTACAGATTTGCCTTGATATTCATGGATATTCATGGAGTTTCTCTCAACTTTTATTTCAAATGGTCAGAACTAAGTTTAATCCCAACTTGGATAGTGTCTATAAGGGTGCTATTTCTTACTAGCAACAGCCGAAAACATATTTTAATCAAAAAAATTTACCAAGTGCTTTCAAATCAGTTGAGGCAAATTAATTAATAAATGAAAATGTTTTGATTGTTGTAAAAAACCAAACTAATCTCTTAACTCAGGCTCCATTTCTTGACACTCAGAGATTATATTCTCAACAGCTGCAACAGAATTCATAAACATTTCGCGCTCGTTACTCTTTAGTCGTATATTCATGACTTTTTCAACACCTCTTGATCCAATCATAGCTGGAGCCCCTACGTAGAGACCCCTAACCCCAGCAATTTGTCCTGAGAGTCGCACAGCACATGGTAAAATACGTTTTTTATCTCGTAAATAACTAGTGGCCATTTCGATGGCAGATTCTGCTGGAGCATAAAATGCAGAGCCATTACCTAACAAGGCTACAATTTCACCGCCACCTTTGCGTGTTCTCTCCACAATCGAGTCAATACGGTCTTGGGTTGTCCATTTCATTTTAACAAGATCCGGTAAAGGGATACCATTAACAGTCGAATAGCGGGTGAGAGGCACCATGGTATCTCCATGTCCGCCGAGTACAGAAGCATGCACATCTTCGACTGAGCACTTAAATTCCGCTGCTAAAAAATAACGAAAACGAGCTGAGTCTAAAACTCCGGCCATCCCAACAACTTTTCGTGGAGGAAGACCTGAAAACTTTTGTAATGCCCATACCATAGCATCTAGAGGGTTAGTTATGCAAATAACAAAAGCTTTCGGAGCGAACTGTTTTATTCCTTCAGCAACCTGTTTTATAACTCCTAGATTTTTACCAACTAAATCTTTTCGATCCATTCCTGGCTTGCGAGGAAAGCCAGCAGTTATTATACATACATCAGCGCCTGCTATATCTGCATAATTATTAGTGCCTTTGAGTCGAGAATCTTTTCCGAATACTGGGGACGCCTCAGATAAGTCTAATGCTTTACCCTTGGCTGTTCCTTCGAATATATCAAAGAGAACTACATCACCTAGCTCTTCACGTGCGGCAATATGGGCAAGTGTACCACCGATCATGCCGGCTCCTATAAGGGCGATTTTAGCTCGTGCCATGAATATTCCTCTCAATAATGTTTGATGGATCTTTAACGGCTAACTAAGCGAGTCGCAATAAGTATAACCCATAAATAAAGTTTATTTTTTATTGATATTAATATTAGCCTTACTCTTCAATAAGTATTCGTCTTTGACTAAGATATTCAGTACTTCTCATCTCCATAAGTCTGCTTGATGTTCTTTCAAATTCAAACGCCCCATCACCTTTATTATAAAGTTCGTGCGGCTCCACCTCTGCACTTATTATTAATTTTGTTTTTGTTTCATAAAGAGTGTCTATTAATGTAACAAACCTTTTAGCTTCATTACGATTATGGGCTCCTAGCTTAGGTACGTTTTCTAAGATTAATGTTTGAAAAGCATGGGAAAGCTTAAGATAATCTGCGGCTCCTAATGCATTAGCACAAAGATGGTTAAAAGTTGTTCTAGCAGTTCCTGCAGCAGTTTGGCTAATTATTAAATTGCGTCCCTGTATCCTTAAAATTGTTTCCCGTTCCCTAGCTACGCCTGTTAAGCGGTGCCACGCTTTATCTACAGCAGCAGCAGCTTTTTCACCTAATGGTGTGTAATATACCGGAGCTGCTTGTAATTGTCTTAGTCTGTGATCTGTAGCCCCCCCAAATTCATGAATTTTTAAATAGGAATGCATCAAATGAATAAAAGGTAAAAAAAGAGAGCGGTTTAATCCATTTTTATAAAGTTCTTCAGGAGATCTATTTGATGTAGCAACAACAACAATATCCTTTTTCCATAAAGCTTCAAAAAGACGCGAAAGTATCATAGCATCAGTAATATCAGTGACATGAAATTCATCGAAGCATAATAATTTAGATTCCTGAGCTATTTCTTTAGCTACAGGTTTAATAGGATCACCTTCGCCAAACTTACGCCAATAGTTCATTCGTGAATGCACTTTAAGCATAAAAGAATGAAAGTGAACTCTATTCTTATTTTTAACCTCTGCCATATCAAAAAACCAATCCATTAACATTGATTTTCCTCTTCCAACACCGCCCCAAAGATATAAACCTTTTATAAATTTAGGGCGCAACCGAAAATTTCTGAACGCAATTGAACGATTAGACAATCGTTCCAATAATTCGTCGAGATGTTTGGCTGCTTCTAATTGAGATTGATCAGAGGTTAGCTCACCAGTAACAACACGTGATTTAAGTTCAGAAACTACGCTCATGACAAGTCAAGCAAAAGAAGAATAGCTAAAATAGGTAATCCAAAGCTGATAATTATTAAAAACAGCAAAAGTAATTTATTTTTTATAGGTGCAGCACGCATAAATCTACCTAACGTGGCTCTGAATAAGGTCAAGAGGTAGTTAATAAGTAATTTCCTTAAGCTTTCGTTCATTTTCAGATTATAAAGTGTTGGCAACAGAAACAAATCACTACAGCTGTATTCTTTTGCATTAGGATATACCGGAGAGACCAAAATGGAAAAAATTAGTCAATCAGTGGGAGACATCTTACCAAGTAATCTACAGTGGCTTTCAGGGCCCTTGATAGCTTTGGGGGTAATTATTATTGGATATTTCATATCAAAAATTGCACAAGCTGTAATTTCAAGTGCAATAAATCGAACTGGAATTGGACGCAAGGTAAAGACTACAGGGGGAAATATTGGAAAATCACTGTCAAAGGCAGTTTTTTGGGTTCTTTGGTTAATATTTATTCTTATGGGCCTTGGCGAATTTCCATTACTCTCCAGTCAACTCAGTTTTCTAAATGGTATGATGGATAATATTTTAAACTATCTACCGCAGCTTGCTGTAGGTGCTTTTGTGCTCACAGTTGGTATTTTCTTGTCTCGAGTAGTAAAAGAGGCACTGACATCTACCTTAGAAGCAGCTCAAATAGATAATCTAGTAACACGTTTTGGGTTAACTGGTGATGAAGATAAATCAACATCGCTAGCAAAAAGTTCAGGATTAATAGTAGCAGCTGTCGTGATCATAACAGCTGCTGCGACTGCAATTGGGATTTGGAATATACCAGGGGTTTCAGCTCCAGTAGCAGATCTGTTAAATGCAATTTTGGGATATATACCAAGAATTATTGGAGCTGCAATTATTCTATGTATATTTGTTTTTATAGGAAAATTTGTTTCTAATTTAGCTAAAAGCACATTGCCCGCTTTAGGTATCGATAACTCATTATCATCTTTTGCAAGCTTGGATGGTAAGGGAACAAGTTTTATACCTTCTGTTATAATTGGAAATATAGGCTTTATAGGAGTAGCACTTACAGGGCTTACAGCAGCTATGAAGGCTCTAGGCATTGATGAGCTAACTAACGTATTTAATACATTACTTGAAATTGGAGGAAGAGTTGTCCTAGGTGCAGTAATCATAGGTGCAGGTCTGTTTATAACTAATTTTATAGCTAAGATCGTTACACAGACATCCGGAGACCTCGCAGGTAAAATAATAAAGTATGCAACTATGATAATAGTTATATTTATGGGCTTGGAAACCATGCAACTAGGTGAAGGCATAGTTGATACAGCATTTCGTTATTCCGCCATGGCTGCGGCAGTCGCAGCTGGAGCAGGAGGTGCAATTGCCTTTGGTCTTGGAGGTCGTGAATGGGCCGCAAAAAAACTAGAGTTATGGATGCCGAGTAATAAGAATACCAGAAAAAGGTGACTGCTTGTTAATTACTAATACTTTGCAAAAGTGACTTATTACTCAAGCACTCTAACGGTAATGAAACCAATTTAGTTATACGGCTATAAAATATATCATAAACATCACAGAATGATTTAGCACGCTCATCAGGATCGCCAATACTTACAGGATCAAAAGCAGGCCAATGAATTTTTATACCTTTCCCAGGAAATATAGGACACGATTCTTTTGCTGCGTTATCGCAAACAGTTATCACAATATCCATTGCAGGTCCGGCTGTAAATTCACTCCAAGATTTTGAACGATAAGACTCAATAGAGTGACCTCTATTAAATAACTCTCTCAAAGCATCAGGGTGTGGTTTTTTAGAGGGTTTGCTACCTGCTGACCAAGCAATAAAATTGTCTTTACCAATATCGTTTAATATTGCTTCAGACATAATTGATCGAGCTGAATTTCCAGTACAGAGAAACAAAACATTAATTGGGTTAAATCTTAACATTTTTTAACTTTCTTAAGTTAATTGAACTTCTTACCTGCAGATCTATAAACATAATCAATAAATACTTTCAAGCTAGTGGCCTTCAATTTTATTTTCTTTTTTAGCGCAATAGTATTATAGAAACTTAGATGCATATTGTAGAAGAACTTATATCAGAACGTGCCCCTAAGATGATGAGCCATCCTGTCTTGTTTAAATTTTTTAAACCGTTTCTGTACAGGCTTCTAGCTTATGACGCTGCTGTATTTCTTACAGACGCGATCAAGAATAAAACTGGGCATGATGCGTTTAAATTAATGATCAAACATATAAACCCCAGAATATCTGTACAAAACCTAGACCGCCTACCTAAAGAAGGAAAGTGTATCTTAATCAGCAATCATCCTACTGGGCTAGCGGATGGTATAGCAGTTCATCAAGCGATTAAAGAAAGAAGGCCTGATCATATTTTTCTTGCAAACTCAGATGCCTTACGCGTTATGCCTCTAGCAACAGATTTATTTATTCCAGTTGAGTGGAAAAAAGAGAAAAGAAGTACTAAAAAAACTCGACAAACCCTTATTCTGCTTAAAAAAGCTTTGAAAGAAGATAAATGTATTGTTATTTTTCCTAGCGGAAGGCTTGCAAAAATTACTTGCAGAGGACTTATAGATAGGAGATGGGAAAACTCGGCAGCAATGCTAGCTAAAAAGTACGGAACACAAGTAATTCCTCTAAGAATGAAAGCCCGCAATAGCTTCTTATACTATTTATTTGCCTGGGCTAACCGAGAACTTAGAGATATTACTCTCTTTCAGGAACTTTTAAATAAAAAAGGGAAAACTTTTAAGTTAACGTTTGGTGAGCCTATAAGTGCGTCCAGTCTGTCAAAAAATGCTGCTAAGGCAACCAAAGATATCAGAGATATGGTAGAAAGTCTGTAATTGCCTTTAAGTTAAGTTCTTGCAACCATCATTTTTTTAACTTCTGCAATAGCCTTTGCAGGGTTTAGGCCTTTCGGACATACATTCGCGCAATTCATGATTGTGTGACAACGGTAAAGCTTAAAAGGGTCGTCAAGTTTTTCTAAGCGTTCATTTTTAGCATCATCCCGACTATCAACTAACCAGCGATGAGCCTGCAATAGAGCCGCAGGGCCTAAATATCTATCACCGTTCCACCAATAAGATGGGCAAGACGTTGAACAAGATGCACACAAAATACATTCATAATAACCATCTAATTTATCTCTATCTTCTATTGTTTGAGTCAATTCCTCAGTTGGAAGTGGAGTAGAAGTGTGAAGCCATGGTTCAATCGAAGCGTATTGATTGTAAAAATTTGACAAATCAGGAACTAAGTCACGTACAACAGGCATATGAGGCAGTGGTGAGATAGATATACTTTTACCTGATACATCTTCTATAGCTTTGGTGCAGGCAAGTGTATTACGACCCCCAATATTCATTGCACAGGAACCACAGACGCCCTCCCTACAAGACCTACGGAAGGCTAAGGTTGGATCTATTTCATTTTTAATTTTAAAAAGTGCATCAAGCACCATTGGTCCACATGCATCTAAATCAATGTGGTACGTGTCCCAATAAGGATTACTTCCGTCTTCAGGATCATAACGATAAATTTTGAAGGTTTTAATATTTTTCCCAGTAGCATTAGATGGCCAGTCTTTACCCTGAGCTATCTTAGAGTTTTTAGGAAGCGTAAGCTGTACCATTAAAAATATTCCTTATTTAAGTTACGTATAATAGGAACACACAAAGTATGCGACGGTTATTTTTTGTTTTTTTGTCGCGGCTCTAGTAAACCTATATATTAACTAGAAGTCCAAATAATCAAAAATTATTCGTTGCACTTCCTATCTGAAAATCTTGGAGGCCTTTTCTCTAAAAAAGACTGCACCCCTTCTGCACAGTCTGCACTAGAAAAAGCTTCACTTAGCATTTCACTCTCTATCATATGCAAATCAAAAGGTCCCTTACCAAGCATAGACTGCCTCAATAGCTTTTTATTGTTAGATACACTAGTCGGAGAGCAATTAACTGCAATATCTCTGGCTAATTCAAGAGATCTTGTGAGCACGTCTTCCGGCTCGCAAATTTCTGAAATTAAACCACCCTCTAGTAATTCTTGGGCCATCATAATGTTACCCTTTAAAATCCATTCATTTGCTTTGGAATAACCAACAAGTTTAGGTAGGAAAAAACTGGCTGCACCATCAAAAACAATTCCACGACGTGCAAATGGAAAGGCAAATTTTGACTTTTTAGACGCAATTCTTATGTCCATAGCTAAAGTCATAGTTGCGCCTATCCCTACAGCTGCACCATTTATGGCAGCAATAATTGGTGTATCACAATCGAATATTGCTAAATTTAAAATGCCTCCAGCGTCTCGGTTTATACCATTGACTGCATCAGCACCCATGCCGCTATCTAAGTTTGCTCCGCCAAAACCTTGACTAATATCTGCGCCAGCACAAAATGCTCTTCCTGCACCTGTTACAATAATTACTCTTACAGAAGGGTCTTTATCAGCCGAAACAATCGCCTCCAGAAGCGCAGAGTGAAGTTCTATATTGTAGGAGTTCATTGTCTCAGGTTTATTCATTGTGAGAACAACAACAGAAGGTGTCTTCTGATCTCTAACAGAAAGTACAAGGGTCATCAAACAGTCCTTTTTTTAGTGTCCAACCTTATAAAAATCGAACAAGGGAAAATATATATTATTTTAGCCAGAAAACTTAATATACTCTTTTCTTTGGCTTAATATAATCTATTCCATCAGACATAGTATATTTATGAACAGGACGATAATTAATTTTAACCTTGTTCTTCTCAGAATCATACCAAGCAAGAGTATGTTTCATCCATTTCTTATCATTACGGTCTGTATAATCCTCGTGGGCGTGTGCACCACGTGATTCTTTTCTATTGTTTGCTGAGGCCATAGTCACCATGGCCTGACAAATTAAGTTATCAAGCTCTAGAGCCTCCATAAGATCGGTATTCCAAACCATTGTCTTATCAAAGACTGCTATATCCTTAATAGAATGAGCAATATCTGTAATTTTTTTTACTCCCTCTTCCATACTATCTTCGGTACGAAAAACAGCGCAATGCTCTTGCATGGCTTTTTGAAGCCGCAAGCGAATTTCAGATGTTTTCTTGGAACCATTAGCAGCTTTAAACCTATCAAGTCTCTCCATTGAAGCTGCACCAGCATCTTGAGCAAGCGGCTTTTGCTTAGCATTAGCTTTAACTGTTTCGCCACAGCGCATACCAGCTGCTCGGCCAAATACTACTAAATCAATTAAGCTGTTTGAGCCCAGGCGATTTGCACCATGAACGGATACGCATGCTGCTTCTCCAACCGCCATTAACCCTGGAACTATAGCATCAGGATCTTTGCCTTTTTTTGTTAAAACCTCACCATAGTAATTAGTCTGTATACCACCCATATTATAATGACATGTAGGAAGAACGGGTATGGGCTCTCGAGTTACATCAACTCCGGAGAAAATCTTAGCAGTCTCTGAAATACCTGGTAGCCGAGCCGCTAAAACTTTTGGGTCTAAATGATCTAAGTGTAAATAAATATGGTCTTTATCCTTACCTACACCTCGACCTTCTCGAATTTCCATAACCATAGCACGGCTAACCATATCGCGTGGTGCAAGGTCTTTGACACTAGGGGCGTATCGTTCCATAAAACGCTCACCTTCTGAATTTGTTAAATAGCCGCCTTCTCCTCTTGCGCCTTCGGTGATTAGACACCCTGCTCCATATATACCAGTGGGATGAAACTGAATAAACTCCATATCTTGCAAAGGCAAACCTGCTCTGAGAACCATAGCATTACCATCACCAGTACATGTGTGAGCAGATGTAGCACTAAAGAATACTCTTCCGTAACCACCCGTTGCTAAAATAACTTTTTGCGATCGGAATCTATGTAATGTTCCATCATCTAACTTCCAAGCGGTTATGCCTCTACAGACACCATCTTCCATAATAAGGTCCAAAGCAAAATACTCGATGAAAAACTCAGCTTCATTACGTAATGATTGTCCATATAAAGTATGTAACATTGCATGACCTGTACGATCAGCAGCAGCACACGTTCTTTGAACTGGGGGTCCTTCACCAAATTCTGTTGTGTGACCACCGAAAGGTCGCTGATAAATCTTACCATCTTCATTACGGGAAAATGGCATTCCCCAATGCTCTAATTCATAAACTGCTTTTGGAGCTTCTCGACAAAGATATTCAATGCTGTCCTGATCCCCAAGCCAGTCAGAACCCTTAACGGTATCATACATGTGCCATCGCCAATCATCCGGTCCCATATTACCCAAAGATGCAGCTATTCCACCTTGAGCTGCAACGGTGTGGGAGCGAGTAGGAAACACTTTAGTTACACAAGCTGTTTTTAGTCCCGCCTGAGCCGCACCCAATGTCGCTCTCAGGCCAGATCCACCGGCTCCAACAACAACAACGTCATATGTATGATCTATCCATTTTGTCATTGTTCTTTATCCTAGAATTAGTCTTGTGATAGTGTTCGCTACTGTAAACCATACGATCAAGGCGACTAATCGGTTGACGATTAAAGATGTTGAGCGCAATTTTCCATCAAAATAGTCAAGTATTACCTCATCAAGCTCTAACTTGCAGTACCATATTGCTGCAGTAAAAAAGGCTAAAAAACCAATGCCGCCAACAGGGTTAGAAAGCCAAGTGGTAAAACCTTGTGAACCTCCTTTTATAGCTTCAACTGCACTGAGAAGAACTAGAGGTAAACTTATAATAACCCCATAACCAACATACTTGTGTAATTTATTATGTATAGAGTTTTTCGACACTTTTTATCTCCTAAACACTCATTGATAATATGCAAAAAGTCCAAATTACGGAAATAATTATTATCAAATAAGATAGAATATTATTTTTAATTGGATCCATCATAAACCCCTTATCCCAGATGGCGTGTCGTACTTGCGCTAAGGCCATAAACATAAATGAAAAAATAAATATCCCAAAACCAACAAGACCAACCGGACTAAAAACAATAAACTCTAAAGGCAAACTCCCTTTTAATGATAAGTAAAAAATTCCAAATGAAACTATTATCAGCCCAATGTAAGCAACTATAGAACTGACACGATGAAGAATTGAGCTTAACATAGCAGGATGCCATTTCCAAATTTGCAAGTGAGGCGCCATGGGGCGCTTATCATTCCATTGAGCTGACATACTATGTTTCCTTTAAACAGGCGAGCAAGTTAGCTGTAGATGAGTATGAGTCAACGATGAATTAGGTAGTATTTTAGGTCAGAATGCCACGCTATCTAAAGTCAAATGCTTGACCTTTAACGCCCAGATGACTAGTTACGGGTAATGACAGTCAGACCTATACTCACAGTGCCCAACCCTATATTGAAGCAAATTTCTAAACCTGTAGAGAAGGTGACGGATAATACTCGTAGGCTTATGGATGATATGCTTGAAACAATGTATGCAGCGCCTGGCATAGGGCTTGCAGCAATACAAATAGGTGTTCCTTCAAACATTATAGTTATGGATCTTGCGAGAGATGAGGAAAAACCTAAAGTAAAATATTTTGTAAATCCAGAAATTCTCGAAGTTGTTGAAAATTTATCAACTTATGAGGAAGGGTGTCTTTCGGTACCAGATGTATTTGATACAGTTGAAAGACCAGAAAAAGTTAAGCTTACATACTTAGATTACAATGGGAAAAGAGTAACAGAGTGGTGCGAAGGTCTTTACGCGACATGCATACAGCATGAAATGGATCATCTCAAAGGGGTTGTTTTCATAGACTATCTATCTCGCCTCAAAAGAGATCGCGCGGTAAAAAAAGTTCAAAAATTCAATAAATTAAAATCTGAAAATTAAGTACATAAAAATTAATATTTATGATTTATAGAGTGCAATAAATAGGATCATAAAAGTGAGTTTAAGAATAGTTTTTATGGGAACACCTGAATTTGCGGTTCCTTCATTAGCCGAAATTATTGCTAACAGCTATGATGTGGTAAGAGTTTACACTAAACCACCGCGCGCTTCAGGACGTGGTAAAAAAATCACAAAATCTCCTGTTCATCAGTTTGCAGAAATTATGGGAATCCCCGTAGAAATCCCGGAAAAGTTTAATGAATGCGAAGTTCTTGATGAGCTTGAAGCATTAGAAGCAGATGTATGCTGCGTTGTAGCTTACGGACAAATTTTACCTAAAAGGGCATTAGAATCAACTAAATATGGATGCTTAAACCTTCACGCCTCACTTCTCCCTAGATGGCGGGGTGCTGCTCCAATACATCGCGCAATAATGGCTGGTGATGAGCAAACTGGGGTTCAGATACAAAAGATGAAAGAAAGCCTGGACACTGGTGATATTCTTTTATCAGAACTCATAAAAATTAAAGATACGGATACAACTGGATCTTTGTTTCAGAGTGTTTCTAGAATTGGCGCTAGCATGTGGCCTAGGGTACTGGGTGCAATTGAACGAGAGGGGCTAAGCCCACATAAACAGGAAGGCAAACCTACTTACGCCCATAAGATAAAAAAAACTGAATCAAGAATAAACTGGGATTTGCCTGCCGTTATAATTGATCGGCACATACGTGGTCTCTCTCCTTTTCCAGGAGCATGGTGTAAAATTAATGGAGAGCGCGTTAAAATTCACATGAGTAAATATGAAAACTTCAAAAACTTAGAAAATGTTCAACCCGGAACCGTTATTGAAGAGGGTTTATTAATTGCATGCAAAGAAAACGCGGTGCGCTTAGTTGAAGTTCAGCCCGCAGGAAAGTCAAAAATGAATGTAAGAGAATTTTTAAAAGGTAGAAAAGTGCCATTAAACACTGAATTGAAATGAATAAGTTCCAACAAATACAAAGTTATTTTTATGCCGCGTTATAAACTAACTATAGAATATGACGGAGCTCCTTATATGGGCTGGCAATGGCAAAACCATGGGCCAAGTGTTCAGGGCGTTCTTGAAAACGCAGGAAAAAAATTAAATCGTAATGAACCGGTTGAAGTATATGGTTCTGGACGCACAGATAGCGGAGTTCATGCATTAGGCCAAATAGCTCATATGGATTTAAAAAAAGAATACCGAACAGATAAAATAAGAGATGCCATGAACTTTCATATGGCTGATGACCCTGTAACTATCTTGAAAGCAGAGATGGTTCCAGATGAATGGCACGCAAGGTTTGATGCAACAGAAAGAGAGTACTTATATCGTGTTATAGATCGACGAATGAAGCTATCATTAGATAAGGGTAGACTTTGGAGAATTCCAGTAAAATTAAACGTAGAATTAATGCATAAAGCTGCACAGCACCTTGTTGGACAACATGACTTCACAACATTTAGGGATACGCAGTGCCAAGCCAAAAGCCCTACAAAAACTATTGATAGAATAACTATTGCGCGTGAAGAAAAAGAAATTCATTTTTATTTTCGTGCCAGAAGTTTTCTTCATAAACAAGTTCGATCAATGGTTGGTACATTAGTTGAAGTTGGGCTTGAAAAATTAAACCCTGAATCAATTAAGGAAATTCTTGAGAGCAGAGATAGAACAAAATGCGGACCTGTAGCACCGCCTGATGGATTATACCTCAAGTCAGTCAAATACTAAGGTTTAAAACAATGACAGCGCTGTCACAAATTCATTGACTTATATTTTAGATTTGATCTAAGTTATTTAATTGAGGTTGATTTTTTAAGGTACTTAATGATGAGTTTAAATAAAATATATACTTTATCTCTTACTATTATCGCGGCTCTATCCGCTTGCGGAGGGAATTCAGAAAACATAGCTCCACCTCCAATAACTGTTGTTACACCACCCGTAGTAACTACACCCCCCGGGGTTAATCGGCCTGCAATGCCAGAGGCAGCTCCCGATGGACCAAGTTACCATCCCTTAAATAAAGGATGGGAACTTATCTGGTCCGATGAATTCGATGGACCCTCAATCAATACTAATAACTGGAACTTAAAAAATGAATGTTATGGTGGAGGCAATAATGAAAAACAATGCTACACGGATAGGGATGACAATATAGAAATAGTAAATGGCTTAATGCGACTAGTAGCATTAGAGGAAACATTTACAGGGCCTAATAACGATTGGGATTCAACACAAAATACACAACCTTATACTTCAGGAAAGATAACAACTGAAGGACTCCAAGCATGGACCTATGGTAGAATGGAATTTAGAGCTAAACTTCCAGAAGGACAAGGGAGTTGGCCTGCATTTTGGATGTTAGGTGCCTCGAATACATATGGCGACAGCTGGCCTTTAAAAGGTGAAATAGATATAATGGAAGCAGTGAACTTGGGTGCACGATGTGACGAATGCACAGGCACAGATGGTGAAAATAGAACAGTATATGCTCTGCATTTTGGAAGTCAGTGGCCAAATAATAGTTTGATAGATGGTAGAACACATTTAGCCGATAATTCTAATCCAGCAGACAACTATCATGTTTGGGCTATCGAATGGGGTAAAGGTGTAATTAAATGGTTTCTTAATGGCGAGCTTTATGGAACTGTTAGAAATAACCAGTGGTATACAGATGGAGCACCTGACAATATCAATGCTCCCTATGACCAACCTTTCTACCTTATATTAAATCTTGCTATTGGCGGTAACTTTCCTGAGCCATTAAATGACACAGGGATTTCTGATGATACAATTCCAAATCAATTTTTGATAGATTGGGTTAGAGTTTATCAATGTAGCACTGATTTAGTTGATGGTTTAGAATGCATGTCTTCCGAATAATTAAAGCAGGTTAATTAATACTAATTAATATTATTGAAAGACCAATTATATTAATACCACAACCAATTAAAATTGCAGGGCCATTCTTATAACAAAGAATACTTTTTGCTAAGCAGATATCTATAAACAGAATATTTAAAAACCCAAGCAATGCGATAAAATTAGCAAAATAAAAAGAAATAAATCCAAGACTATGAATGCTAAAGACTAAACCAATAATAATTGATAACCATATTACACACCAATGACGGGTTATTAACCAAGGTCTTAATCGATCTTGAAAATCAAAAACCATAGCAACAATTAGTGCCAGAGCTGAAAAACTAAGCAAATATATTGTTAAGGTTATTGTAATAGCAGATAGGGGTAATATTTCGGATAGATTATTATATACTTGGTCATACTTCTGACGTTGTACAACATAAGCAATTAAATAAAAGTTTGGCAGAATTAATAATAAACCATAAAAACTTCTTAATACCCCATCACGACTTAATTCAAAATAACTCTCCCAGCCCTCATGGCCCATAAGCACTTCGAAACATCCCTTTAAATTACGATAAATATTCAACGGAAGTAGCTCAATAAAACTTCTTTATAAATTTTAGTTAGGGATAATATATCTTCAACATCTACTTGCTCATTAACTTGGTGCATTGTTGCGCCAACAAGACCAAACTCGGCAACTGGTGCATAATGAGTTATAAAGCGAGCATCCGAAGTTCCGCCTGACGTAGACAGGGCCGGTTTTATTCCTAAAATTTTTTCAGCTGAGTTTTGTATGATATCTGTAAGTTTGCATGGCGGAGTTAAAAAACTTTCACCTGAAACTCTAACATTTAATTCAATTAATGCATCAAATTTTGTACGCGCATTATCAATAACTCCTTCAATCCATTGTATGAGTTCAGCACTATTATGTTCAATATTAAATCTAATATTAAAGCGAGCACAAGCTCTCTCCGGTATCATGTTTTCAGTAGGATTGCCTACATCGATAGTTGTAACCTCTAGATTAGAGGGTTGAAAAAACTCTGAACCATTATCTAAAAAACGTGACTGAAGTTCGCTAATTATACCCACTAAAATAGGAATTGGATTTGTTGTGAGGTGTGGATAGGCGACATGCCCTTGCTTGCCTATGACTGTTATCTCGGCATTTAATGAACCACGTCTGCCATTTTTAATCATTTCACCCATTCGCAATGGATTTGTTGGTTCGCCCACAAGGCAATGATCTATTTTTTCGCCCTCTTCTGTTATTGCAGAAAGTAATTTTTTTGTACCATTAATTGCGGGTCCTTCTTCATCACCCGTTATCAAAAAACTTACTGAACCTTCTGGCAGCCAACCAGTAGCAAGAAGCTCTGAAAGTCCTCCTACAAAAGCAGCTATAGCACCTTTCATATCTGCAGCGCCGCGCCCTATAAGTTTACCGTTTTTAATTTCGCCTGCGAACGGATCAAGCTCCCATCCTTTTTTGTCACCAGGCGGCACAACGTCCGTGTGACCCGCAAAACAAAAGTTTGGAGCCCTATCACCTAGGCGTGCGTACAAATTATCTACTCTGTCCTCTCCTGAGCCAAATGGATAACGGCGGCATCTAAACCCAAGCTCAGATAGCTGTTTTTCCAACCTATCAAGAGCCCCTTCATCCTTTGGTGTAATGGAAGGGTACGAAATCAAATCCGCTGCGAATTTTACTGGGTCTATTGCATTTTTCATATTCATTATTTTAACTAAGCCTTGATGAATAATACATGCAAGTATTTTATCTCTCTGGTATTTCGCAAACGATACCTGTAGGACCATGCATGCAATATCCATTTGGGTTTTTGGCTAGATATTGCTGATGATAATCTTCTGCTGGGTAATAGGTCGGAGCGGCATTTAGTTCAGTTGTAATTGTCTTCCCATAAGCAATTTCATATCTAGAAATTGCCTCTTGCGCTTTAATCTTTTGAGTTTCTGTATAAGTGTAAATGGTGCTCCTATATTGTGGACCACGATCATTACCCTGTCTGTTACCTTGAGTTGGGTCATGATTTTCAAAGAAAACTTTTAATATTTTATCAAAACTAATAACCTCCGGGTCAAAAACTACATGAACAACCTCTGCGTGACCTGTTGTTCCTGTGCAAGTTTTAGGATAATCTGGGTCTTTAGTATGCCCTCCAGAGTAGCCAACTGAAGTTACAAAAACTCCGTCAAGCTTCCAAAATATTCTTTCAGCTCCCCAGAAACAACCCATACCAAGCTGAACTTGCTGCATATCATCTGGGATGGTTTCAAACATATTTCTATTATTTAAGAAATGTGTAGGGTTTGCACAAAGTTGGTTATTAATAATCACAATGTCTCCTAAAGTCTTTATACCTGAATTTTATTAACTCATTATTGGCTTAATACAATTAGCCAGAATATTTGCCATTAAAATTGCTTTGTCATCAGTATCTACGTGGTCTTGACGTATCTCGATTGCAAGGTGTCGCAATGAACGAGGCGCAACATTCACGTCTATTGTATGATTTAAATCATAAGCGGAATAAGGCTCATTAATACCAAGACTTAAATGAGCTCCATGTAAATTCAACTGAGTTTGAAATCTTTTGGCTGTTTGCTCATCATGTTTAACAAGCAGTCCGATATCAACAGTTCTTAGGTGCCCTAATTTTGGCTTTTTTGTGAAACTATGAATTGATATTACAAGAGGCTTTTCAAGCTTATCTAAAGAACCATTAATTCCTTCATGATACGGCCTATAAAAGTTATCAATCCGTTCTTTTCGTTCTAACTCTGATAAATACATATTTCTTTTTATAGTGGTTCCATCACTTTTAATTGGAATTAAACTTGGAGAAGTCAAATGACGATTTAAGTCTATTACTAGGCGCGATACTCCTGCTATTTGCCCTGAACATCCGAATGCTTCACATAATTCTCTTACAACAGTTTCAGTTCCTATATCCCATGCTATATGTCGATCTAAATCTTCAACCTGAAGTCCTAGGTTATTATATTTCTCTGGAATATATCTTGAGGCGTGATCCCCAAAAATAAAAAGTGGCGTATTTCGTAGTGCCTTAATAACCTGAAAATTCTGTTTCATAGAGACATATATATCAAGTAATGCGTGATTAGTAACCGTTCATTTAAACTATGATAAAACAGCTTGAGAAGTCATAAAAACTCTTTATATCGCACTATCTCGAAACCGTTCTTGTGGTGAGGTGGCCGAGTGGTTTAAGGCGCACGCTTGGAAAGCGTGTTTAGGTTAATAGCCTAACGTGGGTTCGAATCCCATCCTCACCTCCAGAACAA
>CAJQGR010000020.1 GCA_905477785.1 uncultured Hellea sp.
GTTTTATAGTTTTTGATATCATTTCTAATCCTTTAAAAATGAATATTTTTCCGTTTAGTGTATTTCCAGCCTGTGTAATTATTTTTATGGCTTCTAATGCCATGATGGAGCCTATTATGCCTGCTGTTGCTCCAATTACACCTAGTTGATTACAAGTTTCTGCGTCGGGCGGTATTTCTGGTACAAAACATCTATAGCAAGGGCTATCCTTTGTGTTTAAAAATGTACTTACCTGACCGTCAAACCTTCCTATTGCGCCGGAAACTAGGGGTATTTTTAATTCCAAAGCTAAGTCATTAACTATAAACCTTGTTTCAAAGTTATCGACACAATCTATCAGTATGTCATGGCCAGATAAAATATTTTTTGCATTTTCTCGATTGACTCTTTGATTAATGACCTTGCAGTCGAGGCTTGGGTTGATAGCGATTAGTCTTTTCGAAAGAGATCCAGATTTTTCTTTTCCTACCGTAACAGTTGAAAACTGGATTTGCCTTTGTAAGTTCGAAGTTTCAACGCAATCATCATCAATAATTGTTATGCTGCCAATGCCTGAGGCTGCTAAATACATGCTGGCAGGTCCGCCTAAACCACCTGCTCCTATGATGGCTATTCGTGCTTTTGATAATAAACTTTGGCCTGGCCCTCCAATCTCTTTTAAAATTAGTTGGCGAGAATAGCGTTCGATGTAATCATCATCCATTAATTACTTTCTCTCTCTATTGATTTTATTTATTGGGTTCCAGTCGAGCCAAAACCACCAGCACCTCTTGCTGTTTCAGTAAGCTCATTAACAGATATGAATTCAGGTTGTGTTATTGGGGCAATAACCATTTGCGCTATTCGTTCACCTCTAGAGATTTTAAACGGGATATCACCATGATTAATTAAGAGGACTTTAACTTCGCCTCTATAATCTGCATCTATTGTACCAGGTGTATTCAAGCAAGTTACTCCATGTTTATAGGCAAGACCAGATCTTGGTCTTATTTGAGCTTCATAGCCCGCGGGTAAAGCCATTGCTAGGCCTGTTGGAACTAAAGCCCTGGCTCCCGGTTGCAGTATCAATGGTGCATGTTCCTCTACTGCGGCTCGTAAATCTGCTCCAGCAGCTAAAACTGTTTCGTATTCTGGTAATTTCAGTTCCCCAAAATGAACAAGCTTCTTGATTTCAACAGATAGCGTCATTGGATAATCTCCATGTTATTTTACATTAACCTAACAATTTTAGATTCGTTTTAAATATCATTACATATAAAATATATTTATGAAGATAATTTTCTTTTAATTTGTCTGAATATTTTTTTCTTTTGGAAAAGATTATGTGATTTGGAATTATAGTAATTAAGATTAAGTATCATTTTTTCTTTATCTAAATCAGATAAATCTGGGCCGCTGTAAGAATAATTAAATTTTCCATTTTTGTAATATACTTTTGTAATTCCTGAGGTAGAGCTGTCAAAATTTTGTGACAGCATAAGTGGTATTCCTGACTTGAGAATAGGAAAGTCTATTTTCCTGGGTACAACATTCATCCGTTTGCACATCACGGCTCTGATTTTGAACCCATTAATAGTACGTATTATTTTTTTATCTTCATTATAAATACTTTCGATAAAATTTATGGCTGGGTGAAAGCTTGCTACTTCCACTAATTGCTTGTTATCTTCTGGTTTATATTTTTCCATGATTACAACTTCGCAATCAGCAATATTATCTGCATAAGACAGAGGAGATATAAATATTAATGTAAGAAAAAGTACAAATCTCATGACATTTTTTGAGCTATTTTTAGAGCCAGTCTTTCAGCACTCTCTTGTTTAGTTAGTTCAGGCCAAGTTTCAATTTTATTTTCAGTGATAATAATCATTTTGTTGTTATCGCCACCCATGACATTTCCTGAAACGTCATTTGCTATAATCCAGTCACAATGTTTTCGGGTTTTCTTTTTTGTAGCGTTTTCAATTATGTTGTTAGTTTCTGCCGCAAATCCAATAACAAATCTAGGACGATTTTTAGAACTTGATATTGTTTTTAGTATATCAATGTTGTTTTCTAACTCCAGAGGAGCAGGAGCATTTCCATCTTTCTTCAGTTTTTTATCAGAACAAGATTTTGGGCGCCAATCTGAAACAGCTGCTACTGATATAAAAATATCTGCTGGGAGTGATGACTGACATGCCTCAAGCATTTCTTTGGCAGTCGTTACTTTCACGAGCTTTACTAATGGCGGTGCATCAAGGTTTACAGGACCAGAGATTAAGGTTACTTTTGCTCCTAAGTTAGAGACAGCTTCTGCTAGTGCATATCCTTGTTTTCCTGAGCTTTCATTTGACAGATACCTAACAGGATCGATAGGTTCTTGAGTTGGCCCAGCAGTAATTAATATTGATTTTCCGGTTAATGACATGATGGGCTCTTTTTTAGTTTGCAGCTCCGCTACTTTAAGTGATGAAACAATTGCATCAATTATTTGGCACGGTTCAGACATTCGACCATGACCGGTCTCGCCACATGCCATTTCGCCTATATCTGGCCCAACGAAGAGTGCTCCGTCATTTTCAAGTGTTTTTATATTACGTTTTGTAGCCTCG
>CAJQGR010000021.1 GCA_905477785.1 uncultured Hellea sp.
AATTAAATATGCCCAAGAGTTGGATAGAGTTAACTCAGAGCGTCGAATTCTTCAGGATAAGATTTTGGATGAGGCGTTGCTAAAGACCTTAAGTATGCATAAAACTAATTCAGTTTTAGTAGTAAGTATGGAGGGTTGGCATCCCGGAGTTATTGGCATCGTAGCTGGTCGCCTTAAAGAAAGATTTAATAAACCTGTTATTGTTATTGGTATTGATGAAAATGGACTAGGAAAAGGGTCTGGTAGATCAATTCAAGGAATTGATCTTGGTAATGAAATAAAAAAACTATATGAAAAAGGCTTATTGATTTCAGGCGGGGGCCATGAAATGGCATGTGGCCTCACAATAGAAAATAAATATATCAAAACTTTTCATGAAATTCTGGAAAGAAATTTAAGTGACAGAATCAATTTTATAAGAAGTAAATTTTCTATCAAAATTGATGCGCTCTTGAATATTTCAGCAGTAAATATGGACTTGATTAATTCAATAAACCAAATAGGTCCTTATGGTTCTGGCAATCCAACTCCTACATTTGCATTTGCAGAGTTACGCGTAGCCTATGCCGATAGAGTTAAAGGCGGTCACATTCGTTGTAATTTTGAAGACAAAAATGGTCAAAGAATCAAGGGCATTTGTTTTCGAGCAGAAGAGTTGGGTTTTGAGGAGATTCTTCTAAATGAAAGGAATAGATATTTACATATAGTTGGAACCTTGAAAGAAAATACGTGGAATGGCCATACTAGTATAGATTTACAAGTAATTGATGTATCAAATTGCTAAATTTATAAAAAAAAGCGTAAAATATGTAAATTATTCTTGCATGCAGTAGTACTGATATATATATCGCGGCTCACAGCTGTGCGGTCCCTTCGTCTATCGGTTAGGACGTCTGGTTTTCAACCAGGAAAGAGGGGTTCGATTCCCCTAGGGACTGCCAAAGCTTATAATTAATTTTCCATTGATATATTAGTTTGTGTTCTCTATCCATTAATCATGACAAAATATTTCTTATATATCTTCCTAGTTATAGCATCTTTTTTTGAAGTGAGCGCTCAAACAGCTAAAAATGATGTTGTAAATTTTAGCGCACCTATAACTATTTATATTTCCTCCGGTCAAGAAAAACATGCTTTTGAAGTTGAGCGCGCAATCACTAAAGCACAGCAAGCGCGAGGGATGATGTTTAGAGAGAAGATGGATAATAACTCTGGCATGTTATTTGAATTTAAAGAGCCTAAAATTGCTTCAATGTGGATGAAAAATACACAGCTCTCATTGGATATTTTATTCATTAAAGGGGATGGTAAAATTCTTAAAATAGAACATAGAGCCAAACCTTTAACTCTAAGAAGTGCATCTTCAGAAGCTGAGGTTGCAGCAGTTTTAGAAATAATGGGTGGGCGAGCAAAAGAGTTAGGTATTTCTTCTGGCGATACTGTTATTTATAACTTTTTTAATACAGAATTTGATTAACAGGCTTGCCTTTTATTTCTACTAGGGTAAGAAACCGAAATTAGTCGGGGCGTAGCGCAGCCTGGTAGCGCACCTGTTTTGGGAACAGGGGGTCGCAAGTTCGAATCTTGCCGCCCCGACCATTTAGAAACTTAGTTTCTATCTAAATTTTAATTTTTAATTTTTGTGTAATGGAGTTGAGATTGTTTGCTAAAATATACAAACCAGCTTCATCAGCAATGACATCAGGTCGTAGTAAACAAAACTGGTTATTAGAATTTGATAAAAGTCTATCAAGTAATATAGATCCACTAACAGGAACTAAACGCAGTAAAGATGCATTGTCTCAAGTAACACTAGAATTTAAGTCTAGAGATGAAGCTATAAACTATGCTAAAAGTAACAATATTCCTCATCGGGTAATAGAAAGAGAAAGAATAAACCGTATTAAAAGATCATATGCTGATAATTTTTCTTATGACAGAAAAATTCCATGGACGCATTAATTTATTGGGGTCCGTAGCTCAACTGGATAGAGCAGCCGCCTTCTAAGCGGCAGGTTGCAGGTTCGAGTCCTGCCGGGCCCGCCATAATAATTAACAGTATTTTTAATCGAGTTGTAATTTAAATAATGATTTTTCGATATCATTTTTAAGATCTTCCAAATCCTCTAAGCCACAAGCAAATCTTATCAGTGGTCCTGACGGCTTTTTTGTTTTCTTTCTCATAAGCTGGGGATCACAATTTATACATAAGCTTTCGTATCCACCATATGAAAAGCCAATTCCAAACAATTCAAGTCTATTGATGAATTTATCTACTTCCTTCTCAGAACAAGGATTTAAAACAGCACTAAAAATACATCCTCCACCAGTAAAATCTCTCTTCCATAATTCATGATCGGGGTGACTAATATGAGCAGGATGTATTACTCTCGAAATTTTACTTTGTTCATTAAGCCATGAAGCTAATAATAGACTAGTTTTTTCTTGTTGCTTAAATCTTGTAACTAAAGTTCTGAAACCTCTTAATATACCGTATACATTTTCTGAAGGTACAGAGTTTCCTAAATGCTTAGCTGTCTGTTTAATTTTATTGGCTATCTCTATTGTACGGCTAATGGCAACTCCGCACATTATATCACTGTGACCTCCAAAATACTTAGTTGCCGAATGACAAGAAACATCCACGCCAAGTTTAAGTGGATTAAAGCTAATACCTGCTGACCAAGTATTATCGATAAATGTATTGATATTATATTTTTTAGCAACTTTTACTATGGCAGGAACATCTTGAATCTCAAATGATAAAGAACCGGGACTTTCCATAATTATTAATTTAGTTGATTTTTTTATATATTTTTCAATATTAGATCCCAAGCGTGGATTATACAATTCAGCTTCAACTCCCATACCCAATAAATATTGCATACAAAAATTTCTAATCGGACCATATGATGAATCTGTAAGTAAAATATGATCGCCTGGTTTTACCAAAGACAGAATAGCATAAGTACACGCTGC
>CAJQGR010000022.1 GCA_905477785.1 uncultured Hellea sp.
AAAGAAATTAGTAGTAGCCTCAACGATATTTCCAGGTCTCTTTCTTCCATCTGTCGAGAAACTACAGGAAGTAGTTATGGTTGTTAAATAAGGTTGAAATAAAAAAAATAATTTCTACTTTGCGAATTTATTTTAAATACCTTATAAAGATATTACTTTTTGCAAAAAGGAAAACAAAATTTCTTATACCGTAATGGCGGACGGGGAGGGATTCGAACCCCCGATAGACTTTCACCTATGCCGGTTTTCAAGACCGGTGCATTCAACCACTCTGCCACCCACCCGTAAAAGAAAGTGCCGGTTACGCGAGGGTCGCTCTAAGACGTTTTAGATATATGTTCAAGACGTTTTTTTATATAAATTTTAGGAAAGCAATTTACCTTATTTGTTAACATATACTTAAACTCTTTTATTTAGCAGACTAGATATATTGCTATATTTAAAATTGATAAACGTTCAAGGAAACCTATGTTAAACGTCTTATTTTGCATTAAATTAACATCATTCAGATTAACTTTTATTTTACTACTTTTTCTTTTAAGTGCTTGCTCATCATCCATATATTCAAATTCTGATATTACATATAAGATAAGTAAGCCAAATTCATATTCTGATTCTGATTACATGCTTTATGAGTCTGGTGAAAGTAAGTTCAATCCAGCTAATATTGACAGAACTTTGTATAATCATCAGCGTGTTGGAAAGCGCTATAAAATAATGGGTAAGTATTATACTCCAAAACATGAACCTTATTATGATGTTGTGGGCATTGCATCTTGGTATGGAGATAAATTTCATGGAAAGCCAACAGCTACAGGTGAAATTTACAACCAGTATGATTTAACAGTAGCACATAAAACATTACCTTTAAACTCCATGCTTTATGTAACTAATTTAGAAAACGGTAAGTCATTAATGCTTCGTCTTAATGACCGCGGCCCTTTTATTGGAAATCGAATTATTGATTTGTCATCGGCTGCAGCTAAAGCGTTAGGCACAGCAGAAAAAGGTCTTGCTAAAGTTCGGGTGCAATATGCGGGACCCGCAAACAAAAAAGATATACGATAGAGCTTATTAAACATAGATATAATTACTATTATTTTATTATTAGATTATTAGGATTTTAGTGTTTTATTGACTATTGTAAGTTTGATTCTATTAAGGTCTATCGTGTTGCGTTTTATTACTTTCTTTTTTTTATTGTTATTTCCTATGGGAAGCTACTCTTCGGCCCAAGACAGTAGTTTTTACATTGAAGCGCCCCATGCGATAATTGTTGATGTGGCTACTGGGGAAGTTTTATTTGAAAAAGATGCTAGAGTTCCAATGTCGCCTGCATCTATGACAAAAATTATGACTGCACATATGATATTTGATGCTTTAAAAGATGGAATAATTTCACCTGATACTAAATACCTTGTCTCAGATGATGCTTGGCGAAGAGGTGGTGTGTCATCTGGGTCTTCAACAATGTTCTTAGAGGCTGGATCACTTGTAACTGTTATGGATTTACTCCGTGGCATCGTAGTTCAGTCTGGCAATGATGCTTGTATTGCTATTGCAGAAGGTATGGCTGGAAGTGAAGAATTTTTTGCTAATCGCATGAACGCAAAAGCCAAAGAAATGGGTTTAACGACGGCAAATTTTAAAAATGCAACAGGATGGCCGCATCCTGAACATAAAATAAGTGCTTTTGATCTTGCTACTTTAACTAAATATTCAATGGATAATCACCCAGATTATTTTACAATTTATAGTGAAAGATCTTTCACCTGGAATGGAATAACGCAAGATAATAGAAATCCACTTCTTGATAAATTTATCGGTGCAGATGGTGTTAAAACTGGCAGCACCGAAGATTCTGGGTACGGATTAGTGGGTTCTGCAAAAAGAGATAATAAAAGACGTATTATTGTAGTTAATGGACTTCAAAGCAAATCTGAAAGATCGAGAGTTAGTCAAAAGCTTATGCAAGCTGCTTTTGATCAATTCAAAGTTTATTCTCTCTATGCAAAGGATGACATCGTTGGTGAAATTGATACCTACTTGGGTTCAAAGAGCAAAGTAAGCGTAATGGCTGGAATAGATATAAATGTAGGTATGTATTATGGGGATAGAACTGGTTTAAAGACTAAAATATCTTACAAAGATGCAATTGCGCCTATAGAGAAGGGAGAGCATATTGCAGATATGGTTATATCAGTACCGGGCAGGGTTGATCGTGTTGTTCCACTATTATCTGCAGAAAGTATTAATAAAGATTCATTATTTGGTATTGCTTGGTCAGTATTAAAAAACAAAATAAGAGGAAATTGATGTCTGTTGGTAAATTTATAACTTTTGAAGGCGGAGAAGGGGCAGGTAAAACTACACAGGCCCAATTACTCTGTAAAGCTTTGGAGGGTGCAGGTGTTGAAACTTTATTAACACGTGAACCCGGAGGAACTTTTGGTGCAGAAGCAATTAGGAATTTAGTTTTGGAGGGAACATCGGATCGCTGGTCAGGTATGACAGAGCTTCTGTTAATGTACGCAGCCAGATTAGATCATGTGGAAAAACTAATTAAGCCTGCATTGTCAAGAGGTGTTTGGGTTATAAGTGATAGGTTTGCTGATTCAAGTCTTGCTTACCAAGGTTACGCTCGCGGTTTAGGCCCTGAAAGAGTGCAATCTTTGCATAATGCAGTAATGGATAATTTCGAACCCGATCTCACAATATTATTTGATATAGATCCTATTCTTGCTCAGAAAAGAGTGGAAACAAGAGGTGAAGATATGTCACGTTTTGACTCGGAATCCATTAATTTCCATAATGCATTACGGGATGCATTTTTAAAAATTAGTCATGAAAATAATCATAGGTTCTTTAATGTCGATGCATCTGAGTCCAGAGATGGTGTGCAAACTCGAATACTGTTTGCGTTAAGCCAAAAGTACCCTGATCTAGCGGGCAAGCTTGGCAGCAGTGCTTAATAAAGAATTAGATAATTTTCCGGAACCAGACTGTATTCCTGGATGTCTTCACCCAAGAAAGACATATGATTTAGTTGGGCATAGAATAGCTGAAGCGTCATTCATTAAAGCTGTAAATACTGGTAGAATGCATCATGGTTGGCTTATAACCGGTGCACCAGGCGTTGGTAAGGCAACTTTAGCTTATAGAATAATTAGATTTGCTCTCGGTGCTAAGTCATTACTCCCTAATAGCTTAGATGTACCTAATACAGATATAGTTGCTCAAAAAGTTGAGAGTCTCGGACATGGTAATTTTAAACTTGTCAGGATACCATATGACCATAAATCAAAAAAATTGCGATCGGAAATACCTGTTAGTTCTATAAGAGAATTAAGTGAGTTTTTTCAAAGTACCGCAGCAGAAGACAATGCATTACGTATATGCTTAATAGATTCAGCTGACAATCTGAATTTGAACTCTCAAAATGCTTTATTAAAATTACTTGAGGAGCCCCCAGACAAATCTTTAGTAATTTTGTTATCAGCATCTCCCGGAATATTGCTTCCTACCATTAAATCTCGCTGCGTAAGATTGCCACTAAAAAGCATTGATAATGAAGAAGTCAAAACATGGTTATCTACTAGAGTGAATGTTCCAAAAAGCACCATAAATAATGCTGTTCTACTATCAAGAGGTGCACCTGGAAAGGCAATATCATTGATTAATAATTATGATTTAGTTATTGAGCCGCTTAGTCGTTATTTAAGAGAACTAGCTGATGATAATAATCCTTTAGATTTTAATTTAATTAATAACTTAGCTGCGGCAAAAAACCTATCTGCTAGAAAATTGTTTTGGGAAGCGCTACAAGATACGCTTCATGCACAGGCTATTTATAGCTGCACTGGTGAATGGCATGGAGCATTTAGCCCAATTAAAACAATAAAATCCACTGCACAATGGCAATCCCTTTGGGAAAAATCTGTTGAAATGCAAAAACTTGAAGCTAAATTAAATATGGATAAAAAAACAGTTTTTATAGATTTGTTTAACTCTATAGGGACTTTAAAATGATTGTTGATAGTCATGTTAACCTGCATAATGAAAAATTTGCACAGGATGTGAACGCGGTAATTTCTCGGGCACGTTCAGCTGGTGTTGGCACTATGTTAAACATAGCATGCAGAATATCTGATTTTGATGATGTTATTGAAGTTGCTAACAAAGACCCTAATATATGGGCAAGTGTTGGTACGCACCCCCATTATGCTAATGAAAATCCTAATATAACTGCTGATGAACTAATTAAACTATCAGAGCATCCAAAAGTAATTGGTATAGGCGAAACTGGTTTTGATTTTCATTACGGTTTTAGTTCTGAGGCAGAGCAAATTTCTAATTTCAAAGCTCACATAATCGCAGCTAAAGAAACTAAATTACCTTTAATTATTCATACGCGTGACGCTGACAAATTAATGTATAATATATTATCTGATGCAATTAGAAATTACGGATTATTTAAAGCGGAATTACACTGTTATACTTCTGGCGCAGATTTAGCTATGTGGGCTGCTGATCAAGGATTTTATTTTTCTGTCTCGGGAATTATAACCTTTAAGAATGCTGATAATGTTCGATCTCTGGCTAAAGCAATGCCTGATGATCGAATAATGTTAGAGACTGATTGCCCTTATTTAGCTCCAGTGCCTCACAGGGGTAGGCGAAATGAACCGTCCTATTTAACTGAAATCTGCTCAGAGCTTGCTTTAATTAAGGGGTGGACTTACGAAGAAACAGCACAAAAAACAACCGATGCTTTTTTTAATTTATTTACGAAAGCAAAAAAGTTATGACCTTAAAGGCTACAATACTTGGCTGTGGATCATCTGGCGGTGTTCCAAGGGTTGGTGGTGATTGGGGAGTATGTAACCCTAAAGAACCAAAAAACAGAAGAACTCGTTGTTCTCTTCTTCTTGAATACTGGGTTGGTTCTAAAGAGCCTTCACTTGATGACAAAACAATAATTTTGATTGATACTTCACCTGATTTACGAGAGCAGTTGTTAAGTTCTGATGTAAAAAGAATAGATGCACTTTTGTATACTCATGATCATGCTGATCAAACTCATGGAATAGATGACCTTCGAGCACTTGCTTACCGAATGCGAAAAAAAATTCCAACCTATATGGATGAACATACGCATCAACATCTATCTAAAAGGTTTGATTATTGCTTTGAAGTACCTGACGGGCGTCATCATCCATCCATATTAGAAATGAAACCACTAATAAAGGGAGGGGAAAGTTTCGTTGTAAATGGCCCTGGTGGCGGGGTTGATATAAAATCAATTACATTGAGCCATGGTCCTACACCATCATTAGGGTTCAAGTTTGAGAATAAGCTAGTTTATTCTCCTGATTTATGGGACATACCCGATAAAAGTATTAAATATTTTGAGGATACACATACGTGGATTATAGATTCACTTCGGTACTCAGATCATCCTACACATTTTAATGCTGATAAAGCTTTAGCGTGGATCGCTAAAACTCGAACTAAACAAGGTATTTTAACCAATTTACATATTGATATGGATTATGAAACTTTATCCAATGAAATTTTTGGAAATACGATAGTGGCATACGATAAATTAGAAATTATTATTAATTAACAGTATTTTATATTAACACTCTAATGTTTTTTTATTCCAAAACTTTAATGATGTTGTGCTATGATTTACTTCAATTAGTCCAAAGCACGCTGTATTTAATTTCCTCGTCATTGTAACTTCTATATTATGTACTGCGTCAAATAAAAATCTTGCGATACCATTGCTTGTAACCACCAGAATGTCTTCATTGGTATCAATTAAGCTTTCAAGGAATAATTTCCATGAAGATATAATTTCTTCGGTGTCAACCAACCAACCCTCAGGCGATATGCCCTGTAAATCCCACAAATCTAATGCTTTTATTCCTAATCTTTTAATAACGTAACTTTCTTTTTTATTTTCATCTGGTCCATAGTCAATTTCTTTTAGAAAGTTTAAAATAGTGGGGATCTTTGCCTTATGCCCTTTCGATAATATGTAGGCGCAAGTACTTTTGGTTCGTTCAAGAGGTGAGCAATAGGCTCTTGAAAAATTATACCCAGACTTAAGGGTAGAAAACTGTTCAGCTAAAAATTTAGCCTGTTCGATACCCGATATTGATAGAGATATATCAGTTCGCGCGCCAACTCTTCTAACAGTATCCCCACTATCAAAAGTATTACCATGTCTGCATATAATCACACGAGCCATTAGAAGGTATCACCATATTTTAAAAGTAAACTTTCAGTTTCTTTAAGATCATTTGGTGTATCAATACCTCCAATATTGATATATGGGCTTTCTACTTCAACACATTTTATTTTTATACCATTTTCAATAAGCCTTAGCTGTTCAAGGCCCTCTAATCTTTCATAATTACTCATTGGTAATTTAGTAAATGTTTTGAGAGTTTCTTTTGTATATCCATAGAGACCTACATGTTGATAAACTGGAGAGTATTTTGATGTTTTCATGAGATTAGCTTCATTTCTAATTGCAGGTATTATGTTCTTAGAAAACCATAAAGCATCGTTACTATGGTTTTTCATTACAGTTGTCCCGCTAAAAGGGACTACTAATTTTCTTTTACGTAATTTATCCAAGTCCACCCAAGATAAATTTATAGTTGGAGTAACTACCTTGGCTCCATTGTGTAGTTCTTTTATTATTATTTCTATATAGCTTGGTGGCGTAAAAGGAGCGTCACCTTGAAGATTAATTATGAAAGAATAGTCTATATTGTAAATTTTTTCACTGATTAGGCATGCTTCAAGTATACGATCAGATCCACTTGAATGACTTCTTGATGTCATTAAGCAATTAATTCCATAATTATCACAATGGTCTTTAATTCTAACATCCTCAGTTGCTACAACATAATCACAGTTAATTTGATTAGATATTATTTTTTTTGCTATTTGAGCTGTACGGCGTATCATAGATACACCGTTTATATTCTCCAGAGGTTTTCCAGGAAATCTAGTGGAAGCGTACCGTGCCGGTATTACAATTAACGTTTTAATAATTTCATCCATATGAATTAAATATCATATAAGTTATTAATTTACTATTATTTGGTTTATATGTTTGGCATATTAATTTTAAAAATTTAATTTAAACTATTTGAGGAAAATGTGAATCGTATAGCGAATGATGTAATTTCCGTGGAAATCGAAGGTTTAAGATCTTTATTAGCGGCTCTTGATGATTCCAGTAGTGAAGGTTTAGGACTGAACTTTAATAAGGTTGTTGAATTAATATTTAATATGCAGGGTCGTCTAATCGTTACGGGTATGGGTAAGTCTGGTCATATTGGCAGAAAAATTTCTTCAACATTTGCTTCAACAGGAACTCTTTCAACTTTCGTTCATGCAGCCGAAGCCAATCATGGTGATTTAGGTATGATATCAAACAGCGATGTTATTTTAATGATTTCTAATTCAGGTCAAACTAATGACCTTTCTGGTATTATAAATTATGCCACACGACATAATATACCTATAGTAAGTATAACGGCGGGTAGAGGGTCCACATTAGACAAGTCTTCATTTGTTTCGTTAATTTTACCTGAAGTTGATGAAGCTTGCAGCATTACTTATGCACCTACTACCTCTTGTGTTGTTATGCTTGCTCTTGGTGATGCGCTTGCTATTGCCTTATTAAAAAAACGTGGTTTTACGCCTTCCGATTTTTTTAATTTTCATCCAGGCGGTAAAATTGGAGAAAGATTAAAGAGAATTAAATCTATAATGAGGCCTTTAAGCGAAAATATGGTATGTCAAAAAGGTAGCAGTGTTGCGCATGCCGTAAAATTAATTAATAAAAATAAACTAGGTTTTCTTGGAGTCATTCAAATTTCAAACAATAAACTTTATGGAATAATAACTGATGGAGATTTAAGACGAAGTTATACGAATATTACATCTGATACTTTAGTAGATGAAATAATGTCAACTAACCCATTAACAATTTTAGAAGACGATCTTGCTTCTAAGGGACTTATGCTATTAAGTGAAAATAAAATAACCTCACTTTTTGTTCTTAATAACCAAGGTTTTGTTTCTGGAATTATTCATATTCATGATTTTTTAGACCTTGGTGTTATATAAATTCTTCACTCGAAATCCTTTATTTTTTTTCTAAGGTTTTTAATCTCTTTTCTCTCAGATTTCTTCTTTAGTCGGCGCTTTACGGATCCATAACTTGGTGTACTTGGCCTTCTATATTTATTAGGGGTTAAAGCTTTTTGTAATAATAACCTTAGTCGGTCAAAAGCTTCTTGTTTATTTCTTTCTTGTGTTCGGTGATTTTGTGCCTTTATTACTATTACACCCTTATCGCTTATTCTTTTATCAGGATAAGACATTAGGCGTTTTTTATAACCTTCAAGTAGTGTGGAATCTATTATATTAAATCTTAGGTGAATAGCTGTATTAATTTTATTAACATTTTGCCCGCCTGGACCTTGCGACC